>CAZYTZ010000032.1:0-13438 GCA_964650545.1 Microcaldota archaeon | reverse complement strand
GGGGCCATGGGGTAACCTGGCTAGCCTTCTAGCTTGGGGTGTTAGAGATTCGAGCGATCCCTTGACTGAGGTTCGGGGCTCCGAAAATTCAAATCTCGATGGCCCCATATATCGCCATGTGCGCATGGCGAGCATTCGCCGAAGACCCCTTCGGCGGATTTTATTGTAACTTCGGTTGCGCCGAGAGTGGCGGGACAACAAGCGCCTGCGGAAAACCGGAAAAAAGGTGAAAAAAATGGCAGATAATTTCCTGATAAAGCAAGAGGCATACCTTGAAGCAGGCATACATATCGGCACCAAGCTCAAGATAGTGGACATGAACCGGTTCATCTACCGCGTGAGGAACGACGGCCTGTACGTGCTTGACCTGAGGAAGATTGACGAGAGGATCAGGATGGCGGGCACATTGCTTGCCAAGTACGAGCCTGGCGAGATTTTGGTGGTCGCCTCGAGGACGTATTCAGGCAATGCCGCGTCAGTGTTCGCGTCTGTGACTGGCATCAATGTGTTCCAGGGAAGGTTTATCCCTGGCATATTGACCAATGTCTCGCGCGCTGACTTTGTGGAGCCCAAGCTGCTTATTATCTGCGACCCGAAAAGCGAAAGGCAGGCAATCGTTGAGGCAGGCACCATGGGAATACCGATTGTGGGCCTGTGCGACAGCGACAACGGAACCTCTTTCATTGACTGGGTGATTCCGTGCAACAACAAGGGAAGGCGCTCTTTAGCGCTTATCTTCTACCTGCTTGCGCGCGAATACCAGATGGGAAGGAACAAGATTGCGTCCTACGATGAATTCACAACGACGCTTGCCGCCTTTGAGGCAGAGCCCGGCGACGAGGTTGCAAGCGCGGCAGCCGCGCCTGCAGCCGTGCAGGCCGAGAGCGTGGCAGCGGCAAAGCAGGAGGAACCTTCAGATGCAGCGCATCTGGAGGGACAGTCGCCGAAGGCGAGTGGAAAAGCTGAGGCAGAGGCGCCTTCTGAAGCAGCCGAGCCTGCCGAAAAGGCAGAGCCGGCACCCGAGGCCAAGAAAGAAGAGGCTGCTGCCGAGCCTTCCGAGAAGAAGCACGCGCACAAGAAAAAGGAAGAGTAAGTTTTCTTCTTTTTAATTTTTGGTTTTCCCTAGCCCAGGCTCAATTGCACTTTATCGCAAGCGGCTTTGCGCCCATCTCGCTTTTCGCTATCTGCTGCCCATTGATGTATTCGGTGTAGTTGAAGCCGAAATTGCTTATCGTCACCGTTCCTCTCGAAGAGCTGCTTGCCGCGCTGCACACCGATGTCCCCGTGAACCTGCCGCTTTCCGTGTATGTCCTCACGCCAATCCCTCCCCTATAAACTGTGCCGAAATAGCTGTGCGAATAAAGCTTTTCCTCGCCCGGTGCCATGTAATAGATGTCAGAGATGCTTTTCACGCCAGCCGTGCCGTCGCAGGAAGCGTCGCAGTAGATTGTGGCCGACCCGCTGCCTCCCCCCGTCATCGCGGTAATGCGTATCGGGTAAACGCCGGTATTCCTCAGGCGGAGATACAGCATCGAGAGGTTGCCGTCACCGGTTCCCCCATAATTCATGGCGCCCATCTCAACAACCGCAATCGGGCTCGCGCTCGACCAGTACGTTTTGCTCTGAGTCTGCTGCGCGTCACTTGCCATTCCCGGGAAGAAGCCGAGCAGCGCGACCGAGACGAGGGCGACGATTAGCACGACTGCGAGCAATACTAAATATTCTGTGGCTCCCTGCCCCTTGTGTTGCGTCATCCTGTTTTCACCCGTTCGCGCGCAAAATTAATTGAACAGCGAGTTGCAGTTGCGGTAGTCGCTGGTGCCGTTCGTTATGAGCGAACAAAGCGTGCTGTTGTAGTTCAGGCGCGCTGACTGGTAGTAGCACTTGTCGCGCCAGTCAACGCTTACCACCGACGGGCAGTCCTCAGGCACCGGCCCCTCAGCAGGGTAGAGGATGGCGCCGGAACAGCATGTGTCCTTCAGGTCGTTTGTCCAAAGCAGGTTGCAAAGCGAGGGCATTCGGTTGATTTTTGCCGACTTGAAGTAGCAGTCCGCGCGGTTGGTGGACTCGATTATCTTCGGGCATGCATCAATTGTGGCAGTCTGTATTGAGTAGCTCTTGTAGCAGGCATCGCGCTGTGTCTCATAGAGTGGCTTTTGGCAAATTGCAGAGTCGCGGCCCCGGACGGCAAAGTAAAGGTAACAGTTGTTGCGGTAGTCGCTGCCCGCAGTGGCAAGCCCGCATGCTGAGACGTCGCCAATCGCCTCTGCCACCCTTTCTATGCACAGGTCCTGCACAGGCTGGAGCGGCGCGTCAAGGCACACCGCAGGGCTTTGCGCAACCAGGGCAAGGCAGTAGTAGCGGTCGTTCTGCTGCGTGATTGCCCCGCAGGCAAGGTCGTCAGACTGGTTGAAAGCGTATGCTGCAAGGCAGGCATCGCCCTCGCAGAGAGAAAAGTCCTTCTTGTCAAGCGCTATGCACAAGCTGCGCTCGCTTTCATCTGAAATAAGCATGCACGGCGGGAGCACTTTTCTGAGGCAGGCTGCCGCGGCGTCCGTGTTGTCTATGAGGTTGCAGATGCTCTCGGATTTTTCGCGCACTGCGTTTGCAGTCAGGCAGGAAAAGCGGATGGTGGAACTTGACACCTGCTTGCAGATATCAAGGCTGCTGTTTGCAAAGTGGGCAAGGCAGGAGTCAAGCACGTCGATTGAATATATGCTCTTGCAGTATGTGGGGTCGTCCTTTTCAGCGGCAAGCGAAGAGAAGCAGTTGTCGTTCTGCACGATGTTGCCCGCAGAGCATGGCTGGGCAGCAACGGTCGTGTTTTTCACCACGGGCGGCGCGGGCGGGGCAGGTGGCTCGTCCACCACCACCGGCGGCGCCTGGGACGCGCATCCGAAGAGCAAAATCATTGAAACTGCAAATATTGCAAGAATGTAATGTCTCATCCAGTCACCGATGCTTCTTCGGAGGCTGTATTTTTAATCGTTGCCCACTCCAACCATTGCGCGGAGATGGCAGAGTCAGGTCAAATGCGCAGGGCTTAGGACCCTGTGGCCTAGCGCCTTCGTGGGTTCGCACGAGTGAAGTCTGCGAGGATTTCCCTCTGGCCCAAAAATCCCTCTCTCCGCATTTATTGCTGACAAGACGAGGTTTGCCATGTTTGTTTGCCAGGCGTATGCCGATAAGAAAGAGGGAGAAGATAACAAGCGCATGGGAGTCAAGATACGCAAGAGCGCGGATTTCCTTGCGGCGGCAATGACAATGCCGGACGAGCAGTTCGCCTCGGCCATTGAATCGCTTGAGCGCGAGTTTAGGAAGCAGGGAGTGAGCAAATTCATGTCCACGCTCACGCCCGGCGCGCAAAACGCAATCAATGCAAGCTCTTTTGTCTGGGGATATGAGAATGCCGCAAGATACGTGCAGAACGCCATGAAGCTGGATGAAGTGAAAAACGCGGCCAACACTGAGCAGAGAAGCAAGGCGACCGTGGAAAGCGTGCAGCAGCAGGCAGGCGCGGAGACCAAGGTGAAGGAAACCACCACTTTTGCATGGGGATACTACAATGATGACATGAAACAGTCGCAGGCTGTTGCTGGCGTCAGCGAAACAGTCAAGGAAAAGGAGAAAACAAGAGAGGAGATGCAGCAGCAGTCCGGGATAATCATGCCCCTGAATGCTGCAGAAGCCGTTTCAATGGGGCTTTCAACCAGCTCGAGCACGCCTGAAATGCTTTACTGCTCTGCAGCAGGCGAGGCAGTGCATGAAAGGCACCTGCAGGAGCAGGAGGAGCAGAAGCGCATCAGGCTTGAGAGGCTGGAAAAAGCAGTGCCTGGCGAGCCCAGGATAATCGCGCTTACACCCGAGGAGTCGCGCATCCGCGTGGCACAGGAAACGCAGAAGGAGGCTGAGAAGAGGGTTGAGGCGCTCATCCGCGAGCACGATGGCGCGGAGAAGCAGCTTGAGGCCGCGCTTGTGAAGCTTGATTCTGTGAAGGACGAGCGCGAAGCTGTGAAAAAGACCGCGGCAATGCTTCCATCCGAGCTTGCGCGCGCAATCCTTTCAGGAAAGGGGAAGTACGCAAAAAGGAAGGTTGTGAAAAAGAAGCTCCTTGCATGGCTCGCTTTCTCAAGGAGCGGGAAAAAGGTACTGTCCGGCCTGTCATTGGGCAAGCTATTAAAGATTGCATCGCTATCATCGCTCTTCAGGTAGGTTGATGGGAGAAATAATCGCGCTTATTGAACTTTCATTTTTCGTGGTGCTTGCGCTTTTGGGCACCGTGCTGTCAATCAGGCTTCGCCAGCCCTACGTTGTCGGGCTTCTTGTCCTGGGAATGATTGCCGGCCCAAATGCGCTTGGCCTGGTAAACGACCAGTCGCTCATCGATGCTTTTGCGCAGCTTGGCGCAATACTCCTCTTGTTCACAGTCGGGATAGAATTTTCCATCTCGCGCATGCTGCGCTCGGGCTTCCGCGCAGTGCTTGTGACGTTCTTCAAGATGTCCATTCTCTTCTTCTTCGGCTATGAGGTGGCGCTTTACTTCGGGCTGGACCTGACCACGTCGCTTTTCGCAGGCGCAATGGTGGCAATCACCAGCACCGCCATAATGTACAAGATTGCGGTGGAGCGGGGCACTGCGAAAGACACGCTCATGCCGTTGCTGTTCTCCATGCTCATCGTTGAGGATTTGGTGGCTGTCGCGGCGCTCACTTTCTTTTCAAGCCTGTCAAGCGGCGCGCCCAGCTATGACGACAAGATATATTCCGTGCTGATTTCTCTTGGGCTTCTGGGGGCATTCTACTTCTTCGTGCGCAAGCCGGCCGCCAATGCCATGGTGAGGCTCACCTCGAAATTCAACGAGGAGACGCTCATATTCGTGTCCTTCACGCTTTGCATGGTCATGAGCTTTGTGGCTGACTTTTTCGGCCTGTCCGCGGCAATAGGCGCGTTTTTGGCAGGCAGCATAATTGCGTCGCTCCCCAATTCGCGCACCATTGAAAAGACGATACGCCCACTGCTCCTTACCTTTTCCGCGTTCTTCTTCCTGTCGCTTGGCATGCTGACTGCGCCTGCCGCAGTGCTGCAGAATATTGAGCTTGCGTCTGCGCTCTCGCTGGTCTTCATAGTTGTGTGCTTTTTCTCTGTCCTCACGCTGCTTTATTCCACCGGCGCAAACGGCAGGCGCGCGCTTTTCGGTGCATCTTCCATGGTGGTGCTCGGGGAGTTCTCGCTTATCATAGCCTCCACTGCCACAGGCGAAGTGCGGGAAATGCTGCTGTCCATAGGCTCTTTCGGCGTGGTGGCGACCGCGCTGGTGTCCTCGTTCCTGCTTTCAAGGCAGGAAAAGATTGAGCGGCTTGGCATGAGCCTCATCCCTGCATCTGTGCTTGCGACCGCGCGCGCGTTTGCCCAGTATTTCTCAGGCCTTGTGAAGGATTTCTCGCCGAATGGCGGATTCTGGCGGCTGTCAAACGTGTGCTGGCGCTGCGTGAGCGCCAGGCTTGCGGCAATTGCGGCAATAGTGTTTGCGGTCGTGGTGGTGCGGCTCGGGATTTTCGTTGCGGGCTTGCCGCCAGAGGAAGCAGCTGCAATGCGGCTGGCAGCCACCGTCATTGGCGCAGTGCCTGTTGCATATTACGCCTACATGATACTGCTGGACATCAAGCCTTTGCTTGACGCGCTTTCCCGCTCGATTGCGCGGCACAAGAGAAGCGCAAAGGACGAAAGCATCATGCTGCGCGACATTGCGGCAGGCGCGTTCTTCCTCCTGCTCTCCCTTGTCATCCCAGATGCAGTGGCCTACCTGCAGCTGCCTGGCTTCTTCGCGCTTGCCGACGAGGTTTCATTCCTGATTGCGTTCCTGTTTCTCTGGGACCTCGCGGCGCACGCGAATGAAATGAGGAAGAGAAGGCAGGGAAAGAAGTAGTTTTTTCAGGATAGCAGCGATAGCTTTAAAAAATGAAGTGGGAATAAAGTGGGAATAAGAAAAGGTGCTATGATGGTGAATTCGGAGGAACAGGCAAGGGATCTGCTTCACACTGCCTAGCCTAATCCCCGTTCCCCTCACAAGAAAAGCGATTTCTGATTTTTTGGCAAGCCGCAAGGCTCAGGAGGAGGGCGCGAGGGAAATTGCGTCAAGGATAGTTGAGGATGTGCGGCTGCGAGGCTTTGATGCTTTACCTGGGTATTCGCGCAGGCTGGATGATTTTGCCCTTACTCGCGAGAATGCCCAGGTCTCCCAGCAGGAAATTGCAGATGCTGAAAAATCCCTCTTGCCTTCTCAGCGGGAAGCAATGCTGGAAATGAAGGGGAGAGTTGATGCTTTTGCGCGCGTGCAAAAAGCCTCGATGGGAGAAGTTTCCCAGGAAGGGAAGGACGGAAGAACTTCCCTTAGGTTTGTGCCAGTGGAGCGCGTTGGAATTTATGTGCCCGCAGGA
The DNA here is from genome assembly GCA_964650545.1 of Microcaldota archaeon. Classification (GTDB taxonomy): domain Archaea; phylum Micrarchaeota; class Micrarchaeia; order Anstonellales; family Anstonellaceae; genus UBA10161. Next base: position 7,001 of record CAZYTZ010000032.1, on the reverse strand, counting down.
AGGGCGCCTCTTTTCTCCTCCCTTTTCATGGCAGCAGTACCTGCCGCAGTCGCAGGAGTGAAGGAAATCGTTGTTTGCACGCCGCCGCAAAAAGACGGCAAGGCAAATCCTTTTATACTTGCGGCTGCGCGCATGTGCGGAATTTCAAGGATTTGCAAGATCGGAGGGGCACAGGCAATTGCGGCAATGGCTTATGGCATTGAGGGCATGATGGCGAGAGTGGACGTGGTTTGCGGGCCAGGCAATGCATATGTTAGCGCTGCAAAGCAGGCAGTTACAGGAGAAGGAGTGAGAATAGACGTGCCTGCTGGCCCGTCAGAAGTGCTGGTGATTGCAGACTGCTCTGCAAACCCTGCATTTGTTGCAGCAGACATGCTATCGCAGGCTGAACACGGGGCAGACAGCGTTGCCGTTTGCATCTGCGAGTCAGTTGGCTTGGCACGGAAAGTTTCAGCTGAGCTCTCAGCGCAGCTTGGGAGGCTGCCTGAAGGCAGCCAGGCGCGCGCTTCCATTCCAAAGTGGAGCAGGATATTCGTGGCAAAAAGCACGGGCGATGCGATTGATGCCGCAAATGAGCTGGCACCTGAGCACCTGGAACTTATGGTAAAGGATGCAGAGGGGCTGCTGCCGCTTGTGAAAAATGCTGGTGCAGTGTTTGTCGGCACTGGCGAGGCTTTTTGCGACTATGGAATGTCAGGCGGCAACCACATACTGCCCACGAATTCAGCAGCAAGGGCATGGGGAGGGGTGAGCGTGCAGGCTTTCGGGAAATGGATGTATGTTGAAAGCTTGTCAGGCGCTGCGCAGAAAAGGCTTGCAAAAACCTCTGCGCTACTTGCAAGGATGGAAGGGTTGGAGGCGCACGCAAAAGCGGCGGAAGCAAGAGAGGGTGACTGAGATGGGAAAAATCGATAAAATGGTGCGAAAAGCCGTGGCACAGCTTGCGCCATACACTTGCGCGCGGGATCTCTACAAGCAAGCAGGCGCATTTCTGGATGCCAACGAGAATTCGTTCGGAGGAAGCGTGGGGCCAGTTGAAGAAATCCCGCTCAACCGCTATCCGGATTCCGACCAGAATAAGCTAAGAAGGGAAATTGCGCGCTACACAGGCGTGCAGGCAGGCAATGTCCTTGTTGGCAACGGCTCTGATGAGATAATAGACCTGTGCGTCCGCTCGTTTGTGGATGCAGGGGACAATGTCATCAGCCTTGAGCCTGGCTACTCGATGTACAGTGTCTGCGCAAAGACGCAGGGAGCGCAGGTGAGAGGAGTGCTGTTGGACAGGCAGTTCCAGCCAGACTTGCAGGCAATTGCCTCTGCGAGCGATGAGAATACCAAGATGGTGTTTTTAGTGTCCCCGAACAGCCCTGTCGGGATTCCTATGAAAAAGGGGCTGATAGTGCAGCTGCTTGGGCAGACGGAAGTAATAGTGTTCGTGGATGAGGCATACATAGAGTTCGGCGGCGAAAGCTGCGTTGACCTCGTGGAAAAATACGAGAATTTGATAGTCTCACGGACTTTTTCAAAGGCATGGGGGCTTGCCGGGCTTCGGGTGGGATATGCGGTCTCCAATGAAAAAATAATTTCCATCCTGCGCAGGCTCAAGCCGCCCTACAATGTGAACGTGCTTTCAGGCGCGCTTGCCACGCGCGCGCTTCAGAGCGGGATTCCCAAGATGGAGGAAAACCTGGCAAAAATGAGGGCGGAGAGAGAATGGCTGCGGAAGGGGCTTGAGGGGCTTGGCTTTTACGTATTCCCCTCAGTCTGCAATTTCCTTCTTGCAAAGCCGCCTCTCGGCGCTGCGACTGCAACAATGATACAGGAGGAAACCGCATCGGCAGGGCTGGTTGTACGCGACCGCTCGGGAATGCCAGCGATTCCAAACACGTTTCGGATTACCATTGGAACTCCTGGGCAGAACAGGAAGCTGTTAGCCCTGATTGATGGGATGGTTGCGCGCGGAGGAGGCTATGACTGCGTGCTTTTCGACATGGACGGAGTGCTTATGGACGTGCGGGATTCCTATAGGAAGGCGATTGAGAATGTGGCCAACCAGTATTTTGAGAAAAACAAGATTGCCGCGCAGATAGGACAGCGGGAACTTTCCGAGATAAAGTCCATCATCGGTTTCAACAATGACTGGGACGCAACTTATGCGCTTGTGAGGGCAGTGAAGGGCAAATTTGACATCGGCAAGGCAGAACCGCTGACCTTGGAAGAAAAAAACAGCGTGCTTTACGCTGAACTGAAAGACAGTTTCCAAAAGGAATACCTGGGCGGGCTTATGCAGACGGAAACGCCCATGGTTTCCAAAAAAAAGCTGGAGGCAATCGTGGCATCTGGAAAAAAGATTGGAATTGTCACCGGCAGGCCGCGCGCCGAAGCGAAATTTGCAATACAGAACAGCGGCTGGGAAGAATTGTTCCCCAAAGAAAGCATGGTGGCGCTTGAGGATTGCGAACAGGAGAAGCCCTCGCCGGCGCCGCTGCTTCTTGCCGCTCAAAGGCTTGGCGCAGCCCGCCCGATATACGTGGGCGACACTGCGTCCGATGTTGCCGCGTGCAGGGCTGCGAAAATGCCATGCATTATAGTGGGCAGTGAGGCGAGAGGGGACTGGAATGTGCTGAAAACCGATGAAATTTTGGCGGTGATAAAATGAAGCGGGCTGCAAAAATCAATAGAAAGACCAAAGAGACGGGAATTTCACTTTCCCTTGCAATTGACGGCAGCGGCAAGGCAAAAGTGGACACTGGCATTGGGTTTTTCGACCACATGCTATCTGCGTTTGCAAAGCACGGGCTGTTTGACCTGTCGCTTTCTGCAAGGGGAGACTTGGAAGTGGACCAGCACCACCTTGTGGAGGATGTTGGCATTGCGCTTGGTGAGGCATTCTTGGAAGCGCTTGGCAGCAAGCGCGGGATGGCGCGCGCAGGCTGCTTTGCCTTTCCCATGGACGAGTCACTTTCGCTGGTTTCGGTAGATTTTGGCGGAAGGAGCTCGCTCATATTCGACGCGAGGTTCCAGAGAGAATCCATCGGCAATCTGCAGTCTGACCTGGTGAAGGAATTTTTCGCAGGCTTCATCCAGGGCGCGCGCTGCAATGTGTGCGTGCGGCTGCTTTACGATGGCAATGACCACCACAAGTGTGAGGGGATTTTCAAGGGATTTGCGCGCGCGCTTTCACAGGCGTGCGAGGTGAAAGAGAGGGCAGGCGGGCGCCTGCCAACAACCAAGGGGATGATATGACAAGTGAAACGATAAGGATTGCAATTCCGAGCAAAGGGGTTCTTTGCCAGCCTGCGCTCTCCATGCTTGCAAAGGCAGGGTTTGCTGCGCTTGACAGCCCGCAGGACACTCTTTGCGCGCGATGCGAGGATGGGAGGGTGAAATACCTGTTCGTGCGCGCGCAGGACGTGCCAAAGTACGTAGATAGCGGAGCTGCTTATGCAGGCATAACCGGCTTGGACATGCTCTCCGAGACCGGCTCGCGCGCAAGAAAGGTGATGGAACTGGGCTTTGGGGAGTGTGAAATAGCTTTGGCCGTGCCCGAGGCTTCGAAAGTGAAATCGGTGCGCGAATTGGCAGGCAAAAGGATTGCCACTAAACTTCCATCAACTGCGCGCAGGTACTTGAAAGCAGCAGGCGTGAAGGCTGAGATACTTGAGCTTTCAGGCGCAACCGAGATAGCGCCTGCCGCAAACCTTGCCGATGCTGTGATAGACCAGGTACAAAGTGGCAGGACGCTTCGCGCAAACCGCTTGAGGAAAATAGATACGCTTTCGTCCTCGTCCGCTTTCCTTGCGGCAGCCAGAAGAAAGGAGAGGGCAAAGGAGGAACTCCTGTCCGAGATTGTGCTGTCGCTTGAAGGCGTGCTGCGTGCGCGCAGCCTGAAATACCTGGTGCTCAATGCGCCTTCGGACGAAAAGCTGCGGAGGATACTGCGCGTGCTGCCTTCCATGGAAAGCCCAACGCTCATGAAGCTTGCGAAAAAGGGCGAGTGGGCAGTCCAGACGGTTGTGGAGTCAAGGCAGATCCCATCAGTGGTGCGCCGCGTGAAGCTTGCAGGGGGCAAGGACATGCTTGTCATGCCGCTTGAGAAGGTGATCCCATGATTGCCATACTTGATTTTGGCTCGGCAGGCAACATTGCCTCGGTTGCAAATGCATTAAGGCGGGCAGGCGCAGAATGCAGGATAACCCCCAGTCTGGGCAGCCTACAGGGAATTTCAGGGCTTGTCATTCCCGGCGTGGGCTCGTTTGCCGCAGTGCCAGGCCTTGTTTCCGCGCTTGGCAAACAACGCATAGGCGTGCCTGTGCTTTGCATCTGCCTTGGCACGCAGGCGCTTTTCAGCAGGAGCGAGGAGTGTGAAGGGGTGCAAGGGCTTGGCATCATCCCAGGAAGCGTGAGGAGGCTTAAGGGTAAGGTGCGGCTCCCGCAGCTTGGCTGGAACCGCATCAACATTGAAAGGCAAGACCCGCTGTTCGCAGGGATTGAAGATGGTGAATACTTTTACTTTGCCAACAGCTTTGCAGCGTTCCCAAAAGATAAGGGAGCAATTCTTTGCAGCACGCAGTACGGGCAGAGGTTTGCCTCTGCTGTGCGCGAGGGGAATTTTTGGGGAGTGCAGTTCCACCCTGAAAAAAGCGGAAAGGCAGGGCAGATGCTGATTCGAAACTTCATCTCCATTTGCTCCGGCCAAGGCAGTGCATCAGTGCCTTCAATAGACATAATGGATGGGAAGGCGGTGCGCCTGCTACAGGGAAAGCAGGGGACGGAAAAAGTTTTCGGGAATCCAATTGCGCTTGCGAGAAAATACGAGAAGGCAGGCTTTAGGCTCATCCACATTGTGGATATGGATGCTGTGTTTGGCAGCAAGAGCCAGCTTGCACTTCTTAGAAAAATTGCCTCTGCTTGCCCGCAGCTCAAGATACAGTGGGCAGGCGGCATGAGAAGCTTTGAGGCTGCGAAAAGGGCGCTTGCCTGCGGGGCAAGCAGGGTGGTTTTTGGGACAGCGCTTGCTTCCTCGCCCAAGCTTGTGCAAAAGTGCTCTGAGGAATTTGGCAGCAACAGAGTCTGGGCTTCGCTTGACTTTTCAGGCAAGCCAGCAAGGATGATGGTGAAGGGGTGGAAGAAGGGCACTTCGCTTGGCTTGAAGGAGGCAGTGGGGCTTGCGGAGAGTTGCAAGGTTGGCGGGCTGGTGATGGGCTCAGTTGATGTTGATGGCATGCAAGCGGGGCCTGACCTTGCCCTGCTCTCCAAGGCGCGCAGGCTCACACGGCTGCCTCTTGTGCTTGCCAGCGGCATGCGCAACCCTGATGACGTGAAAGCTGCGGTGTCGCTTGGCGCAAATGGGGCAATGCTGGGGCGCGCGCTATATGACAGGAGAATTGGGATGGAGGAGTGGACATGCTAGCAAGACGGATAATCCCCTGCCTGGATTGCGACGTGCGCAATGGGAAGGTAGTGGTGCTCAAGGGCACTGCGTTCAGGCAGCTGCGCTTCGCAGGCGATCCAGTGGAGCTTGCGGAAAGATACCAGGATGCTGACGAGCTGGTGCTTCTTGACATTGGCGCCACTGTACAGGCGCGCGAAACATTTCTGCAGACGATTTCAGATGTGGCCTCAGTGTGCTCCATTCCCCTTTGCGTTGGAGGAGGGGTGCGGCGCTTCGAGGACTTTGAAAAGCGCATAAAGCAAGGAGCTGACCAGTGCTCAATCAACACGGCTGCACTGGAAAATCCCGGGCTAATAGCAAAATGCGCATCTGAGTTCGGCTCGCAGGCAGTGGTGGTGGCAGTGGATGCCAAGCTGTCAGGCGGGAAATACTATTGTTTTGCGCGCGCGGGCAAGAGGAGGACAGTGTGGAAGCTTGGGAGCTGGCTGCGAGAAGCTGAAAGGCAGGGAGCAGGCGAGATACTGCTCACATCCATAGACCGCGACGGCACTGGGAAGGGATTTGACATTGGGATGCTTCAGGCTGCCTGCGCTGCCACCAGATTACCAGTGATTGCCTCTGGCGGCTGCGCAAGCGTGGATGGTATTGTTGAAGTTTTCCAGAAAACCGAGGCATCAGGAGCGCTTGCTGCAAGCATCTTCCACTTTGGCAGAGCCACGGTGCAAGGCTGCAAGCAGGAGTTGCGGAGGCAGGGAATTGAGGTGAGAATATGAAAAAATTGGCAGACAAGAGGCAGGCGGAAAGATTTGCATCAGGCTTGCGCTACTCAAAGGAAGGGCTATTGCCGGTTGTGGCGGCAGACTGCCAGACTGGCGAGCCACTCATGCTTGCATATGCGAACAAGGAGGCTGTGTTGCGCACGCTTGGAAGCGGGAGGGCGTGGTTCTTCAGCCGCTCGAGAAAATCGCTTTGGAGAAAGGGAGACACGTCTGGAAACTCCATGCGCGTGCTGTCAGTGGGTGTTGACTGCGACTCGGACGCACTCCTTTACAGCGTGGAGGTGCAGGGGGAAGGCAATGCCTGCCACGTGGAAAGGAAGAGCTGCTTTGTGCGGGCTTTTGGAAGAAAAACAGCTAGGTTTTCCCTTTCGGATTTGGATGCGCTCATAGAAAGCAGGATTGCAGGCAAAACACATGGCTCATACACTGTGAAGCTCGCGCGCTCAAGAAAGCTTGCCGTTACCAAGCTGCGCGAGGAGAGCGAAGAGCTTGCGGAAGCACTGGAGAAAAAAGGAAGGCGCGAGATGATCTGGGAGGCGTGCGACCTGTTCTACCACGCGCTTGTGGCGGTGCGCGCAAGAGGCATTGCGCTTTCCGACCTTGAGCGCGAGCTTGGAAGGAGGAGGAAATAGACCTGAACGGCGCTGCATTTATAAGCAACGCCTGAGAATTTGCTTTTGGTGATGCAGTATGGCGACCAAGAAGAAGGGATGCAGCCACGAGCAGCTCTGCCCCAAGTGCCTAGGACTTGCCTTTGGCCTTGTTTGGGGAATCGGGCTGTTCCTGACGGCATTGCTTGACTCGTCGACCGGCTGGGCCTCGACCTT
>CAZYTZ010000031.1:0-14035 GCA_964650545.1 Microcaldota archaeon | reverse complement strand
CCGGCGAGAAGACCGTGATTGCGCGGTCATATGCCTGCTGTGCGGGTGGGTACATGGAGTTCACCTCAATATTCGCATTATAGCGCAGGGCAAAATTTCACAGAATTTTGCCCGTATTCGTAAATTCGCATTTACGAATGCATTAAGAAGACAAAAAGCCGTCTCGTCTTCCTTTTTTTGTGTCGTTACGCCCCTATTGAAAGGCTGAGGGTTTAAAAGGGTTGCGGGACATATCTTTGTCGAAGAGAACCAGTAGTAGAAGGTGGTAAAATGTTTGTGTTTCAGGTATCGAATGAAGATAAGACTGGAATAATCGTTTCCATGAAGCCCAATGAATTCACTCCGGCTGAAGCGCCGGACAAGGTAGACATAATTACATTCAATAAGAATTCAGAGCAAGCCAAGACAATAGAGGCTGCTGAAACGACATTGGCATCCGCAAGGAAAGAAGTACTTGCAGAGATAAATACCCGTTCTCCTGCTGAACGTGAGAAGGCAAATACCGCGTTGGAGAAATTTGACAAGGCGGTGAAAGCATATAACATAGGCAGTATGAACCACATACAGTCGAATGGGAAGATTATAATCACGGAAGAAACAATCAAAAAGCTCGAAACCGCCACATTTGAACTATCAGAGGCAATGGGCTATAGGGGAGCAACGGCAGACCCAGTTGAAGGAATAAATATTGTCGGAAAGCTGCGGGATGCCTCGAGAGAGCACGCTAACACGGTCATGCTTGCCTGCGCCAGCGTAACAGTAATGGACAGTGATATGGGGAGGTCGGCAAACAGGGATAAGTTGGCTGCCAGGAAAGAAGCTGGCAGCGAAAAGATATCATATGAACGGCTACCAAAAGCAGTCACCAGTGAAGCGACCGGGCTGGCACAACCCATCAATTACAAGATAGCCGGCACGCTTAATTCCAGCGAACTGGAGAACGTTCAGCGCAATTACAAGCCAGTCCAGCAGCAAGTGGCCCAGTCGCAGGATAACCGGAAAGTGGGCGTTGGCGTATAGAGATTTGTGTCTGTAGCGTGGGAAGGGCTGTTTCCCCTTTTTGACAAGCCCCAATGGGGAAAGCTTTAAAAATACATTATCGCTAGATATATCTGTGATTAAAGATGGGTTCTAATGGTCTGAAAGCAGGCGCAGTGGTTTTTTTGTCGGCAGCAGTGCTGTTAAGCATCCCCAAGCTCCAGGCTGCCAAAAAGCCCAGTTTCACAGATAAGCAGCCATTAATGGAAACCTTGGCAAAGAAGAGGCAAGACTGCAAGAAAGCGTTTGAAATCGGGAAAGACACTGTGCCATCGCGCCCGTTTTATGCAGGCTATCTCGGGGCAGAAAGGCTAATGAAAGAAACCCCAGGGGACTCTTCTGCCGCCCGCCAATATTGCTCGCTTGTGGATAGCATCGCAGGCGTTTTGAAGGGGGAATTTGGCATCAAGCCCGGCGAGCCGCAGAGATTCATGCGGGAAATTCTGAGCCTGATGTACGGCAACCTGCATTTTTCGTATGGCAACGAATATGTCGGATATATCGGAGTTTCCATAAGGGAAGGAAAGTGGGATTGCGACAATTCCATCTTTTTCGTAGTGGATGTTGCCCGCAAGCTCGGCATTCGTGCTGGGTTTGCGGTTAGCGTGGGGCACGTTCTGGCAGTGGTGGGAGACCGGTATTACGAAACCGTTGAGGGAAATTCGGTCTCATACACCAAAGAAGAGGCAGAGGCAAAATACAAGATATATTTTGTCACCTATGACCCGAAAGACATGGAATACGTTGTTTACCTCAACCATGCGAACAACTACATATCAAGCAACCCGAAGCTCGCCCTTGAAAACGTCCTGAAGGCAATTGAGCTGGTCCCGGAAAAGGCAGAGGCATACTATTTTGCAGGCTGCATATATGCACTGCTTGGCAACAGGGCGAAGGCAGTGGAATACGCAGAGAAGTCGATTGCCAAATACGCCTGCGCAGATACCTACAATGGCGCGGGCAGGGTCTACTATATGATTGGAGAATATGCGAAGGCAATAGAATATTTCAAGAAAGCGCTGGAAATAGCGAAAAATGCCGATGACAGGAAGATGATTTGCGAAAACCTTGCCCTGACTTTCAGGAAGATAGGCGACAAGGAAAGCGCGTTGAAATACATGAAGATGGTGGACAGCATAAAATGATGGCGCCCAAGGCTCGCGCTGAAGGGAATGAAAAAACAGAAAAAGGGAAAAACTCAGATGAACTTGGTGATGAGGTTCGCGCTTGTGGTCCTCACGGGGTAGGTGGCAGGGTTGTCCTCGTCGTTGCTGTAGTACACCCAAATCTTGCCTGAGAAGTCAGCGCCTGCCACGCCAGTGGTGTCGCACTTTACTGTTGTTGGGATGTCATATATTCCCTGGCGCGAGACAGTCGTTTCTACGAAGCCGGTTGGCGGGCTGAAGGCGGGCGGGGTGTTGGTCTTGTCTTTTGTGCAGACAACGTCCTTGACTATGATTCCGTTGTTGTTGCCGTTTGTAATCGAGCCTAGGAGGGTGCCGTCAGTTGCCTTTACCGCGATGTTGTTGCATGCAAAGCCGATCGAGTCAAAGCGGCAGGTCTGCGGAGCGGAGAACGGGTTCATTACGAGAAGTATTGCAATCACGATGACAATGACGAGCAGTGCCCAGCCATATGTCATCAGGTATTCCATGGCTGCTTGCCCAAGCAAGCTGCCAGCAGCGCCAGAGCGCCCAATTGCTGCTTGTCCAGCCTTTTTACCAAACATCATACCACCTTGTTTCGATATTTCCATGCTAGATATATATACTGAGCTTATCTTTCCCCCATTTTCCTGGCTAAATGTATATGTTTGATAGCAGCGTGTTGAGCAGGAAGCTCATCACAAAGAATATCACAAGCGACCCGCCCAGGAGTATCGGGAGGAACGTTATTCCGTCCTTTTTGCTTCCTTTGGAGATTACCCCTATTATGAGCGACGAGAAAATCGCCGTCATTATGCACGAAAGGATTGTGAATATGAAAAAGTCAGATGACGTGATGAGCGGCTTTGTGGGCATGATAAGCGAGCTGGAGTAGGCTGAAGTCGAGATGTCCGAGAACTGGTGGGTGGAAAACACCCCCTCAATTATGCCCACAAGCTTTCCAGATATCGCAAACAGGAACGGCGTGCCTATTGCGCCGGCGAACACTATGAATATCACGTACATGAGAAGGGAGGTGGAAATTTCCTTCCTTAGGTTCTGCATTTCCCGCGTGTCCTCCGCGGTCCGCTCAAGTATGTCTGCAAGCTTGCCGCCGGACGCAATCCCCTGCTTTATGAGCGCCACTGTGCGGCGCATTGACTTTGAGCTGAATCGCTCGGAAAGGTGGTCTATTGCCTGGTTGAAAGGCACCCCTCCGAACGCCCTTTTCGCAACTGTTGAGACCTCGTCGGAAAGTATGCCGAATTCCGGCTTTGCGGCATACCACATTGCCTGGTCGATTGTCATGCCTGCGCGCACGTTTGCTGCTGAGAGCGACAGGAAGTCGGGAAGCATGTCCTCCACCTTGCGCCTGCGCTCATCGGCCATCATGAGAAGCGAGACATAGGCTGCAAGGCACACCAGCAAGCTTGCAATGATTATTGAGAAGATTGCTGCAAACGTGGTAAAAAAGTCAGGCGATGCGACTGTGGGGCCCTGGGCCAGTATGAACGAGAGGCTGAAGAGGAAGCTTCGCAGGGGCGCTGCGCCCACTGAGAGGAAGTAGGCAAGCACTGAAGTGGCTGCGCAGAGCACCACCACAAAGCCGGCGAACGCCTCGGGCACGAAGTCCATGCCTGACGCCTCGAGCAGATGGCCCAGCCTGCGCATTTCATTGCGGCTGAAGACCCGCCCGATTGATTCGTAGAATTTTATTGCCATTTTGCCACCGCTACACTATGTCAAACCTCGGCCTGGAGGACTCCACCATGGAGAGGAAGATGAACTGTATGATGCATATACATGCAAGTACGCCGAAAAGCGCCGCAGGCCCGAAAGAGATGCCTGAGCCTCCGATGAACGAGACGAGCATTATCAAAAACGCCACTCCGAGCGAAGGCATGATGATGCCGAATATCATGAAGAACATCACCAGCGGGTTTAGCTTCTGCCCGTATGCCTTAAGCTCGTTCACCTGCTCCTTTGATATCTGGTCAAGCGAAGATTCCAGCGTGGTTGCAACGTCCGCGCCGGATGCGAGGGAGTTTGCAAGCTGGAGCGCGAGCCTGTTGAAGTAGGGGGATGGGTTGTTCTCGGCCACGTCATGAAGCGCAGCGCCGAGCGGCACTCCGAGCGTGACTTTTTCCACCACCTTGTTGAATTCCTCGGAAACAGGCCCGTAGTCGCGGCTGATGCCAAGCATTGAATCGAACAGCGGCACTCCGCTCTTGAGCTCGATTAGCATGTGCCGGCCTGCGAACACCAGCTCCTGCTCTATCTTTTTCGCGCGCTGCCTTGCCTTCACAAGAGGTATCTGCATTGCATAGATGAATGAAAACACATAGATGATCGGCGCAAGGAGAAGCAGTGCAATGTAAACCCGTTCGTCAGAGCGCAGGAGCATGAAGAAGACCACGAGAATGATAAGGGTTATGTAAACCGCGCTGGAAAGCGCCATGCGCACAAAGCCTGCGGGGGTGTAGTTCATCTGAGCCTGGAGGAGCTGCCTTTTTAGGAGCGGGAACTTCTGCGAGATTGATTTTAGAAGGGGCCGGAACTGGTGAGGGTCCTGAGGGCCTTCCGAGTCCCTGATGGGCTGCGCAACCAGCGGCTGCGGAGACTTGTCCATCTTTCCCTTTGCCTTATGTTCCATCGTTTCCCTCGCGGTTAATTCCCAAGCAATTAATTAAAAGGCACACTATGAGGCTCTCATTTCTTGTCTTTTTTCCCAATCTCTTTTGAAAGGTTTGCAAGCGCGGGGTTTGGCGGCGGCTCTTGCCCGCCATCGCCCAGGGGGCTTGGCGGCGCGCCGGACTTTGACTCCGAGTATTTTGCAGATGCCTTTTGCAGAAAATCCTCGCGCGACATGCCGCCCATCTTGTAAATTTCGTAAAGCCAGACCATGTTCGCCTTTGCAAACTGCTCAACCGTGACTTCCTCCTCCTGCCTCACCTTGCGCGCAACTTCATCGTGCTCCAGGTTGCGCCGCAGCATTTCCTTTGCCTGCCCGTACTTTTCCGGCTTTGGCACATCGTCGGAGTCGTCAGGCAGCGGAATGCCCTCGTCTTCTTCTGGAAGGGAGGCTGTCCCTGAAATCTCCTTTATCCTTCCTGCCTCGAGCCGCGCAAGCTGCTGCGCCATCTTCCTCATCTTTTCATCCTGCGCAATCTGCTCAGGAGTTTTCTCGTGCTCTTCTGGAGCCTCGTCTGAGACGAGCTTCCTTGGCTTGAGAGGGGCGATTGACGGGGAAACTTTTTCCTCTTCGGGGGCAGGCTCTTCGTCTGGTTCCGGCTCTTGATCTTCGCGCACAGGCATTTTTTTCCGCGGAACTTGTTCTTCAGGCTCCTCTTCTTCAGGCGCCGGCACGGCCTTGCGCGCAGGCGGCACATAGGTCCGCGGCGCACCGGGCTTTGTGCGCATCATGCCAGGCAGTATTCTCCTGCGCACGCGCACAGCTGGCTTTTCCTCTTCATCTTCGTCAGCGGGCTCTTCCTCCCTTGGAGGAATGCGCGGGATTAGCTTTTTCCTTGCTGGCTGCGCTTCGGGCTCTTCTTCCTCAGCTTCAGCTGGCGACCTAAGCCGCCTGGGGGCGGCTTGGTCCTCAGGCTCTTCCTCCTTTGCAGGGATGCGCGGCATCAGCTTTTTCCTTGCAATCGGAACTTCTTCCTGCTCTTCAGGCTCCTCCTCGCGCGCAGGCGGCTGAAGCTTCACAGGTACAGGCTTTTTGGGAGCGGCTGCAGGCACAGTCATTTCTTCTGGCTCTTCCGCTTCAACTTCAGGCGCTGCCTCCGGAAGTTTCACTGGCTTTTTGCTGGGAGCTTTTTTCCCCACAGGCAGCGCTGCCTCCTTTTTCTTCCTGCCCCGCGCCGTTTTTTTTGCCAGGATTGCCGGCGCAGGCTTTTCCTCAGGGACAGGCGCTTCCCCCACAACGCCGTCTTCAGGCTCGCTGTGCTCTGGCTTGTCAAGGGAAAAGTCTTCCTGCAGTTTTGGCTGCTGGCGCATGCGGTCAGGAGAAAGCTCGCCCAATATCCTTTGTATGCGGCGCATGCGGTCGGATTCCTCGCCTGACTGCGGCTTTCCCGCAGCGTCGGGGAACATTGGCTTGATCAGCATTGGCTCCCGCTGGCCTGCTTCCTTTTCCTGTTTTTTTGCAGGCAGCTTGATTTCTTCCGGCATTGGCGCCTCAGGCTCAGGCAATTCCTCTTCTTCATCCATAAGCCCTGGCTCTTCTTCCGCCCCAGGGACGGCTTCCTCTTTACCAATCCCAGGCTCGTCATCGTCAATATCATATTCCTCGCGCGAAATCTTGCGCAACGGAAGCTTGGCTGGCGGCCCGGAATCTTCTTCGCTAGGCTCTTCATCGTCCGGCATTGGCTTGCGCATTATCTCATGCTCGCCTTCGTCTTCTTCCGGCATTGGCTTGCGCAAAGTTTCCAGCCTGCCTTTTTCTTCAGGCTCGCCTTCTTCTTCTGGCTCCGGCCCAGGCATGTCTTCCGGTTCATCTTCAGGCGGAGGCGGCGTTTTGACAAGCGAGTCTTGCGCTTCGCGCTTTTCCCTTGACTTTTCCTCCTCCCTGCGCAGCTTTGCCTCAAGCAGCGCCTTGAGGCGGGGGGAAAGCTTTGAGTATGATGACAATTTTGCAGGGGCGCTTGACGCTCCTTGAGCCATCTCTTGCTCTGCAGGCGGAAGCCTCTGCACCCTGGGCGCTGCAGTCACTTTGGGCTCTTGTACGGCAGGCGGCTCGGGCAAAGGCGGCTGCTCCTCTTGCTCTTGGGGCGCAGCCAGCTTCTCTTCCCGCGCTCTGGGCGCGGGCGCTTGCGGCACTGGCGACGGCTGCCGGGCAGGCAATATGCGTGGAGGAAGTATCCTTGCCTTTGCGGCAGGAGGCATTGGCGCCTCCTCTTCAGGCTCAGGCACTGGCATTTCTTCTATTCCGGGTTCCTCTTCTTCAGGCATCTGAGCAGTGGTTTTTGATTTCCCGGGGGCTTCTTTGCCTTTTTTCCTAAGCGAGCGCATCAGGTCGTCCTCTTCCTCCTGCAGGTCTTCCTGCCCCTGCGCCTCAACAAACCTGTGGAGATCGCCTTCCATCTGCTGCTCAGGAGACAGGCGCGGCGCTGCAACAGGCGCGGACGACTCTGCTGCAAACTCATCCTTGTAGAGCCTGCGCTCCACTTTTTGCGCCTCGAAAAGCAGGTAGCTATAGGTATAGTCATCAAACTCGCGCGGGAAAATGCCTATGTTCTCATCAAGCACGAGCTTGCCGTCAATTGGGCTGGCTGGCACGGAAAGGGGCTTTTTCTCTATGTTGCGCGCTTGAGCGCAAAGCTCCTGGAATGTGGGGAACAGTTCAACTTTCGCGCCCATAGCATCAGCCGCCCAGTGGCCAGTGGGGTTTTTGCCGCCTGCAGTCATTCAGGGCCGCCCCAGTCAGCGTTCTTTGCGGCAAGCGAAACCACTGAGTCAGGGTTCATGTAGTACTGGGACACGAGCGCGCCCACAGTGTTCACGCTCTTGTAGCCCTTCTTTGCCATCCATGAGAAAATCTTCGCCTTGTCAGATACGTCCTGGTCAATCTCGCGCTGCGTGAGGCCCGAATATAGCGAGAGGGTTGCGGCAAGCGTGACCATCTTGCCCACCTCGTTTATCTTGTCGCTCTTCACGTCCCAGCGGTAAAGGGAGTTTATGTCCCCGCCTTTTTGCACCTCTGCAAATTCAAGCGTGCGGCGGATGTTCAGGCGCCTGTGGCGGAACTGCACCACCACGCCGGAAAGCGCAGACAGGGATTCGCGCGGCATTGAAATGGGCGGCGTGGTAAGCCGTGTCATGGTCTCAGCCGCATTGTCCGCGTGGAGCGTGGCATAGACTGAGTGGCCCGTGTGCATTGCCTCGAAAAGTATCTCTGCCTCGCGCTGCTTTCTCACCTCTCCGACAATTATCCTGTCAGGCCGCTGGCGCAGCGAGTTTACCAGCAGGTCAAGCATGGTGATTTCACCCTTGCTCTCTGCATTGGGCTCGCGCGTGACCATGGGCACCCATTGCAGGAAGGAGGGCAGAGTAAGCTCGCGGGTGTCCTCGATTGAGATGATGCGCTGGTTTGCGGGGATGAGGCAGGAAATGGCATTCAGGAAGGATGTTTTTCCAGAGCCAGTGCCGCCTGAAACCAGGAGGGAAAGCTCGTTTTGTATGCAAAGCCAGATGAGGCCCGCCACCTGCGGCGAAATGCAGTTGAGTTCGATTAAGTATGGGATTGTCCAGGGATTTCTTGAGAATTTGCGGATGGTGATGGTGTTTCCAAACGACGAGACGGGAAACATTGTGGCATTCACGCGGTCGCCGGTTGACAGATGCGCGTCCATCACAGGGTTCAGCGTGTTTATCTGCTTGCCAATCCTCCTGCCTATCATTGCCGAAACGTCGTAGATTGCCTCCTCGCTTTTCAGCTGAACATTGGTTTTGCACCAGCCGTATTTCTTGTGGTACACCCACACAGGCTCTGATGAGGAGTTGATTGCCACCTCTTCGAGCTGGTTGTCATGCATGAGAGGCTCCAAGTCGCCCAAGCCCAGCGAGTTTTGGAGCAGGTAGGCCGCGAGCACCTTCTTGTCCGCTTCTGACAGCGTGGGGAAGTGTTTGGAGAGAAGAAAATGTGCGCGCAGCTCAAACTTGTTCCTTACCTCGTCGCGCTTTTTCGGGTCTATGATGTCCGTGATGTCAAGCTTCACGGTTGTGATGAGCTCGCCTTTCAGCGTGTTGAGAACGATGCGCGTGCCCTCGGACAGCTCACGCACGTTCACCTCGTACTGCGGCACGAACTCCCCGCTCTTTGTGAAGATTTTTGCAAGCACCTGTATGCCGTCGTTGTCATACACGTATGAGTCGAGAACGCCTTCCTTTTCAGGAGCGCGCTTTTTTTGGTCAGCCATGTGAAACACCCGCCGCGCTGCGCGCGCGACCAACGAGCCATATTCGGCGTGATTATTTAAAAGGGTTGGCGCAGGAATCCTGCCATGGACCTTCTTGCAGTCGGCACCCCGGTCATTGACCTTTTTGCCAAGGTGAATGATGGGGAGATAAGAAAGCTTGGGCTGGAAAAGGGCGCAACGAACTTCTTTTCCGCAAAGGAGCTTGCCTCGATCGAGCGCAAGCTTGGGAAAAAAATCGCCTACCGCTACCCTGGCGACAATGCGCGCAATGTGTGCGAGGGGTTTGCCGCTTTGGGAGGCTTTTGCGGCTTTGCAGGCGCGGTTGGCGACGACAAGGCTGGTGCTGCGTTTGCCGCGAATCTGTCTGAGTGCGGAATCGGCAACTTCCTGCAGGAAAGACGCGGCGCAACCGGCAAAATCCTTGCGCTGGTCACTCCTGATGGCCAGAGGACTTTTTGTGCGGATTTGGGAGTCTCGCTGAAATACGGCACAACCGAGGGAATCGCCATCAGGAATTCCCGCGTGCTCTATGTTGCATCAATCACGCTTTGCGGAAAGCACGCGGCTGCGCGCGCCTGCCTTAAGTGCATGGAGGCGTTTCGCAAGGCTGGCAAGAAAATCGCGCTTGCGCTTGAGAACCCGCCCATGGTGGCAAAAAATCGCGCGTTCCTCCTGTCCGTTGCGCAAAAATATGCAGATGCAATTTTCCTCAACGAGGACGAGGCGGATGCGCTGCTTGGCAGCAAAGCTGAGAAAAAGCTTCTGCACTTCAAGCCGCACATCCCGATTTACCTGAAAAAGGGGAAGCACGGCTCGCTCCTTTTCCTCGGGGGCCGCGCGCACAAAATATCTGCGCTAAAGGCGCGCGTGATTGACACCACAGGCGCGGGCGACGCATATTGCGCGGGCACTCTTTACGGCCTGACGCGCGGCTACACGCCGCTCTCGTCCGCGAAAATAGGCTGCTACCTGGCGACAAAAGTGGTGGGCAAATTTGGCGCAGGAATACCATTGAGGCATACTCGCATTGCTAGAAAACACAAAAAGAATTAGCCAACCAGCTTCTCCGCTTCCCTCTGCGCGCGCTCAACCACTTTTTCCTCGTCAAGCAAGAGCAATTCCCTGTTGCGCATCACTATTTTTCCGTTTATGATGCTGTCAGTGACATTGCCTGCTTGCGCGGAGTAGACTAAATTGGCTTCAATGTTGTGCGCTGGCGCCATGTTGGCTGCGCGCGCGTCAAGCAGTATGATGTCTGCAAGCTTGCCTTCCTTCAATTCGCCTGCCCCAATGCCAAGTGCGCGTGCCCCTCCTTCTGTTGCGGCTGAGAGCATTTGCTGCGCGGTCGCTGCGGTTGCGTCCCAGCGCGCGTTTTTCACTGAAAGCGCCAGGAACTTCATTGTCTCAAACAAAGAAAGCGAGTCGTTGCTCGCAGAGCCGTCAGTGCCGAGCGAAACGTTCATTTTCGCCCCCTGCATTTCAGGCAATGGTGCAACTGAGCCGCCAGCCAGCTTCATGTTGGAAACTGGGCACAGTGACGCTGAAACTCCGCTCGATGCGAGAAGCTTCACTTCCTCCTTTGTCATCCACACGCAGTGCGCTGCAACCGTGCTCTGCGTGAGAAGCCCGAGCGAATCCAAGTAGTAGGCGGGGCGCAGCTTGCGTGCGGCCAAGCAATCGAAAACTTCCTTGCGCGTCTCTGAAAGATGGATGTGGAGCAGCACTCCGTGTTTTTTTGCCATGCCGCGGCTTGCTGTGAGAAGCTCTTTGGAGCACAGGTAAAGCGAGTGCGGCGGCACTGACGTGGTTATCCTTCCGTCGGCTTTTCCTTGCCAGTCTTTTATGAATTGCTCGCAGATTGAAAGCTCGAGCTTGCGCTTCTTCTCATCAAACCCGTCCTTGCCCATGTCCACCATGGAGTACCCCAGCACTGCGCGCATGCCGCTTTCCTGCACAGCGGCAGCAACTTCATCCATGTGAAAGTACATGTCATTGAAGCACGTGGTGCCGCTCTTTATCATCTCCACCACGGCAAGCGCTGTGCCTGCCTTGATTTGCGGGGGGGTGACTTTCACTTCGACTGCGCGCACTGCGGCAAGCCAGTCATGAAGCTCGCTGTCCTCGCCTATGCCGCGGAAAAGCGCCATTGCCGCGTGCGTGTGCGTGTTAATCAAGCCCGGAAGCGCGATTTTGCCATTTGCATCGATTTTTTCCTCTGCGCGCGCAGTGATTGAGGGAGCGGCTTTGGCAATGCGGCTGCCTTCAATGAGAATGTCTGTTTTCTTGCCGGATGGCAGCGTTGCGTTCTTTATCAGGAGAGACATGATAGGATTTTAATATTGCGATTTAAAACAGTATACACTATGGAGATGGACGAAAGAAAGATTGTGCTTGCCGCTGCTGTTTTTGCAGTGGTGGGCATATCATTGCTTTTCCTGCTTTCTGAGACTGTGCGCGATGCGAGCGTGGCAGAGGCGCTTGTGGCGCCTGCAAACTCATACCTGAGGATAAGCGGCACTGCGCAAAACGTCACTGCAGACAAGTTTTACATCTGCCAGTACAAGGTGTGCATCAGCGTGAAAAAGGGCGAGCTGGTATCCGCGCAGCTGGTGTCAGTTGGAAGCAGCATAACTGCGCTTGGCAGGGTGAAGGAATACAAGGGAAGCAAGTATTTTGAGGCAGAAAGGATTGAGGTGACGTAAGAAGCAACGGGCGCGGGAGCCTGTTGTGCAGGCGGGATGGTTGCTTGATTGCCGCAATTGCAATTGTTGCAGGGATTTTTCTTGGCACTCTCTCAGGCCTGCTGCCAGGCATACACTCAAATACCGTGGCATCCGTTCTTGCCACATTGCCAATAGAGCCTGGCGCGCTTTCGCTTGCCATTGTGGCAGTGCTTGGCGCGCACCTTGTTTTCCAGTTTCTTCCCTCCATATTTCTTTCCATACCTGACGACACGGTTGTCGCGTCCGTGCTGCCAGGCCACAGGCTGGCACTTTCCGGCAGGGGAAGGGAAGCGGTTGCAATATGCGC
Source organism: Microcaldota archaeon (assembly GCA_964650545.1). Classification (GTDB taxonomy): domain Archaea; phylum Micrarchaeota; class Micrarchaeia; order Anstonellales; family Anstonellaceae; genus UBA10161. The sequence continues at coordinate 1,899 of CAZYTZ010000031.1, read as the reverse complement.
GTTTTCCACCCTTGCAGCGGCAGGCGCATCCGCCTTGCTGCTGCCAGTTTCACTCGTGCTGCTGCCTGCCGCCTATTCGCTCATTGAGCCGCAGATGGCCCTTGTCCTGATTGCCGCCTCGTTGTTTTTGCTCTCCACCGAGCGCAAGGGGAAAAAGATTGCGATTGCCGCCTGCATATTCCTGCTCTCAGGAGCGCTTGGCATTGCCAGCATGCGGGGGGCAATAAACGACCCGCTGTTCCCGGCCTTTTGCGGCCTGTTTGCAGGAAGCGGGATACTTCTTTCCTTCACCTCGCGCACTCGGCTGCCTGCCCAGAAGTCCGAACGGACTGAACTTGACTTTTTGCCATTTGTGGCGGCAGGCGTGCTGTTTGGCATGCTGTCTGATTTGCTGCCAGGCATTGCCGCGCCTGCGCAGATTGCGATATTTGCCTCTGCTTTCATCTCAATAGGCGACGCGCGCAAGTTCCTTGCCCTTGTCGCATCCATTGCCGCATCGCACTCAATTTTCGCATTCGGCTCCTTGCTGTCCATTGGCAAGGCGCGCGATGGCGCGCTTGCAATAATAAACGGGATAAAACCAGTTGCTGCAGGAGACCTGCCTGCGCTGATAGGAGTTCTTTTGCTTGCCATGGGAGTGTCTGCTTTTCTTCTCATGAGGCTTTCGCGCCACGCAGGCGCGCTTGCAAAAATCGACACGCGCGCGCTGAACCTGGGGGTGCTTGCCTACCTTGTGTGCGCAATTGCCATAATTTCAGGCGCAGTGGGGCTGCTCTTGTTTGCCACTGCCACCGCAGTGGGCTTGCTGCCGCCCTTGCTTGGCGTGAGAAGGACGCACGTGATGGGCCTTATCATCGTGCCGTCGATATTGCTTTCGCTATGAAAAATTTCAGAAGAAATTTTTCAGAAGTGGAATGAGCGATGTGCATTTTGCTTCTGCAAAATGCATCAGACATTGCCCGAAGGGCAATGCTGAAGCGAGTTCCACTAAGATAGGCTGAAAAATAACAGAAAAAGAAATCACAGGAGCTTTGCATTTACTACGCCGTCCTGCCCTACCCTGTTGGTGATTTTCACTTTCCCGATTTCAGTGTCCACCACTGCCCCTTTTGTCAGGATATTCTGGCGCGCATAGTGGCGGTTGTCAGGCGTCTCAAGCACTGTCCTGAGCGTGACTTTCTTCATGCCTTCCTTGGTAAGCACGTTCACGAATTTTGCGCTGCGCAGCTTCACCTTTATGATGTTCCCGCGTGCGTGGCGCAGCTTCCTGTTCTCCTTTTCGCTCACCTTGGTGGCAGTGAAGTTGCCGCCCACAAAGCGCAGCTTCTTGTCAGTGGCTTTTCCGCGCTTGCCGCCGGTTCCTTTTGTGGACGAGCCGCGTGCGCCGTGATAGTTCTCCATTCCATGACCCCCATTATAAGCATGCAAATAGCCTTCTGTTGCCGTTGCAGGCTCATTATTCTGTGTTGATTTTTTAAATGTTCGGTCGCCCCACTGCTGTATGCTTCTCTTGCGGTGCTCCTCGGCAAAGCCGCTTACCGTGCTGGTGGGCTCAGCCGAGGCGCTTTGCACGCCTGTTCTCCTCCTTTCCCCCCGCGCAATCAGGGGGAAAAGCGAGATGGAGACAGCATTTGCCTTCCACCTTGCGAAAAGGGCATTTGAGGAGAAAAGCAACATTTCCAGCAAGCCTTCGAACGAGGCGCTTCTTTTCCTTGCGCGCGAGATGAATTTTGCCTCGGCGCTCCGCAAAATCGGCGCAAAGAACGCGCGTGACTTTGTGCTTGCCTGCGGGAAAGATATGCCGATCGCAAAGGTGAAGAAAGAGCTTGGGCTCACGAGCGCAAAGAGAATCGAACTTCCAAAAATGGGGAAGAAAAAAGGGAACTACTTCGAGGCAGA
>CAZYTZ010000030.1:0-14450 GCA_964650545.1 Microcaldota archaeon | reverse complement strand
TCCGGAAGAACCCTGGTTCTTCCGTCTCTCGCGCTGATGCACGAGATGCACGGCATCCTATTCTGTCGGACAGAATTTATATATGTTATATATTATGCATGCCAGCGCCAGGCTGGGAGGCGGAAATGAGCAGGGCGCACGCTAAGAAGAATAAAAATGCTGGAATGCGGCTGAAGAGCCGCACCCAGTTAAAAGAAAAAATGGGGTAGAGGCGCCTTTCGGCGCCTCATTGGTTTGCAACTTACTGCCTCTTTACGCCAGCGATGAACTGGTCGGCAGCTGCCATTGTGTCGGCCGCGGACTGACCGGCAACCACTATCTTGTTGCCGATTTCCTTAACCACCACATTGTCAACGTTGAAGTCAACGTTGCTGTCCTTGAGCGCCTCGGCGGTCACTGTGTTGACCAACGGGCCTCCGACTGTGATGGCCACTCCGCTCATGGCCTGGCTGTCAAGCATGACCATTGACGAGGTCAGCTTGTACGGCTGGGACACCTGGACTGATGCAGCGTTGTCCGGGCTGATCACCGCAGACACGCTGGTCGCGTCGACCGAGCATGCGGGTGTTCCGCCAGATCCAAGCACCGAGCAGCTTCCGCAAGTTGCGTCGATGGCTGCGACCTTGACGGTCACGCCTCCGAACACCTTGCTCTCGCCCACGCCCATCACATACTGGTCAGCGGTTGCCGCTGCCGAGGATGTGTCTGCGTATGCGAACTGGAAGGTTGGCATTCCAACCCTCTTCGCCACCTTGATCGAGGCGTCAGATGTTCCGACTGAGAGCACTTTGCTGCCCCTCTCTGTCACCAGTGTCGGCTCGTAGCTCGAAAACACGAGCGCGCCCGACCTCAGGCCATTGTAATAGACCTGCTGGGTTGAGGAGTCAGATGCCCTGAACCTGAACGTCTGATAGCTGGTGTCGTTGGCAATCACTGGCACGCCGGACAGCACTCTGTAGTTGCTGTTGTCGCCGAACTTGCCCGCGTCCTCCTGGAGCATGATGTAGGCTTGGTAGCCTGCCACTGCTCCTGTCGAGGTTGACAGGGAGCTGTTGAAGAAGATTTCTCCCTGCGCTGCGCTGTTGTCGCCTGCGATGTCAAACTTTATCGAGTTGGCTATCCCGTTGTTGTCGTACGTCAGCACATTCCAGTTCCAGCAGTCCCTTCCGGATACTTTCCAGAAGACCACCGGGTGTCTGTAGCCCGGCTGTACCGATTGGTTCTGCGTGCCTGCCAAGGCAGCACCAACGTTGGTGGTGTTCAGCACACTAGACGTGGTTAAGTTTATGTCATTGGTGCCGTTATACATCACGCCGATTGGGTCAAGCATCACCTTGTCCAGCAGGTAGTCTCCATAGAGTCCATCGCCCGTTCCGCCGAGTTGCTGCTCTCCAGCTGTCTTTATCTCGATCATCTTTGCGGTGTACGTGAAGTCTGTAGAGCTGGTTGCCTGACAAGCTACATCGCTTGATGTGGATGGCTGGAGTGCCACCCTGTAGCTGTCAGATGAGAGTGCGCTATATGTGATTGGCGCGTAGTCGTCGTCCGTGAGGTCAACGCCCTGGTAGGTCAGCTTGTACGTCGGGCTCGCCTTGAGGAAGTTCACAACGTCTCCGGCCTTTGTCTTGTCTGAGAAGCCGTCGATGTTGTAGATAACTATCTCGCGGAGCGAGTCAGAGATGTTGCTGTCCGCTCCGCTTGCCCAGTCGCGGTTCTTCCACAGGAGCGATACCTTGAAGTCCTTGTCTGCGTCCGTTGAGGACACGCCATTGTACCTCTGGTTGTCCTTCAGGGTTATCTCGTCCGTGTAGATGGCCATTTCAGCCCACTTCGCGTTGAGGGTGAAACCGGGTGCCGTCTTGTAGACGTGAATCTTCACCTGGTTGCCTGTGCCGCTCTGCGTGAAGGTGTAGGTTGATCCAGGGTCCACCTGAATCTGGCCGACCACCGCGTCGTTGGCATCGAGCACGTCAATGATCGCAGGGTGGGTGTTTGCAGCACCGACTGCGACTGAAATGTCCGACAGCCTTATCTTGAACACTCCTGCGTCAAGCTCTCCGCCGACATTGATAATGCCGTACTTGGCCTCCTTGGCAAGTTTGATCTGACCCCCAGCCACAACACCTGTTGATTGTGATGTAATTGTGTTTGTCGTTGGGTTGGTCAACTCGCTGATTATCCACTCGGCCCCCATGAACATTAATGTCACACGGTGCCTGTCAGTGCGCGAGTTTGAGTCCGATGAGCAGCTTGCCCAGTTGGTGGAGTCAGTGCTGTTGAGGTCGCCGGTGCAGACCTGTATGCCGTAGTCGTTGCCGGAGAACTTTGCGCTGTACACCATTGCGCTGTACTTGTTGACTGCGACGTCCCTGATTGAGGACGACTCGTCGTACTTGACAGCGTCTGTCTGGGACCCTATCCAGAAGCTCTGCTCCTCAGTGTATGAGGTTGCGGTTGCCTGGTTGTCAGCAACAGCGTAGTCCACAAACCCGTTGAACTGGCCGGAGCCAATCCTGAAAAGGAGCTTGCCCTTGTTGCTTGTGTCAACTGCACGCAGCGGCGATGTTACGGTGCCGGACGTGTCGGTTGACGTCGTGGTCGAGTTGTACTGGTCCTCAGAAAGACTGTAGTTGCGGTTTGCGAGCGTCCTGTCAATAGTGTCTGTGATGAGCGTCTTGAAGGTGTATGTGCCCGCGATTGTACCCGGGAGGGTGACTTCGAGGGTTACCTTCTTGCTGCTCTCCACTATTGAGCAAGTGCCTGCGCCGCTCACACCAGACCCAACTGTGCAGGTCGGGGTGCCGCTCACTGTTGCGGTGAGCGTCGAGCTCTTGTAGGCCTCGTTCGCGATCTTTGCGGCGATGTTGGCTGCTGCCACACCGTCGGAGATCTGCGCCTTGCTGCCGACATAAATCTTTACTGTCGGCTGTCCGCTTTGGTCAACTAGCTGTGTGCTGCCATAAGTCACTTCTGCAGCAACTGCCGCTGCGCCAAAGAGAATAGCCGTGCCGACAAAGGCCGCTATCTTCTTCGCGTTTATTCCTTTCATTTTTCCACCTCAAATGTCGTCTTTCAGGGCATGGTACGATATTTATCGACGACATTGATTTTTTGCCCTGTACATCTTTTCTTTTTTTCATACCCTACCCTCACGGGTGCCGGTCAAGCACCCATCATAGGGAGACGTATCTCTGTCTTGAGCTAGCTTTATAAATTCTTCCCATTTATTTAAAAAAAAGTTTATAAATAAAATGTTAATGTTCGTCAATGTGCGTGTTATTCAACACTTAACTGACGAAGTTTGGTTGTCAGAAAAGGAAATGTCTGTGATTCCCTCTTCCTGCAGGTGTCTTGCGCACACCAATCCCAATGCTGCGCGTTGTTTTTCCTGCGCTTTAGCCAATGTTCTAGCAATTTTATAATAGTGCCTTGCACCCTTACTTCCTCTCGCCGTATTCCTCCGTGAAGGAAACGTACTCGCGCAGGTTCTTTTGCGTGACTGAGGGCTTGCGCTTGGAGACCACCTCAAGCACTGATGCGTTTGTCACCCCTGTCGGCTTGCCCTTCAGCCGTTCGCGCACCATGCCCATTTTCACTTCCTGGCAAATGGAAGCGATATCTGCCCCGGAGTAGCCGTCAGTTGCCGCGGCAAGCTTGTCCAGGTTGACGTTCTTCAGGAACTTGGCAAGCTGCAGCGCGAATATCTGCTTTCTTGCAGGCTCGTCGGGCGGCGGGATGTATAGTATCTTGTCAAACCTGCCTGGGCGCAATATGGCAGAGTCAAGGGCGAACGGCTTGTTGGTGGCGCCTATTATCATGACGTTCTTCAGTTCTTTTACCCCGTCCAGCTCCTGCAGGAGCTCAGTGAGTATGCCGCCCCTGTATTCCTCGCGGTTGGGAGCAAGCGCCTCTATCTCGTCTATGAAGATGAGGGCAGGCGGCGACTCCCGCGCGCGGTTGAATATCTCCTTCACATAGGCTGAAGGCGCCTTGTCGCGGCTGCGCATGAGCTCTGAGCCCGAAATGGTAAGGAAGTTCGCGTTAAGCTCGTTGGCAGCTGCCTTCACAATCATGGTCTTTCCGCAGCCAGGCGGGCCAAAGAGGAGCAGCCCCTTGGCAGGCTTGACATCCATCTCCTTCATCAAGTCCTCGTGCAGGAGGGGAATTTCAATTGCCTCAAGAAGGACGCGGCGCACCTCCTGCAGCCCTGCCACGTCATCCCAGCGCACCCCCTTGTCATCCGGCGCCTTGTCTTCAGCCTCGCTTCGGCGCTCGTAGTCAAGGCGGAACTTCTCATAAGTCTCAATGGAATCCAGCGAGCATGAGGGCTTGACGCGCTTTATCATGCTTGTAAGGTGCTTTTGGGATATTTTCACAACTGCGCCAGCAGCCATTGCCTCGCGCGCCGCAAGCCTGGATGCCTCTGTGACTATGTTCTTTATGTCCGCGCCAGAGTAGCGCTCAGTCATTGCGGCAAGCTTGGCATAGTCAATGTCGTCTGCGGATGGCAGTTTTTTGAGGTTGACCTTGAAAATCGCCTCGCGCGCCTCCTTGTCAGGCAGGTGCATGTATATTATTTTGTCAAACCTGCCAGGCCTCATGAGCGCAGAGTCAAGCTGGTCAGGCAGGTTGGTGGCACCCACAAATATCACCGGCTTTTTGGGGTTTGCCGCAAAGCCGTCAAGCTCCTGCAAAAGCACGCTCATCACGCGCGGGGCAACGTCGTCTGAAGTATAGGAGTCGCGCTTCTTGCCAATCGAGTCTATTTCGTCGAAGAAAAGCAGGAAGGGCGCGTTCTTGCGCGCGATTGCGAACACTTCTGCCAGGTTCTTTTCCGAATTGTGCGCGAAAATGCCGCCAAAGCCGCCTGCGAAATTCTGGCACGGCTCGACTGAAATGTCATAGACGTATTCCTCGCCGGCTACGCGCATGATTTCTTCCACACGGTCCCAGTGGATGTCGTTTGCGGCAATTGCGCAGGCGGCATCGTCGCCTGCCTCGGCTGCAAGCGAGGAGAGCATGCCTGCCCCTATTGTGCCGCATTTGCAGTGGTCTGGCGCATGTTGGGAAACGAAGCCGCCCATTGCGCCGCTTATCGGTATTTGCCTGCCTCGGTGCCAGTTGCCAAGCTGGGCGCATTTCTCAAGCCGCACCTGTTTTTCTGCGAATGCAAAGCCTATGCTGCTGGCAAATGCGCGCAGCGGCTCGCCAGCCATGCATATCCTGTGGGAAGGGGCCCCGTGCTTTTCATTCTTGCCATAGGCAGTGGCGACTATCCCGAAGCGCAGCAGAAGGTAGAGGAGCTGGTCAGCAAGCTGCCTGCTTACCGTGCTTGCCTCAACAGTGCCAAAGCCCTTCTGGTTTGCATAGATGCTTCCGTCGCCTGAGAAATAGCCGCGCAGGAAGGATGACAGCGCGGCACCTGAAAATGAAAATGCAATTTGCGGCGCCTTTTTCCTTTCCGCGCCATCCTCCAGCCCGAGAACGTGGCGCATGAGCACATAAAGCGCACGGGAGCCTATGCAAATGTCGCGCCCCTTGCTGTTTTTCTTTTTGTAGACTGTGGCGCTTCCGAAAAGCCTGTGGCAAAGAGCAGCCACCTGCCCCACTTCTTTCTCCGAAGTGCTTATCCTGACTGTATGCCCTGCATTGTAGCTGCCCTCGGCAACCCAAAGCCCCAGGAAAAGCGCAAAATCCTCATTTATTGCAAGCTCTCCAGGCAGCCCGTTTGCGCCGGCAAAGACCCCGACATCCTTCGCATCAAATCCCACGCCGGCCTTCTCCATCAGGCAAAGGAAGCGGCTGGCGCGAACGCCTATGTTTCGCCGCATCACCTGCTTCAGGTAGCCAGTGCGCCGCATGCCCAGGATTGCGCATGCTTTCTTTTCGCCCACCGCCCCCACCGCCGCCTCCAGCTGTTGCCGCGCATCCCTTACTTTCAGCCCGAAATCATTCCCGCGCAGCAGGAGCAGGAACTCCAGTTTTTCCACAGGCGATGGAGGAGGTGGAATTTTTGACGGGATTGCGATGTGCGAAACGCCCGCGACAAGGTCGGACGTCTTCACGCTTTTCACAGCGTAGCCATCCAGCGTGAAAAGCGAGTGGTAGCCTGTGACGCGGATGCGCCTGCCAGTGCGCGTGCGCACCTCGTAAATGGGGGAGGTGCATTTGTGCTTCATGTAATCTTTTATGTCCGCAAAGACTGCCTTGCCTGAGGCGTCAAACGAAAGCACTTTTGCGCGCATCTTCCCCTCCACTACCTTCCCGATCTCTTCCAGCCTGATGCGCCCGCCTTCCATGATGGTGATTTTTTCATCATAGGGAAGGCTTTCGCCATACCATTCTGAGAGAAGCTCAGAGCACTTCACGTAGCGGAAGCCAATGTCAAGCTCGTTTGCAAGCGCGCGCATCATCATGGTCTTTCCTGTTCCAGGCGGGCCGAAGAGAAGCACGCCCTTTGGCGGCTTGATGTTGTAGGCATATGCATACTCGGGCTTCTTGAGCGGGGTGACTATTGCTTCGCGAAGCTCGGATTTCACGTCCTCATAGCCGCCCACGCTGTCAAGCGAGTCTGCGCCTGAGTCTGAAAGCGATGAGTCGCCAAACTTGTCGAATTTCTTTTGCTTTGCCCGCCTCTCAACCACTTTTTCGCGCGAAATGGTGATGCCGCCGTGCTCCATTGCCGCAATCGCGCCAACTGAGAGCGCACAGTAGAAAAAGCCCATGGGCTCCACCGGGTTGTTGAAGGCAGGGGCAAGCAATAGGTTGGAAACCGGGATGAGGAACAGCGCAGAGGCTGCGATTGATTGCTTGTACTTGTGGTTGAGCTGTGCTGGAATCATGGCGCACAGGAACAGGGCTGCTGCCCACGCCGCAAGCTGCACAAGGGCAAAGTCAGAGGCGAGAAGCTTGGCTGCGTTTTCCGCTATCTTGCCAAGCGCGTCTGCCACAGGGGTGATGGAGGCGCTAAGATCGAAAAGCGAGGCGATTGCCCCTGCGGCGGCAGGCACCACCTCCCCTAGCTCGACTGGCGGCCGCACGTTGTTCTGAAGCTCTGGCATGGCAGGCCCGTAAATGCTTTCATAATCGTTTGAAATTGTGATGAACGAGGCTGTGGGAAGGAGCCATATTGTGGAAAGCAAAAGCACTATGAAAATCGCAGGGAGGGAAACCGTGAAGCTGCTGCGCGAGCCAAAGTGCAGCACGGCAATGCCCAAAAGCAGGAAAAGGAAGCCTGAGACCAGGGAGAACGGGTAGGGGGCAAACGGGGCGAGTATCACTATTTGCAGGAAGGAAATCACCTTCCAATGCCCGAATGCCTCGAAAAGCGTGACTGCGATGACAATCGTGAACACCCAGGCAAGGACCGGCGCCTGATAGGCGATTGCCGGGAAGGCGAAACACATGCCTGCGATGGTGCCAAGCGGCGGAAGTTTGTAGGCTATTGCCCCGGCTGCAGCGGCAAGCGCCATTGCCACGTAAAACGGGTAGAAATTGAAGGGGAGGATAAGGAAAAGCGTGCCAAGCGCGACCAGAAGCGCAGCCCCCATATTGTCATCAGTACGCAACTTTTGTGCCATTGCAAGCACTTTCTGCTTGCTCATGCTTCCTGTTGCCGCCTGCTGCTTGCCTGCCACGCCCATGCGGGAGAAAACGCGAATGAGGATTATATATATAGTGGTTGCGCGCCTACGCGCCTATGCCCTTGAGGTAGGCATTCACCTCCTCTTTCACAGGCAGCAGCAGTATGTTGCCGCTGTTCACCTCCATCTTGAGGGCGACTGCGAGCTTGGAGGGTGAATTGAGCGCGCGGCGGAAGTCCTGCACTTCCTCTGGAGTCTTGAAGACGATGATTGTGTGGCCCTTGCCAACGGTGGCAAGCGCGCGGTGCACCACGCGCTCGCGCGGCTCCTCCATGAAGTGGAGGTATATCTCCTCGGTGCCTGCAATTGCCTTCACGTCGCAATCAGGAATCACGCCGATCTTTGAGAATTTCACCGCGTTGTTGACAAACACGTTGCGCAGTATCCTGTATATCATGAGATAGCGTATGGAATGCCCGCTCTCCTTTTCCCATGAGGACTTGCCCCAGTAGCCAAGCTCCTCTTTCACCTCATTGTCCTCGCAGAGCTTGGAAAGCACGCGCTCGAGATTGAAATCGCCGATGAGGATGGGCTTGCCGTTGTAGGTGAGCTTGCGGAAACCCCCTTTGATCTCCTCATTGCGCAGGGGCATCCACTTCCAGGAGTAGCCGGAGTTCACATTGTCGAATATCTCAAGCACGGTTTCGCGCTTCACAGGTATCTTTGTGGTGGAAAGCGGCGGGAAGTCCGGGATGTCAAGCCCGTAGCGCAGCACCTCTGGGCGGCGAAGAAGCGTGCCTATGCCAAAGACCATGAGCGAAACAACCCCAAGCACAACCACAGTCGGATTGTCCCAGAAGTTCTTGCGCAGGTAGTATTCCGCCTCAAAATCCTTGCTCCAGCTGCCCGCGGAGAAGGTGAAAATGTGCTTGCCGGGCGAAATTTTTCCGGCATATGAATAGGTTAGGGCAGTGGCGGAGGGGCTTCTGGAAAAGGACTGCAGCCCATACTGCCGCTCGCCCATGCCGTCGATTGCAACAGCTAGTGATGGCGGGCTGACAGGCCTGCCTGCCGATGAAAGCGAGAAGTTGAACTGCCCGTTCTGCCAGTTGGCATATGCGAGGGAAATATCAAGATCAATCACCGCGAGCACGGTGGCTGCATAGACCTTGCCGTAATTGTCCATCACCATGAGCACATAGCTGCCAGGTTCTGCGTTCACCTGGAAGTCCACTGATTTTTCTATTGTGGGGTTGGTGAGCCCGAGCTCAAACTCCGAGCGCTGCAGCTCCACGCCGTCCTTGTACATCACCACAAAGAGCTTGACAGGCGTGGAATCCGATTCCTTCAGGGCAAGGTTGAGCCGCGTTTTGAGGCCTGAAAGGTAGTAGGGCACGGTCTGGGAGTCGCGCGGGGCGATTTCGCCTTTCTGGGTTTTTTCCACTTCAAGCACGGAAAATTGCCTTGAGGAAATGCCGTTCCCATCCACCGCGGTTGCCGACAAGCGGGCAAATGCAGAATTCCCTTCAAACTGCGAGCTGTAAAGCGACACCTTGTCCTTGCCAGTTGGCGCACCTATGCTTGCAGATGCGCTGGCAACCTCGCCAAGCCATCTCTCGTCGTAGATTATCCGGGAAATGTCAGACGCCGCTTTTTCAGACCCGAGGTAATCAGCATCCGTCACCCAGCCCCCGTCAAGGAACTGCGGCACAAGCAGCATCACCCCCTTGCCCAGGCGCACTGCCGAGACCGAGCCATAAAGCATGCCAAGCGATGAAATGCCGGAAGAGGCGCCTGACCTGCCTGGCGAGGCAACGTACTGCGCATCATAAAGAAGCAGGCCATCGGAAGACTCAGGCCTGCTTTTCACAAAAGTGATGTCGCTGTTGTCCACCTTGACTGTGCTTCCTGACTTGTCAAGCGCAATGCCGTCAAACGGCAAGCCGATATAGAGAATGTCAACGCCGCGCGAAAGCAGCTGCTTGTAATCAACGCCCCCTCCTTCGCCCAGAAGCTCAAGCGGGAAATAGCCGGTTGGCACCACCAGAAGCGCACCCTCAGGGACGGAACCTACTGACTCTGCCCCTATTTCATTGGCAGGGATGCCAAGCGCAGCAAGCTTTGAAACAAGCGCGGAGTGGAACTGGATGTAGGAGTCGGCGCTCTCGCGCGCATGGTCAAGTATGAACACCTGGGTCAGGGGCTTTTCGCGGTAAAGCTGCAGGGAAAAATTCGCCTCGGTAACGTTCTGCGAATCAATACCAAGTAGAAAATATGCTGTGCGGGCAGGGCTCAGCGCCTGGCCTGAAGAAAGGAGCATGCCCTGCTCGATTGAATACGTGTATTCTCCTGAAAAAGATGATGATGCAAAGGATGGGGGCTCCCCTCCGCCAGCCCCGCCGTATTGCATCAGTATTATGCCTATAGCAAGGAAGAAAATCAGGAAGAGCGCCACTGTAATTATGATTGCCCATTGAAGGGCGCTTGCAGGCTTTTTCGAGCCAGGGGGCGCTTCCCCAGCGGCTGGCGCAGATGCTGCCTTCGTGCCTGCAGGCTGCTTTTTCCCCTTGAGAAATGCCTGCAGCTCGTCTTTCAGGCCCTCAGCCCGGGTTTCGGGCTTTTTCTTCACTGCAAACGAGCGCGTGGCTGCGTATTTTTTCCTCACGTCGAAAACGTATGCCTTTTTTGAAATGCGAAGCTTCAGGCTTCGCTCAGGTGCGGAAGAAGCGGGCGCACCCCCCTTGCCCGATGCACCCTTGTCCTCGGCCATGGAAATACCCTGATGAAGCCAATTACCCCTTGGTCTCGATGTAGCCTTCAGTCACCAGCTTGTTGAGCATCTGCTCCACGCGGTTCTCGGGAACGTTGTACACGCGGGAAAAGTCCGAGATGTTTATCTCGCCTTTGTGCTCTGAGAGCCATTCCTGTATCTTGAGCGCAAGCACTGAATCCGAGAATGTCTCAAGCGAGCGGAGCTTGAGCACGAGCTCGTCGTTCCTGCTTTTCAGCTCGAAGTTCTCCTTTGAAATCGAGGCGTTTGCCTCTGAGGCGTCGCGCAGCTTTTTCTGCATCGAGGCAAACTCGGATTTCTGGCTGTCGTACATGCCAAAGAGCCGCTCATACTCCACGGATGAATACTCTGTCAAATCAGCAATGGACGCCTCGAGAATCTGGTAGATGTCCTGCATCTTCACTGAATAGCAGTCCTCCGTTATGGTGAGCAGGTTCAGGAAATGGCGCATAACCTCTATCCTCCGCTTCTTCGGGCTGGAATTCGGCATGGAAGTGTATTTCGCCTCGATGGAATTCGGGAGGAAGGAAACTATGGAGAAGAGGTAGGGGTTTTTCTGGATGTCGCGCGACTCCACGTTGAGGACAATCAGCGCGTCCTTGTCCGTGCTCACCTCAAGGAATGAAAGCTCGGAGAGCCTCTGGGAAATCTCCTGCGGGGGCTTGATACGCCTTGCAGCCACTCGAAAGCCGCTCACCGTGGGCACGGTTGGCGCCGGGGCTGACGCAGGTGATGAAGGGCTTGCGCCCTTCGGCGTGGTTTGCGGTCTTGCAGGCAATGCCATTCACATGCACCTTGTCATTTTTTCGCTTTCTTCCTCGCCGGCTTTGCCTTTTCCTTCTGCACTTGCGGGTAGTCCTTTGCACTTGACGCGGCATTTGCAAGCGCAGGCGTGTGCGACGTGATTATTGGAAGCACCACCAGAAGCGCTGCAAGCAGCACCCCTATGACCACTGCGGATGCTGAAAAGCCCGTGGTGAAAATCGGCACGAGCACCAGAAGCACGAGCACGATTCCCGCAATCACCATGTAAACTGCGAGGTTGCGCTCATAGCTTTGCCTTTTCTTCTTGTGCGCATCAGAGTCCTTCGGGCACACCACAAGCTCGTTGTTCTTTGCAATGTTCAGCGCCTGCTTTGCGCGCCTTATGGTGCGTATTACCGCATCGTCCGCAACCCGTGAGCCTGATGCCACTTCCTCGCCGCATATTATGCAAACCCTTGCCATTGCTCCACCTCAAACTACGCCAATACTACTTGGGTTATCTCCCTGTTGCTCACCCCAAGGCGGGTAAAATCCACCTTGGAGAAAACGTTTATGAGCGTGGACTCGTCCAGCCCTATGTCGTGCAGGAACGAGGACAGCTCCCCCCTCTGCACGCCATACCTCTCAAGCATGATGACAAACGATATCACGTCTATGTGCCGGTTGTTCTTGTCAAACGTGGATGTTATCTCGGCCACGCGCATCTCGTCAAGCCTGAAGCTGCGGAGCCTCCTTCGAAGCTCTTCCTTTGGGAAGAAAAGCGTGCGCGCCATGTCATTCGGCCCCCGTCTGCGCACCGCCAGCCTGCTGAGACGGCGATTGCGCCCTCATTATGTGCTCGGATATGTCCTCGTCGCCAAGCTCAAGTTCCAGCTCGTCCGCCTTGGAAAGCACGCTGACCACGTTGGTGTCCTCCAGGCCAAGCTCCTTTAGGAAGCCTGCGATGTTGCTTCTTGCGATCCCGTAGCGCGAGAGCAGCACCACGAACGAGCTGATTTCCATGCGCCTGCCCTTCTTGGAGAAAAGCACCACTATCTCGTCTGACTGCTCATTGCCCATGCCGTACGAGCGCAGCTTTTTCTTCAGCTCGTCCTTCTCGAAGGAGACCGAGCGCATGACGCCCTCCATTGACAGCTCCTCGCGCGTGAGCACTGACTCCATGTCCAGGAAGAACTCCTGCATTGGCTCCTCGCCGTCTATCTTGTCCAGCATGAAAGTCTCTGAAAAGTCGGTGTTTGCCTGGAATGCCATGTTGACCGCGGCCTGGCCCACGCCGAGTTTTGCAATCTCTGCACGCATGTAGTTGGAGAAGTTGAGGGTGGACTGCAGGTAGTCCAAGTAGCGCTCGAACTTCACGCGCAGTATGAATGTGGTGCCCACGTTTGAGAATATCGCTTCCGATATGTCAGTCGGGTTTTGGGATGCTACAATGAGGCCGAACTGGTACTTCCTGCCCTCGCGCACAATCATGACCGCGTCCGAGTTGTCGTCCTTTGCAATCTTCCAAGCCTCGTCAAGCACCACGAGAAGCTTGAGCCCTTTTGTGGAGGACCAGCCTTCTTCCCTCATTTTCTCCTTTATGAACTGAAGCATGGAAAGCGCAGCAAGCCCGCGGAAGGTTTCGTCAGGCAACCCCGACAAGTCCAAGTCCACAAGGCCTGCGCGCGTGAGCTTCTCCAAGTCGATTGTGGACTGCTGCGCGAAGAAGTCCTCGCCCTCGCGCGTGAACTGCCTCAGGCGGTAAATCGCATTCTCAAGCTCTGCGGGAAATTCATAGCTCCCAGCCTCGCTCATGTCCTCCAGGATTTTTTGCACGTCTTTCAGCGTGGGCGGCACCAATGTGCGCCCAAGCCCGTCAACCTGAAGCTTTGAGTTGAGCTTGAATTTTGCAGTCACGTACGACTTTTCAATCGCAAGCTCTGTGAGCCTGCGCTGCTCAGGGTAGCGTGAGATGTCGGTGAGTATGTCCAGAGTCCTCATTACCTGTTTTATCCTGTCGTTGGGCTTCATGCCGGCAACGTCGAGGAGGTTGATGGAGGAGCCGCGGCCAAGCGAAATTACCTTCCCGCCGGTCTGCTTTACCCAGTCCTTGTATTCCCCTGCCCAGTCGATGATGAATGCATTGGTGCCCCACACAAAGCTTGCGCGGGTTAGGAAGGTCTTCACGAAGTATGATTTACCAGAGCCTGTGATACCGACGATGGCTATGTGCGGGTTGGTTGTTTTTTGGAACGTCCAGTAGAAAGGCACGTGGAAAATCTTCGTCCTGCCTATGAAAATTGCATTTGTGGGGTCTGCCATGAGCACCTCTTCTGGCGGCTCAGGCGGCCTGACAAAAAAGTTCCTTCTGGCCAAATCAGTGTTGTCAAGCTCTGACACTTGCAGTCTTCCCATATCAATCACGCATCGTTTCCAAGCACTGGTGCTTCGCCCTTACAGCACTGATTGCGTAAGCTCGGCAGGCGTGGGCGGAATCATCACTTCCCACTGGAAGCAGCGCAGCATTTCGTCGCCGGACAGCAGGTCGACTTGCACATTGAGCGAGTTTGAGATTGTTGCGCGAAGCTCGTTTGCCTGCGCAGTTGCAGCTGCTGCCGCAGCCTCCTTGCTCACGCCCACTGCGGTTGTCATCACGTATGATACCAGACCCATGGGCTTGATGCCGCGCGTGAGCTTGTTTATCTGGTTTTCCCACATGGCGACTTCCTTTTCATACCTGTCAAGCCTCAGGACATCCGGGTCAGGCTTGTCGCGCTCGCGCGCAAGCCTAAGCTGCGCCTCTGCGTGCTTGGTCTCAATCCTGCTCCTGTGATCCGAGATATCCTTCATGTAGACCATTATCGCGAATTTCGTGACGTATTTCACTGATGAAATCGCGCGCTCGAAGTATTCCGAGTAGACTATGTTTTCTTCTGTTGACTTTTCCGAGGCAGACTCGTAAATCCTCACGCCAAGATACTTTGAGGCATAGTACACGCCGCTCACGTTCTTGAGCACCACGTCGTTGCTGGCAGGCACCTCAAAGCCGCCGTCCATGAGCTGGACTATGTTTCCGCGCTGCAGCATGAGCGGCACCAGAACGTAGCCGTACTTATAGAATGCAACCGCGCCTGCTGCGCCAAGCAGGCAAAGCACACCTGAAATCACAGCCAGGATGCCGTTTGACGCGCCCACAAAAGAGCCCATTGCGCCAACAAGCGCAAGCACCGCCGCACCGTATGAAAAGTATTTCACGTCGACCATAAACCCACGCGCTAAATTCACTGCCTGAGCTTATAAAGGCTTTGCTTGCGCGCACGAGGGCTATTCGA
>CAZYTZ010000029.1:0-14468 GCA_964650545.1 Microcaldota archaeon | reverse complement strand
CTAGATGCAGATGTAATCCTGAAAATAGCCAAATCCTCGTGGGCTTGTGTTGTCTTCAGCATAACTTCCCCCAAATCTTCAAAATATGTTGATTGTTGTGAGCCCTATGCGCCATCAACAGCAAGCCGGTTCGCAGCCATGAAACGGCTCAGTGCCATGGGGGTAAACACCGGCACGGCTCTGATGCCAATATTGCCTTTCATAACCGACAGCGATGAAAATCTTGAGTCAATAGTCAGTTTGACAAAGGAAAATGGCGGAAGGTTTGTCCTAGCTGGAGGGCTTGTTTTGGGAAGCGGGCAGTCAGAGCACCTCTACAAGTCGCTTGCCAAATACGATCAAAAGTTGCCTGAAAGATACAGGGTACTTTATGGGCACGGCTTTTCACCGAAAGACGCCACATGGGCTGTTTTAGGCACAAAGGTCAAGAAATTATGTCAAAAATACGGCTTAGGCTATAGAGTCAGGCGTTTCATACCTGATTCTCCTCTGGCAATCAACAAGAAGATAAGCGAATACCTGTTTTTGAGGGTATACGACATGGAACTTGATCAAGCCCCAAAACACAAAATCAAACAGTTTCGGAAACTTGCTTGGCTGGTGGACGAAGCTGTTTCGCCAATAACCGAAATGCTTTCCAAAAATGAGCAAATTCCGGGCGATCCAGGTTCGGTCATACTCAAACAAGCACTGGCAGAGTGCTCAAAATCGCAATAATGGGCATTGCTGTTTCGTTACCTTCGCTTTTTCACATCCAATTTTTGCTGATGCAAAAATGCTGTCAAAAAACGCCTAGCGGCGTTTTTTAACATCCCAGATGAACTTGTCCATCTTCACAGGGGTCACGGTTATCTCAAAACCATAGCCGTTTTCAGCAATGAACGCCTTTATCTTCTCGTTTATCCCTTCTGCAACCGGGTCGTTGTTCATCCAGGAAGTGGATTTGCCGACGTTGAGGCAGTCTGCAACAAGCCCGGCATCCAGGTCTGACACACCCATTGACATCACCTTGTCATGCACCTCTTTAGGGGTGAGCTTTGCTAGGGCTGCCTGCGGCACAACTGAATCCATCCGATCGCCTCATCCCCTATTCTCAAAAAAGGTTTATTTAGCTTTCTTACGCGAACACACCATGCCACCTGAAAAGTCCTGCGGCGCCATCATCTTCCGCATCGAGGAAGGAAAGCGCCTTTACCTGCTTCTCCATTACACTGGCGAGCACTGGGATTTCCCCAAGGGACATGTTGAGGCCGGCGAAACAGAGGGGCAGACCGCTTTGCGCGAGATACAGGAGGAAACCGGCATCTCGCAGCTTGAGATGGTGCCTGGCTTCCGCCAGCGCATCTCCTACTCTTTCAGCCGCGCAAACGAACTGGTGCCCAAGCACGTAATTTTCTTCCTTGCAAAAACCAGCGAGGGATCAGTGCAGCTGTCAGACGAGCACATGGGCTTTGAGTGGCTGGAATACAATGAGGCAAAAAAGCGCTTGACATTTGAGAACGCAAGAAAGCTCCTTGAAAAAGCAGAGGCGCACTTACTTTCCCCTTCGCCTGTCTAATTTCCTTGGCTTTGCTTTTGCGCCGCCCTTCTTCCTTCCACTTGCTTTTCCTCTCCTTGCAAGAAGAATGGCAAGCAGCCGCTTGAGTTTCTTGGACTTGAAATTCCTCACAATTAGTGTAGCCTTCCCCCTCAGCTCCTTTTCAGGCATGGTGGTGGAAAGCGCCACGCACGGCATTCCAGCGGCAGCGGCGGCCTCCACTCCGGACAGCGCGTCCTCGAAAACAATGCACTCCGAGGGCTTGACGCGCAGCCTCTTTGCAGCGCGCAGGAAAATCTCAGGGGCAGGTTTTCCGCGCCTCACCTGCTCGATTGCAACGAACGGCATGTTCTTCAGGCCTGAAGAGCGCAGCGACTCCTCAACATGGTTGATGTGCCCGCCCGATGCCACTATCTCCTTCACGCCGCTTTGCGCAAGCAGCTTATGCACTTCTGCAAAGCCTTCAGTGACAGGGAGCTTGTTCTTCCTGATTTCCTTCATGTAAATATCGTTCCTCTTCTTCACAAGCTCGCGCGCATCCTCCTTTATTTTGTACTTCTTCACCAAGTCTTCAAAAATCGCATACGAGCCAATGCCAGTATAGACCCTCTTCCAGTGCGCATTGTCAATCTTCACGCCGTACTTGTCAAGCGCGCGCTCGAACGTGCGCGGATGCACCATCTCCGAATCCACAATCACACCGTCCAAGTCGAAAATCACTGCCTTGAAGCTGGAAAGCGCGGAGAACGGGACTGGCTTGGTCGGGGCTTTTTTGCGCGAGCCCCTGCCAGAGGAATCACTGCTTTCATCCAAACGGCTCTCTGGCGAGTTTTTTCCAATCTTTTTACCCCTGCCAAAATCCTCATTCCTGTTAAACTTGCTGCCTCTGCAGCAATCGTTGTTCCTCTGTTCACCATGTTTTGCTTCCAGCGCATTCCCTGTAGCAGCCGGCTCCTCTTTTTTGAGTTTTGCTGCGTATCCATTTTCAAGCCGCGCAGGAAGCTTGATGGTGCTGGGAGCAGTCTCAATAATTGCTTTCATTTCTGTTGTTTTGTGTTCTTCAATTGCCAAGCTCTCGGCAAGAACAGGCATCTGCGCAAGAATGGCAGGCACGCTTTGCTGCACTACTCGCTCACCATTCACGGCGTCAAACCATGACTGGCTTTCCAACACCATCTCAGGCTCAGGCGCGCCAAAAATGCGTTCAGGCACAGCAACAGGCGCCTCATCGCGCGCTGCGCTTGCCGGGAGAGAAAACGAGAACGCAAATCCGTCAAAAGAGAAAACTGGAGATGGAATAGCCGGTTTCTTGCCCGCAGAATCGGCAAACGTACGCCACTGCAAGTAATGGAACCTACATTCCTCGCCCATGCTGCCAAGGTAGTATTTGCGCATCATTCTGCCGATGTCTGCCATCCTCAGGTCTGCGCTGGTAAATTCGTCAAGCTGGAAAGCAGCATGCAATCCGTCGTAGCGCGTGGTCAGGGTGCCTTCTGGCTCGCGGTGGTCAAAGACAAGGAACACTTCCACCGCCATGTTCTGCGCAAACTCCTTGGTGGCCAGTACATGGCGCAAGTCAAGATAAACCCTTTTCCCATCCTTCTCGGTGTATGGCAGATATCTCTTGCCAGTTCTCCTGTCCACAAACGCAAAATGGTAATAGCTCGAACGCTGGCCCTCGACAATATCAACCTGCTTGCCAAGCTCATGGTTCTTGAATTCCACGCTGAATGCCTTTTCAAAAAAAGCCAGGAGCTGGTCCTGCCTGTCAAACTTCACTCTGCGGGTTTCGCTTTTTCCATTAGGAAGGCAGACCTTGAACTCCAAAAAATAAACGTTCTTCACAATCCCACACCCACAGCGCAGGCTGGATTGGCTTGGCAACGTTTAAAATGCGTGCTGCGCGCGAAAGCAAGAGTTAGTAGTCAATGCCGCAGCGCGAAATTACGCCTGCATCAAAGGGGTGTTTTTTCTTCTGCACATAGGCGACATAGTCTGCGATTTCCTCAATTGCGGGGGTGGAGCCCCTGCCGGTAAGGATGATTTCACAGTTCTGCGCGCGGCTTTTGACAATGGCAAGCACTTCCGCCTCGCTTACAATGCCTTCCTTCATTGCCCAGAAAATCTCATCAAGCACTACAAGGTCGAACTTACCAGATGAGCAGAAGTCCGCCGCGCGCGAAAATGCCTGGCGTACAAGTTTCCTGTCCTCGTCATTTATTGCAAAGCAGCCCTTGCAAAACACCATGAAGCCCTTCTCATGCAGCTGCTCCACATGCTCCCCTTGCCTCTCGCAGTATTTTGTGCCGCTCACAACAGTCACGCCAAGCTTTTGCAATGGCGGGATTTCGCTTGACAGGCCACCTTTTAGGAACTGGACAAAAGCGGCATTCATGCCCCTGCCTGCTGCGCGCACCGCTATGCCTATTGCGGACGTGGTCTTACCATTGCCATCCCCTGTAAGCACATGCACAAGCCCTGCTTTCCTCTGGTGCTCAAGCGCCTTTGCGGATTCCATGCGCAAGATTGGGGCGGCAAGATTATTATATCTGGCTTTCAGGAAAATCCACGAGCTTTAGCGGTGGATAAAAACGAGCACCGGCATCCTACTTCCACAAAACATATAAAGAATCAAAGATGAAAATAAGTAAAGTGAAGATATGAAAATGTACAGTTTCAGAATCTATCCAAGTAATGCGCAAGACAAGGAGATGATAAGGCAGCTCTTCCTAGCCAAAAATCTTTGGAATGATATCCTCGCGCGCTGTAAGATATTCTACAATGATTTTGGAAAGTTTCCATCCAAACGCTCAATTGCAGTCATGACCAAAAACTCCGGCATGTACTCTCAGGCTGCACAAGAGGTTGGTTTCAGGGTTGAGAAAAGCATTTGGCACTACATCGCCATGAAGAAGAAAGGAATGAAAATAGGGTTTCCGCGTTTCAAATCGATTGACAGGCTGAAGAGCCTGAATTACCCTCAATCTGGTTTTTCACTTGGCAAAAAAATCAAGGTCACACCAATCGGGGAAATAAGCATTGTCCAGCACAGAGAAATCAAAGGTTCAATAAAGACACTAACGCTCAAAAGGAAATCTTCTGGCAAGTGGTTTGCCTGCTTCGCTGTTGAGGAAATCCCATTCGTCAAGGTATCTAATGGCATGTCTAGAATCGGCATAGACCTTGGGCTCAAGAAACTCGCAACTCTGTCAGATGGCACGACGGTGACGAACCCAAAGATTCTCAGGATGCATGGGGAACGTCTTGCC
This sequence comes from Microcaldota archaeon, assembly GCA_964650545.1. Classification (GTDB taxonomy): domain Archaea; phylum Micrarchaeota; class Micrarchaeia; order Anstonellales; family Anstonellaceae; genus UBA10161. The sequence continues at coordinate 9,662 of CAZYTZ010000029.1, read as the reverse complement.
CGGCTGCAAAGGCAGTTCTCTGGAAAGAAGAAGAGCAGCCAGAACAGGAAGAGGATGAAAAGAAAAGTTGCATTTGCCTACGAGAAGGTCGCCAACGCAAGGAAGGACTTCCTCCACAAGCTTTCTCACAATCTTGTCAATTCATATTCATTAATAGCCCTCGAGGACCTGACTTCTCAGGAAATGGCTAAACAGAAATTTGGGAAGCAGATAAACGATGCCGGATGGGACACATTGGCAAACATGCTGCGCTACAAGGCTGAAAGCGCTGGTTGCGAGATAGTGTTTGTTAATCCTGAAGGTACAACGAAAACATGCTGCATATGCGAAAGCAGAAAGGATATGCCGCTAACAGAGAGAACATACCTCTGTGATGTGTGTGGCAACCATATGGACAGGGATCTGAATGCAGCATACAACATACTCAAAAGAGCTACCGAAGGACATTCGGGAAGTAACGCTTGTGGAGAAGCCTCACGAAAGGCGTCGGCGAAACAAGAAGCCCACACTCTTGATGGTGGGGGCATGCCACTACTCCTTTCTTCGCATTCATGATTATGCACGCGGCTGAACTGTACAGGCAAATGCCGGGCAAGGCGGTTTCATGCAACTTGTGCCAGCGCCGATGCTACATAAAGAACGGCGAGCGGGGCTTTTGCCGCGTGCGCGAGAACCGCGACGGCAAGCTGTTCTCGCTCAACTACGGCAAATGCGTCTCATATTGCAACGACCCGATTGAGAAAAAGCCATTCTACCACTTCATGCCCGGCTCGCAGGTATTTTCATTTGCCGCGGCCGGATGCAATTTCCGCTGCGAGCATTGCTTCACAGAAGGTACTTTTGTGTGCATTAAAAATGGCGTAATCGTTTTCAATGAGCTTTTTGAAAACGGCGTGCCAGAGAGAAAGGCTTTTGACGGTACCGAGCTGATGGTGCCTGGTCATCAACGCGCATATGGTGCAAGCGGGAAACTGCAAAAAATCGTCAGAGTCTCAAGGCATTACTATGATGGTCCGACACTCGTTATCAAAGCGGCTTATTTGCCTCCTGTCGAATGTACGCCCGACCACGATTTGCTTGTTTTTAAGGGGGGACATTTGCAAAAAATTGCCGCCTGTGGGGTTAGGAAGGGGGATATTCTTGTCGTTCCCAAACTCAAAAGAGCCCGAACTAGCAAAAGTATCAAGCTAAGCGAGATTCTTGGCCGTATAAAAGCCTCGGCAAAGAAATCAGGGAAGAAAACGGCGCTCAAGAACATGGGCGAGATAGTAAAGATGAAAATGACTGGTGCAACTTCAAGGCAGATAGCTGCCAGATTTAGCCTGCATCCGGCATATGTCCGAACCTTTCTGTCGAAGTACCGCAAGCATGGCGAGTCTATCGCCTGCAACCAAGAAATTTCATTAAAAAAGAAAGACGGGAAGGTACGTTTCAACTATGGCAAGGGGTGTGAACTGGCTGATGAGATTCAAATAACGGAAGATTTGGCAGCACTGCTCGGCTTCTTTTGCGCGGAAGGCTCTTTCAGCAAATGTCCTGAAAGACCGAACTCATATTCCATGCGGTTCTGCTTGGGAAAAACTGAAACTGGGTTAGCTGCAGAAATAATGGACCGTTTCTCCAGGGTGTTTAAAACCAAACTTGTAATGGAGAATTGCAGAACGACACTGGTGCTTCGTTGCAGTAGTAGTATCCTCGCCCTCTTTTTTGGGGTTGCGTGCGGGCGCTCTGCCTATGAGAAAAAGGTGCCCGGCTTCATATTCGATTCAGACGATTCAATAATCCGCGAATTTCTGATTGCATACAATAAGGGGGATGGATGGAATAAGAAGGGAAATCACCCGTTAAGCGTTGACACTGTCTCAAAACGGTTGGCTATTGGCGTGTTCAGCCTTTTTCTGCGCTTGGAAATTTTACCTTTTTATCACGAATATACTCCTCCTGAAAACACAGTCATAGAAAGGCGGAAAGTTCGGCAGTCAACATTGTATTATGTAAAGCTTTATTCCGAGGAAATGCGAGCCAGATTTGAAAAAAGAAAACCTGCGGGCATTAGACGAAGAAATTATGGGGAAAACGACTCTTTCTTTTTTGTGCCCGTGAAAAAAATAACTGAAAGAAATTATTCAGGCTATGTCTACAACATGGAAGTTGAAGGCGAACACTCCTATTTAGCAAATTTCGTGGGCGTTGCAAACTGCCAGAACTGGGAAATAAGCCAGCCAAAAGGAATTTTCGGGCAGGAAATCCCCCCGCAGGGGCTTGTGGACTTGGCAATTGCCCACAAATCAGTTGGCATTGCTTATACCTACACCGAGCCCACCATCTTCTACGAGTACGCAAAGGACACCGCACTCCTTGCGCGCGAAAAAGGGCTGTACAACGTGTTCGTGACAAACGGCTACCAGACACCCGAAACAATCGGGACGCTCTCCTGGCTGGACTCGGCGCGCATTGACCTGAAGGCATTTGACGACAAGTTCTACACAAAAATATGTGGCGGGGCTCACCTTGAGCCCGTGCTGAAATCGATAAAGCTCCTGCACAGCAAGATGCATGTGGAGATAATCACGCTTCTAATACCAACGCTGAACGACTCTGACGAGGAGATACGCGCGCTTTCAAAGTGGGTAAAGGAATTGGATGCCGACATCCCGCTGCACTTCACAGGCTACTACCCTTCAAACAGGATGACCATTCCTTCCACCCCTGCTGAAACGCTCCTCAGGGCGCGAAAAATCGCAATGGGGGAAGGGCTGAAGTACGTTTACACTGGCAACCGGCCTGGCGATGAGGGAGAGAGCACATACTGCCCTGCTTGCGGCTGCTGCGTGATAAAAAGATTCGGATTTAAAGTGCTGGAAAATCGCTTGTTGGGGGGAAAATGCCCTGGGTGTAGGGCAAGCCTGCCGATAATAACGAATTGGAAAAAGGGAAGGAAGAGTTAATCCCCTACCATCGCATCTGCCTCGATTTCAACAAGCCATTCTGGATTGATGAAACCCGAGACTTCAACGAACGTGCGGGCTGGTTGTATGCTTGAGAAAAATTCCCCGTGCGCTTTTGCCACAGCTTCCCAGTCCGAGACGTTTTTGAGGTAAATTCTCGTTCTGACTATGTCTTTTAGCCCTGCACCAGCCTTCCCAAGCACATCATTGATTATTTCAAGGCAGCGTTTAGCCTGTCCGTATGCATCACCAGGGGCATGTACTGTGCCATCCTTTGCAATCGGAGCGGTGCCGGACACTGCAATTATGTTGCCTATGCGCACTGCCCTGGAGAATCCTATTTGTTTCTCCAACGGTTGATTGTAAGTGATGTTCTTTCTTGCCATGTAAATTCCTCAGAGCGCACCGATTTTTTCCATGTGCGCGCGCCTTCTCTGCAGAAGCTCAGGTGTGCCGATGTCCTTCCTGTGCCACACGCGCCCCTGCACTGCGCTGCACGCGCTCTCTGCGACCTTTTCAGCCTCGTGTATGAGGCCCGCAATTCCCACCAGCCCCATGGAGCGCGAGCTTTGGGTGTAAATGGCACCATCTTTCTCGTACACTGAGGCATAGTAAACGCGCGCGCCAGAGGCGGCAAGCGCAGATTTGTCAATCTTCAGCGGCTGGTCAGTGACCGATTTTCCTGGATAGCCCTCAGGCACCAAATACTTGCACACTGTCGCCCTTTTCGCAAACTTCGGCGCCTGCTTGATGCCTCCATGCGCCATCTGCTCAAGAATCCCGTACAAGTCGCTTTCCATGATGGAGAGCACATTCATTGCCTCCGGGTCGCCAAAGCGCGCATTGTACTCAATCAGCTTCACGCCGCTTGCCGTTGCCATGAAGCCTCCGTAAAGAATGCCAATGAAAGGCCTGCCTGTCTTTTTGTGGAATGCCTCGATTGTTTTCTGCATTATGCCAAGCGCCTCTTCCTGATGCGCGCGCTTCAGGAAAGGAAGCAGGTGGTTGGCATCTGAGTAGCTTCCCATGCCGCCCGTGTTGGGGCCCACGTCTCCTTCATATGCACGCTTGTGGTCCTGCACAAGCGGCATGGCATGCACTTTCTTGCCGTCTGAAAAAGCCTGCAGCGAAAATTCCTCGCCATCCAGCTTTTCCTCAATCACAATGCTTGCCATTCCGCCAAGCTTGGCAGACAGAAGTTCGGACGCGTATTTCTTTGCTTCCGCGCCATCAGCAAGCTGAAAGCCAGTCACCTTCACGCCCTTGCCGCCTGTCAGGCCTGATGGCTTTACCGCCACCTCGCCTGCGCATGAGTCAATGAACGAGTGTGCCTCTCGCTCAATGCTGAAAATCCCAAATTTCGGCGAGCCTGGCACGCGAAAGTCGCGCAGCAGCTCCCTGCAGTATGATTTGTCCCATTCCAGCCGCGCAGCCTCGCGGGTGGGCGCAGCGCAGGGCACGCCTGCTATCATCAGTGCGTCCGTCACGCCGGCTGCAAGAACAGCATCAGGCGAGGGAAAGGCAAGCGAAATTCCCTTTCCCTGCACAAACTTCGAAACCTGTATAGGTGCGTGTATGTCTCCAATCGCCATCTTGCCGTCGCTTTGCTTCACAAGCGCGGCAATGCCTGGGTTGTTTGCAGACATGAAGGCAAAAAGCCGCACATTGGCGTTCCTGCAGATGGCTTCTGCTATCGCATGCTCGCGCGCGCCATTGCCCACAATGAGGAAGTTTTCCATATCGACCACTGACGTATTTTGGCTGTGAGGCTTTATAACGTTTTTAGCCCAATTCCTTGCCGGGTGGTATTGATGCCAAACACATTAGTCATCGGCGCAGTAGGGCAAATAGGAACCGAGCTTACCATGGAGCTGCGAAAAAAGCACGGCGGCAAAAACGTGGTTGCCTCCACGCGCAAAACACCATTCCCAAAAGAGATGGAAGAGTCCGGCCCATGCCTCTACTTTGACGTGCAGGACAAGGAAGCAATGAAAAAAGTGGTAAAGGAGCACAATATCGACACAATCTACCAGCTTGCCTCGCTCCTTTCCGCAACAGGAGAGCAGAAGCCTGACTTGGCATTTGACATAAATCTCATTGGCCTGAAAAACACGCTTGATGTGTGTCGCGAGTGCAATGTGAAAAAGATTTTCTGGCCATCATCAATCGCTGCATTTGGCCCAACCACGCCGCGCGACAACACGCCCCAGGAGACAGTGCTTGAGCCAACAACAATGTATGGCGTGACAAAGGTGGCAGGCGAGCTTCTAATGCAGTACTATTACAAGAAATACGGGCTGGACACGCGCTCCATCCGCTACCCTGGTCTGATTTCCTACAAGGCAGAGCCGGGCGGCGGCACAACAGACTACTCAGTGGCAATTTTCTACGAGGCGATAAAACACAAGAGATACACGTGCTTCGTGGGCCCGCAGACCGTGCTTCCCATGATGTACATGCCTGACGCAATCAAGGGGACAATTGACCTCATGGAGGCGCCGCGCGAAAAGCTTACCATCGCAACATCCTACAATTTTGCCGCAATCTCGTTTTCAGCAAAAGAGCTGGCAGACGAGGTCGCGCGCATCATCCCGGGCTTTGAGTGCGACTACAAGCCAGACCACCGCCAGGCAATTGCGGATTCCTGGCCAAAGTCCATTGACGACTCGCAGGCACGCAAGGACTGGGGCTGGAAACACGAGTATGGATTGAAGGAAATCTCCGAGGACATGGTAAAGAACCTAACGCCGATTTTGGAAAATAAAAAGTAAGAAGAAAAAAGCAAGGCTAGGGGAAAATAAAAAAGAAAAAATGCGGCGTGCTTTTTCCCTGGGAAAAAGCTGCCAATTTTTTCCTAAAAAGAAAAAATGCGGCGCTTTACGCCCAGCCAAGCGCGACTGCCAGGCTTTGCGGCGAGAGCGCGGATGCCATTGCTGCAACAGCCCCCTTTATCACAAAGGAAACCGACAATATCACGGCAGCCATTATTATCGCGATTGCCACATTGCCTTTTTTCAGCTCCCGAAACTCGTCTATGTCAATGGTTATCTTGTCAAGGATGCTAATTGCAATGTAAATCGAGAGTATTGCCAGCACAATGCCAAGTATCAGGTTCACCACTCCAATCACCAGGGCTGCCGACAGTTCCATGGTGGTAAGGCCAGGCACCACGCTTTGCGTAAGGCCGCCCACTCCCCCCTCAACCACATTTGCAATGGAGAATATGATGGCGCCAAGGAGCACTGCGACTGCGACATTTCCTTTTTTCAGCTCCTTTATCTCATCAATCCCTTCTGTGAGCTTGTCAAACATCTTTATGCCAAGGTAAACAGAGCCCATCGCAAGCATCAGCCCGATTATGAGCTCCACAAATGCAATGCCAACATCTACAAGCAAGCTGTCAATTCCCACAAAATCCCCTCTGTTTCACAAGCGCAGGCAGATTTTAAAAAGCCTGCCGTGTTCGTCGTTCGCCGATGCCTTTTTGCCGAGTTCCGCCGGGAACGGATGGTATATAAGGCTTTAACCGGAGATATGGCTTCGGGAGGGGCTAAAATGAAGCAGATTACGGTGGTTGTTGCAGACCGGGTGGGTGCGCTTGCCGAGCTTTCCTACTTCCTTGGCAAGGCCAAGATAAACATCGATTCCTTGTCAGTCGAGGCCCAAGGCGGCAAAAGCGTGATAAACATCGTGGTGAGCAACGAGAAGAGGGCAGAGCAGATACTCAAGTCAAACGGCTACCATGTGCTTGCCGGCGAGATGCTGGTGGTCAAGGTGAAAGATGTGCCTGGCGAGCTTGCCACGCTGTCAAAAAAGCTCCAGAAGGCAAAGATAAGCATCGAGAGCATCTACCTTCTTGCGCGCGGCGAGGGCTATTCCCTTGACGCGCTCATGGTGGACAAGCCAAAAAAGGCAAAGAAAGTTCTGTCAGAGTACCTGATAAAGGCGAAATAGGGTACGCTGCGTTCGGGTGATTCTATAAAACAGATAACCATAGTTGCCGAAGACCGCGTCGGGCTTATTGCCGACATTTCCTATATACTTGGCAAGGCAAGGATAAACATCGAGTCCCTCGCAGCAGAGGTGCAGGGCAACAAGTGCCTTGTTGACATTGCAATCAAGGACGAGAAAAAAGCCACTTCGCTTCTTGAGAACAACGGCTATCAGGTGCTGCAGTCAGACGTGCTTGTGGTGAAGATAAAGGACGAGCCAAACCAGATGGCGCCATTCACCGCAAGGCTTGCGAAGGAAAAGATACACATCATTTCCATGGGCCTCCTCACAAAAGAAGGCGGATACGACACCTTTTCGCTCCAGGTGGACCATCCTGCCAAGGCAAAGCGCGTGCTTAGTGCCTATATGAGGCAAGACACGCAAGACTAAGCATCAATCTCAAGCGTTGCCCCGCGTACTTTTGCCTTGTGGGCTGCAACCTGGCGGCTTATTTCCTCCTCAGTTGCCCCTTCCTTTTTCATTTTTCTGACAAGCGCAAGCAGCCCATCTAGATGGTCAAAGTCCGCGCTGATTTTATCCGCAGCCATTTTCACTTCCGCTCTTTCAGCATCAATCCTTACAAGCGCCTTCTCCTGCGAGGCAAGCCGTTCCTTGAGCTTTCCCATCCGGGCTTCAGCCGCTTTTTGCCCGTCGCTTTCCTCTCGCTGGTTTGCATAGTAATAATCAAGCGCGTCTGAAAAAGAGGCAAATTTCTTCCCGCCTGATGCGGCATCGCATGAATAGCCAACGGGCTCCCCATTTTCATTTTCCTTTACGCAAAAAGCAACCTGGAGCGGCATTTTAGCGGCATAAGGCGTGGCTTTCGGGTATTCATACCTCTCGCCGCGCGCCACCTTCCTGCCTCCAGCCTCGTCCTTTTGCAGGCAGGCATAGGCAAACCCGTCCTCGCCCACTAAAATGAGATTGCCCTTCCTGAAAAGCTCGAAAACAAGCCTTTCTTTGCTTCTGGTGACAATTTCCACAATCCTCTCGCCAGGCACCCTCGTTATTTCCTGCGCAGTCTTCCCCTCGAGGTTTTTCCGCAGGAAGCCCACAAACCCATCAGGCGCATCTGTTGCCTGAAGCTGTTGGCGCGTGAGGTGCAGCCGCACGCCTGGCTGGAAAAGCACCTCCTCGCTGCCTATCTTGAAAAGGAAAACGCCCTCGGGGGTTTTCCTTATGCGCGCTATCCTTTTTCCCTGCAAATGGGAGAGCTCTGCAACAGCGAAGCCAATGTCAGAACCAGACATCTTCTGCATGCATCTACCTTGCCAGCCACCCTTATTATAGCTTTTTGCCCAAAACTGTACGGTGGATTGACATGTCAAAAGTGAAAGATGCATCTCTTGCGAAAAAAGGCGCAGACGAGCTTGCCTGGGCGCGGGCAAACATGCCTGTGCTTGCCAAAATTCGCGCGCGCTTTGAATTGGAAAAGCCATTATCCGGCCTCACGGTGTCAGTGGCGCTGCATCTTGAGAAAAAGACTGGCATACTGCTGGAAACACTCGCCGCAGGCGGCGCAAAAGTCTACGCTTCCTCCTGCAACCCAATGAGCACCAATGATGCCACTGCTGCGGCCCTTGCCGCCGCGGGCAAGATGGAGGTCTTTGCATGGGCAGGGCAGACAAACGAGGAATACTACTTCTGCCTAAATTCCGTGCTTGACGCAAAGCCAGACATTGTCATCGACGATGGATGCGACCTTATCAACCTTCTCCACTCCTCCCGCAAATCTGAAATGGAGAAGATAATCGGTGCCTGCGAGGAAACCACGACTGGCATAAACCGCCTCCTCGCAATGCAAAAGGCGGGCAAGCTTCTCTTCCCAGTGTTCGCAGTCAACAACGCGCACTCCAAATTCCTGCTTGACAACCAATTTGGCACAGCACAGTCCACTGTGGATGCGATTTCGCGCGCCACCAACGTAATCCTGGCAGGCAAGACAGTTGTCGTCGCAGGCTATGGCTGGTGCGGGCGCGGAGTTGCCTCACGCATGAAAGGCATGGGTGCCAACGTGGTAGTGGTGGAGGTTGACGGAACGCTAGGCCCCCACGAGTCAGGGCTTCACCGCGCCCTGTCAGCGCATTACGACAGCTTCCGCGTGATGAGCATGCCCGAGGCTGCGCGCATCGGCGACATCTTCATCACGGCAACAGGCAACAAGAGCGTGATTGGCCGCGAGCACTTTGCACTTTTGAAAAACGGCGCCATACTTTGCAACACAGGCCACTTTGACGTGGAAATCGACGAGCCTGCGCTCCGCGCACTCAGCAAGAAAGTGCGCGAAGTGAAGGAAAACGTAATGGCATACGAGCAGAAGGATGGGCGCACAATCTACCTTCTGTCTGAAGGCAGGCTGGTAAACCTTGCACAGCCTTCTGGCCAAGGGCATCCCATTGAGATAATGGACGGAAGCTTTGCGCTCCAGGCGCTTTGCTGCGAGCTTCTTGCCAAAAGCGCAAAAGCAGGCGGCAAGCGCCTCGCGCCAGGAGTGCACAATGTGCCTGTTGAAATAGACGACGAAGTCGCGCGGCTGCTTCTTTCATCAAAGGGAATCAAGCTCGAGGCGCCCACGCCCGAGCAGAAAAAGTACGCGGAAAGCTTTGAGGAAGGGACTTAGTAAGGCTCGCGGCACTTTGCAATCAGCGGCTTTACCCCTATTTGCCTTTTCGTTATCTGCTGCCCGTCAATGTACTCTATGTACTCAAAGCCGAATGTATT
>CAZYTZ010000028.1:0-14622 GCA_964650545.1 Microcaldota archaeon | reverse complement strand
TCGGCTTTGAGTATGAGGAGACGATTGACGGGCAGGTAATCACCAAGAGGCAGATCGGGAAGCCTGTGGTGGTGCAGTGCAGGAACCCCTAGCTAACGCAGCCCGCCGCCGGATGACACCAGCCTGAAGGTTGACAGCATGCTCTTGAGGGCGAATGCGAACGCCGGGAGTACGAGGATGACCGCAAGCGATGCCGGCGCAAGCGAATACGCCCAGAAGTAGGCTGTGCACAGGAAGAAGAAGAATGCCATGGAAAGGAAGTGGCCCGCTGCAACGTGGCGCGCGCCTGAGCTTGAGCGCGCAATCATCTTCAGGAGAGAGACTTGCGCGGACTTGACATTGACGAGGAAGAACGCTGACGTAACGAAGAAGATTGCAAAGAAGTAGACGAAAAACGGGTCCAGGAAGCCCCAGTCCGGCGTCTGGGCGAAGAATATGCCGCAATAGCATGCCAACGATACAATGCCCAAAAGCACTACGTTTTTCGAGGTGAGCACTAGCTGCTCGCGCACCGAGAACTGGTCTGTGCGATACGAGATGGAAGGCAGCTTTTCCACCACGCGGTAATAGCGCGACGATTCCGAGACTGCCCGGCGCATGCCAAGCGCGGTGGTGCGAAGAAGGCGCAGGTTCTTTATCAGCAGCTGCGGCACGGCAGACTGTATTGCGTTGTACACCTCGTTCTCCCGGTTTATCAGCCATGCGGAAACGAACGACGAGACGATTATTGCAAATGCATAGGTTCCAAGAAAGTCAGTATGTATTATTCCGGATGCCGTGCCCTGGCTTATCAGGAGCAATGAAAGCTCGGACATTGAAAGGAAGACCGCGGCGCAAAAGCAGGCGCTCCTGCCGGAAAAGCCTGCAAGGTAGGCAGATGTGCCTGATGCGGCAAAGCGCGCCACTAGTCCGATTGCAAGGAAAAGCAGGAGCAGGGGAATGTTGGTGAATATCCCGCCGATGTTTACCATCAGGCCTATGGAAAAAAAGAAGAATGCTGAGAAAAGCGAGTTGAACGGCTTTATCTTCTCCTCTATCCGGCGTGAATGCGGCGAGCCGGCAATCGTGCTTCCCGCAAGGAAGGCGCCGACTGAAAACGAAAGGCCTATTGCCTCGCAAACATAGCCGATTATCAGCACAAGGCTCACTGTGGAAAGTATGATGAGCTCGTCTGAGTGCGCAAAGAGCTCAAGGAAGCGGTCGATGAGCTTTGACAGGACCAGGTAGGCAAAGATGAACGTGAGCACCACGCGCAGCACCGCGATGGCAAGCGAGTAGTCGCCCACAGAGACGGGGTTGGCAATGAGCCCGAGGAAGAACACCACTAGCAGGTCCTCAATCACGAGCACTGATATTATGAAGCTCACTTCTGGCCGCTTTATCTTGCCTGAGTCCTCCAGGAGCTTGATGATTATTGGCGTTGAGGAAAACGAGAGCGCAATCGCTATTAGCACTGCCGCCTGCGTGCCAAAGCCCATTGCCGCAAGGCAGAAGTGCGCTGCAAAATAGACCACGCCTATTTTGAAAAGCGCGGCAAGGAAAGTGAACCAGCCCATTTTCCACAGGCGTATTACGGAGAACTCGATGCCGATTCCGAACAGTATGAGCGCTGCGCCTATCACCGCAAAGGTTTCCACAAGCGCAGGCTCGGTGATTATTATCTGCCCGAAGTCAATCCCGAAAACGTTCAGACCAGCAATCGGGCTGAAGGGACCGACGAGTATTCCTGCAGTGAGCACGCCGAGGATGTGCGGGAAGCGCAGCCTGTCGAAAATGAGCGCGGAGATCATTATCACTGTGATGCTTATCCCCACTGCTAGCGCCGGCTCCATGCATGGCTAAAGCTGCCTAAATTTAAAAGAGATGGCTTGCTGGTGCGCGCGGTCCGTCAGCACTGGATGGTGTTGGTGCCCCCGGCAATTGTCTGAAGCACTGTTGGCGCAATCACGGAAATGAGTATGCCTATGAGCGCGCCTGTGAGCGCGGATGTCGCCCAGACGTTTGCGCGTGCGCGCGTCTCGGCGCCCATCATCTGCCCGGTGGCATAGATGACAGAGGCGAGAAGCACCATGAGCATTGCTGCAACAGGCACTAGCTGGCTCAGCCCTTGGCAAAGCTCTGACAGCGCGTCCTTGAGCTTGCTTGTTGGAGAGGAAACGGCAAATGCAATGCCGATGAAAAGCGAGAACGCGAACGCAAGAACCAATGCCCTTCCAATCTTCATTTTTGCACCTTGAGCATATGTTTGCAAATAAGGATTTTAAAGGGGTAGGAAGATGGCGGTTTGAAGCATAACACAAATAGCCATAAAATACAAACATTTAAATAGTGAACGCACCAGAATATGCACATAGAAGAGGTGTATCCATGACAAAGATAGGCGCATTGCTTGCTGCACTTTTGATTCTGGTTTCCATGCCTTTCGCCGAAACCTATTCGAAGAAGTACGTTTCAGGCGGCTGGCTTGAGGTGACCCGCACGATTGAGGTCGGGCCTGCAAGCCCGTGCCCGCTTTTGCAGCAGGGCGTTACTGACGCATGCATGCACAGCGGCGCAAGGCAGAGCACAGGCACGGCAAGCGGCGCGCTTACGCACGTGACTCTCACTGTGAAGAACATCGGCGCGCAGGACAGGAGTTATATTAATGTCGGCGAGAGCCTCTCTTACGTGCCAACAGGCGCAGACATTTCATTTTCACCAAGCCCGTCGCAGTTTGACGGCAGGCAGGCAGTGTGGGAGATTGATTCTCTCAGCCGCGGAGAGTCGCGCGACGTCTCATATGAATTCACCTCGTCAGTGAGCGAGGCTGCAGTGAGCAGGATTCCAGACGTGGTTGCCGCTGCCTCCCCCACCACTGTGGTGCTTTTCGCCCCTTCCAGGCTTCAGGTCGGAGGCACGCTCACACTTTCAGTAAAATCGCAGGAAGGCAGACCCATATCAGGAGCAAAGGTGCTTGTGAACTACCCTGATGGAAGCAGGCAGGTCGTAAAAACAGACAGCTCAGGCACAGTAAGCCTTGAGGCAAGCCGCAACGGAAGCTACACCTATTCAATCGAGGGCTACAGGCTCTACCAGCTCGTCTCCACGATTGCAGGCAGTGCGCTGGAAGAAGAACAGGATGTGCCAGCAGCGGCAAGCGCTGCAGACGCAGGCATAATGCCCGGGATACTTGGCGCACTGCCCATTTTCGCAGGCCTTTTCGCAGTTGCAGTTGTGGTGCTTTTGGCATACAATTTCTTCTTTGCAAGGCGCGAGGATGACGGGTATGATATGCCAGCCCCGCAGCTTGCAGAGCAACAGGCCCCCGGAATGAGCTACACTCAGAAATTCTCCTTTGGCGCTGAAGCAGAGCGCGAGAAGAAAATCGAGGACACCACGCGCAGCATTGTGGAAAACCGCAAGAGGCGCATGCAGGAAACCGCCCCTGTGCAGCCTGAAGAGAGGGAGGAAGCAGCGCCTTTGGAAAGAGCGATTCCTGAAAGCATGTATGCAGATAGCGAGGAATCGGAAAAGACGGTTGCAGGAAGCAGCATGGACGACGAACTTGCAGATCTTGAGCGCCACGCGCGCATAGCCGGCGAGGTTGCGGAGCAGGAAAAGGAAGTGGAGTCCATGTTGACGCAGCTTGAGATGATCAGGAACAAGCTGCGCGCAGGAAGGGGCATGGAAGATGACGATTCCGAAGCAGAGGAGCCGGAAGTGAAAAAGCCGCATACGCCTGCGCCATCCAAGTCAGCGCCTGCCTCGAAGAAAAAAGCCCAGTCCAAGAAAAAGAGGCGTTAACTAGTCGCTCTTGTTTTTGTTTTATTTGCTTACCATAGCGCAGGCGCTGCGTCAGCCGCAGTCCCCGCCATTGCATCCGCTTGACACTCCCGCGCTGCTGCCAGGCAGGCACTTGCCAAATCCTGTTCCGCACGCATTGCAAGTCGCGTACCCGAACTTGCAGCCGTCGGTGCTGCAGCCCATCCTCTCGCCAGGCACGCAGATTTTTTTCGGAAGGGAGCAACTTTGCGGGTAGATGCCTCCTTGGCAGTGCTGCACGCCCTCGCAGCCGTCCCTTGTGCAGGCCCGCGTCTGGCCTGATTCGCACTCGCGCGCAAGCACTTCGAAAGGCACTGATGCTTCGCAGCCTTGGCCTTTTGCGGAAAGATAGTGGTGGCCGGCTTGCAGGGCAAACGGCATTGACACCCGAGTGGCATTGGGCAGGATTAGCTCGCCGTCGGAGTATAGCTCAAACTTTCCGCATGTGGAAAACGCTGCTAGCGTGGCGTTGTTGCCTGAAACAAATGGCCGGCTTCCCTCGAGCGAGACAGATATCTCCCATCCCTCAGGCTGCGCGGTTGCGCTTTTCGGGAGGAACAGGTAGGCAACTGCAAAAGCAGCGCAGGCTAAGAAGAGCATGAGCAGGAGTGCCAGCGCGCTTTGCTTTCCCATCTTCTCACCGGTATGAAACTTTGGCCCCCGCCGTGCTTTCAAGCAGGAGCTGCAGCGCAGAGGCTGAAAGCGAGCCGAAAAGGCCGCCGCGCCTCTTTGATGACGATATTTCGCAAAGCTGCGGCTTTTCGCCGCCTGCGACAGGCATGTTTGCCAGGCGGGCAGCAGCCTGGATGGCAGCATCCTTGCTGCCAAGCTCGTCTATAAGGCCTATTTTTTGCGCCTGCCTGCCGGTAAGAATCCGCGCGTCGAGCGCCTGCTCGAACCCGACCGGGTCGAGCTTTCCTGCGCGCCGCTTTTCAACTGCAGAGCGGAAGCTTGCGAAGCTTTCATCCACTATGGACTGCCATACTGACTGCTCTTCTTCAGTCATGGGGCGGCTCCCCGAGCCCATGTCCTTAAGCGCGCCCGTCTTGATGGTGGTGGTGTTCACGCCGAGCTTTGAGAAAAGGCCGCTGTAGTCCTGCAATGTTGCCCGCGCGCCAATGCTTCCTGTTAGCGCATCGGGGTTTGCCACGATGTAATCGGTGCCTGCCGCAATGTAATAGCCTCCCGAAGCGGCCATCTCGCGTATGAATGTGACTGATGTCTTGTTCAGCGCGCGCACTGCGTCGTAGATTTCCTGGCTTGCCACCACTGAGCCGCCAGGCGTGTCGATTAACAGGAGAACTGCCCTGACATCGCTCCTTCGCCCTGCCTCTGCAATCTCGGATGCAATGGTTTCGGAGCCTTTCATCTCCTCGGTGAAAAGGGACTGCGGCACGTCTTGGGTCATGAGCAGGCCGCTTATTGACACCACCCCAATGCAGCCTTCTGGCGGGGCAACGGAATAGGCGGCGATTATGAGCACTGCGATGATGAATACGCCAACCGCCGCAGTGAGATGGTTGCTTTGCTGCTTTGCTGCCATGCTCTCCCCCTTGGCAGTTGTTGGTTGGAAAGTTAATAAACTTCCTTGCATGAAAGGAAGCCATGGATGCCGGCGTATGGGTGCTGCGGATTGTCCTGTTCATCCTCCCTGCCTATTTTGCAAACTCGATACCCGTCCTGCTTGGCGGCGGAGCCCCGATTGACAGAGGAAAAAAGCTTGCGGACGGCAGGCGCGTGCTTGGAAACGGAAAAACCGTGCGCGGCTTTTTCGCAGGCGTGCTTGCAGGAACGGCAATTGGTGCGCTTGAAGGGCTTTTTCTTCCAGGCACTGCCCTAGGCATTTATGCTGGCAGCGCCTTCACATATGCCATTGCAGGCTTGCTGCTTGGCATTGGCGCCATGCTCGGGGACCTGCTTGGAAGCTTCATCAAGCGCAGGCAGGGAATTTTGCAGGGCAGGCCGTCGCTTGTGATGGACCAGCTGCTCTTCCTTCTTGTTGCCCTCCTGCTTGCCTACCCGCTGGCCGCTCCCCTGCTCACACTACAGGCGGTGATTTTCCTCCTTGTGCTCACCTATTTTGTGCACGCTGGCGCAAACGTGCTGGCAAACCGGCTCGGGCTGAAAAAAGTGCCATGGTAGGCACCAACCGATTTTAACTTAACGCGAGTAATGGGCGCCATGGAGTTTGTTGATGAGATAGTGCGCGTGAAAAAGCCCCCTGTTAGGCTCATAGACACGCTTGCAGAGCAATATTCAGCAATTGCCTTCAAGTTCGGCTATCTTGAGGCACAGTCGCCCTGCTGGCTTTACTTCATGAGAAAGGACGGGGGAGCAGCTGCCTTTGAAGTGCAGTTCGGCAATGTGTCTGAATTCAAGTCATCGTTTGACAGGCTGGTCAAGTCAGGCGCGCAACACTGCTTCCTTGCCACAAGCTCGAGCGCGCACACTATGAAGCCAGAGGAGGCGCGCGGGCTGCTGCTGCGGAATTTTGAGATAAAAAAGCAGAAGTTTGTGATAATCGACGTTGAGAAGGGCAGGGACCTGAGGGTCAACTTCGAATGGGACAGGTTTGAGCGTAGGCTCGTGTCAGGCAGGCAGAACGAGAATGGCGACCAGAAGCAATCCGGCGCGCCGATTTTCCGCGAGAAAAGAAGGAAGAAAATCTATGGCAGGCGCGGCGAGCACAAGGAGCAGGACTGAGCGCAGGGCAGCACGCCAAATCGACGGGGCCTTGTGCGCGTGCGCGCAATTTTAAACCCAGCCGCCAAAAGGATTTTGTGGGAAAATGGCAGACTTACCGCTTGAGCAGGGACAGTATCTTGTTTCCTTGGCACGCGAGGCCATAGAGACTTACCTTGCCACAGGCAAGAAAACCATGCCTAAGCGCGCGGACGGTGCGCTCTCCGAGAAACGCGGCGTTTTTGTCACTCTTGAAAGCCACCCCGCGCACGAGCTTCGCGGCTGCATCGGCTACCCGCTCCCCATAAAGGAGCTTGCGCTCTCCGTGGTGGACTGCGCGCTTTCCGCTGCCTTTGAAGACCCGCGCTTTCCCCCTGTTGAAAAGGGCGAGATGGAAAAGCTTGTGGCTGAGGCGAGCGTACTTTCAGTGCCGCAGGAGATAAAGGCAGGAAAGCCAGAGGAGATTGTGAAGAAAATAAAGGTGGGCAGGGACGGGCTCATCATACATTACGGCTATTCATCAGGGCTTCTTTTGCCGCAGGTGCCAATCGAGTGGAACTGGGGCGAGGAGGAGTTCCTCTGCCAGGTATGCATTAAGGCCGGGCTGCCCCGCGAGATGTGGCGCTCGCCTTCAGCAAGCATAAGCTCGTTTACCGCGCAGATATTCTCCGAAAAGTCCCCAGGCGGGAAAGTGGAGCAGAAAAGGCTGATACGCTGAAGTTGGTTTTGTGGAATTGAAGGTGCAAAAAACAAAGGACGGCATTGAGCTTGCAGGCAGCCTTCCCGCAGACATTGCAAATGCCGATTCGCTTGAGGTTTTCCCGCTGAGGGACGGGGCATACCTTTTCACTGTCAGGGGATTTGTGGACAGTGCGCGCGCTGCCGCGCCTTCTGCGCTGGAGGACGCTGAAACGGCTCTTTTGAAAAAGCTGCTCGCGGTCCGCTTTGAGAAAAGAACGCCTGCAGACGTTGACAGGACGCTTTCCTCAGAGGAGCGGGAACTCCTATCCTCGCTTTTGAAAAAGAAAATAGTCACAATCTTCAGGAGCAAAAAATACGAAAGGGGAGTTTACAACGTTTCTGACGCTGCCTTTGGCCTCGCACGCGGTGCTCCGGCCCCGCCTGCAGAGAATGACCCGCTTTCCAAAGGCTACCTGGTGCTGGAAAGCGAGGGGGAGGCACGCCACCTTTCCAACAGCCTCGCAGACAGGATAAAGGCCGGGGAGATTTCGGGCTTGCGCGCATTTGACAGGAAATACTATTTCATCAGGAAAAGCTTTGCGAATGAGTGGCAGCCAAAGATTCTATCAGCGCTTGAGAAAGGAGACAAGACTGCTGAGGAGCTGTCGCGCGAAATCAGGCTTGATGCTGTTGGCTGCCAGGCTCTGCTCCTCCACATGAGCGAGGCGGGGGAGCTTCTTGAGAAAAGCAAGGGCAAGTTTGCGCTTGCCTAGGTTGATGCCATGTTGAGGATAAGGGACCCGCTTCACGGGACTGTTGCGCTTTCAGGCACGGAAGAGAAGCTTCTTGACTGCGCGCAAATGCAGAGGCTGCGGGGCGTGCGCCAGCTTGCCACGGCTTACTTGGTCTACCCAGGGGCAAACCACACGCGCTTTGAGCACTCCATCGGCACGCTTTTCCTTGCCGACAAGATGTGCCGCGAGCTTGGGCTTGACAGTGAAAAGACGGCAAAGGTGAGGGCAGCTGCGCTTTTGCACGACATCGGGCACGTTTCATTTTCCCACGAGGCAGAAGCAGTGCTGAAAAGCAGGATTGGCACGCATGAGGAGATAGGTAGTGAGATGATGCTGCTCTGCGAAATTGCAGACATATTGTCCTCTGAGTTCTCGCCTCGCGAAATCTCTGCCTTGTGCAGCAAGCCGCTCGGAGAAATAATCACGTCAGACATTGGCGCGGACAGGATGGATTACCTGCTTCGCGACTCGCATTACACAGGAGTGGCTTACGGAGTGATAGACTCCGAAAGGATTTGCGGCAGCCTCTCGCTTTCGGCAAAGGGGCTGCGTCTGCGCGAGCGGGGGCTTGAGGCAGGCGAGGGGCTGCTGGTGGCGCGTTTTACCATGTTTTCCACAGTCTACTTGCATAAGACAGTAAGAATTGCCTCGCGCATGCTGCAGCAGGCAATAGTGCTTTCGCTTGCAGACAAGACCCTGTCTGCGGACGACTTCCTCTTTTTGACAGACGCCCAGGCGTTAGACGCGCTGGAGCGCTCGTGCGGGGCGGCGCAGTACGTGCGCAGGCTCAAGGAGCGCCGCCTTTTCAAGAAGGCATGCTCTGTGCCAATGGATGTGCTTGGCGCCAGCGCGGCAAAGGCGGAACGCGAGCTGACTGACTCCTGCGGCTGCCCGGTTCTCATAGACGTGCCATCGCTTTCAGCCAAAACAGGCATCATGCTGGAGAGGAAGGACGGCTCAGTCGTGCCGCTTGCCCGTGAGAGCGAGCTTGTTGCAGCGCTTGTTGCCATGCAGTCGCGCCGCCTTTCGGCTTTGGCAATTTGCGAGGAGAAGAACGTTAAGAAAGTGGCTGCCGCGGCTAAGAGATTGTTTGGCTAGAAAAAAGTCAGATGCTGCCGCGCAGCATCACATCGATTATTTTCACGACCAGTATGAAAACCGCCGAAAAGATAACCACTCCACGCGGGTTGAACTTGATGCCGCCAAGGTTGGTGTTGGACGAAATGCCCATTATGCCTGCAGCAGATTGCGGGCCGGATACGGATAGCCTGTCTACGCTCATATCGGGGTCTGTGTTCTCAAGAGTTTAAAAGACTATTTGCCCAAGTCAGTCGCATGGCAGGGCTTTTTGGCACATCAGGCATCAGGGGCGTTTATGGGAAAGATGTCAGCTGCGCCCTTGCCATGCGCGTGGGCAATGCGGCTGCAAAAAAGGGCAGCAGGCTCGTGGTTGCGCGCGATGCGCGCCCTACCTCACCACCCCTTTCTGATGCGCTGTCCTCAGGCGCCATGCTTGCAGGCGCTGGCGTGGTGGACATTGGCTTTGCGCCCACCCCTCTTTTGGCATATGCCACTTCTCGTGAAAAGTGCGAGGGCACCATGATTACGGCCTCGCACAACCCGCCGCAATACAATGGCATAAAGCTGTTCTCGTTTGGGATGGAGCTCTCGCGCGAGCAGGAAGCGGCTGTGGAAGCTGCAATGGCAGGCAAGGAAAATGCGGTTGCCTGGAACGAGGTTGGGCAAAAAGAAAACAAAGATTATCTTCAAGAGTGCATCCATTTCCTGCTTTCACAGGTCGACACGCCATCCATCGCAGGCAGAAAGCCGCGCGTGCTTGTGGATGCAGGCAATGCGGCGGCATCTTTTGCAGCGCCTGCGCTTTTGCGCGCTGCAGGCTGCGAAGTGGTGGAGCTTTACTGCGACCAGCCTGGGAATTTTGCCAGGGACCTTGAGCCAAAAGCCGAAACACTGTCCGAGGCTGCAAAGCAGGTGGTTGCGAAAAAGTGCGATTTCGGCATTGCGTTTGACGGCGATGGCGACCGGGCGGTTGGCATTGACGAGAGGGGGCGCGTGCTTGCGCTTGACGTGCAGCTCTCCATTTTCTGCTCGCATTTCCTGAAAAGGAAAAAAGGCGGAATAGTAAGCACTGTGGAGGCGTCGCTTTGCGTGAAGGAGACTGTGGAAGCGCTTGGAGGAAAACTGGCGATTACTCCTGTTGGCAGCCTGCACGTGGCTGAAAAGGTGAAGGAAACGCACGCGGTGTTCGGGGGCGAGCCCTGCGGCGAGTACGTTTTTCCCTCATCCACCCCGTGCGCTGACGGGCTGCTTTCCTCACTTGTGCTGTCCGAGATATATTGCACGAGAGGCAACCTCTCCGCGCTTGCAGATGCCGTCAAGACCTACCCGATTGAGAGGCGCAAGTACAGGTGCGAGGGAAAGAGCAAGGAAAAGATGATGGCCTCGCTGGCAAAAGATCTGTCATTCCAAGGCGCCGCTCTTTCCACCATTGACGGCTTGCGGTACGATTTTGAAGATGGCTGGCTGCTGGTGCGCCCTTCAGGCACTGAGCCTGCCATGCGCCTGACTTGTGAGTTTAAGGAAAAGAAAAAGCTGCTAAAAACCGTGGCTGCTGCCGAGAAGGCAATTGTTGCACTGCTTGCCTGATATCTACCGCTTGTTCCTCTGTTTTTCAATAGCAAGTTTCATTTTAAGGATAGTGACTCTTGATATCAGCGAAAAGAACACGTAGAGTATTGGCATGAGCAGGAATGAGAAGCAGCAGGCGTAAAAGGATGCGAAGACCGTCCCAAAGTTAAGGGCAATGAATATCACCGCGAATATGGCAAAGTGCATTGCATTGCCGCGCACAAGGGAAACCGAGCGGCCAAGCGACTCAAAGAATGGAAGGCAGTCCATTGCATAGTATGCCCATGCAGGAATAAGGAACAGCATGGCGCTGATTGCCACCAGGGCGACGACTGCAAAAAGGACTATGGAAACTGCCCAGCCAGAGGCAGGCACCATGGCAAAGCATGCTATTGTGGCAGCTGCAAATGCCGCAAACAGGAAAAATTCGAATATGGTCATTACAATCGCGCGCGGGAAGTGGCGTGCCATGCGCGATTGCCAGTTTTGGGAAACCTTCTTCCTGCGAAGGATTGCGTAGAAGTGCTCGCTGGCATAGTACCAGATTGAAAGTGAAACCACTGCCATTGCAAATGCGAATGCAATCAGCAGCGCAAGGACGATGAAGATGACTCCCGCAAGCCCGGCCCACAGGCCGCCGGAGTCGGAAAGCGCGTTTGCAATAGGGCTTTCATCATAGTAATTAGTGCCTGCGCCCTGCGAGCCCATGACGTCTGAAAGCGAAGCCCCGCCAAAGTTCCCTGCGCCAGAAATCAGAAGCAGTACCATCAAAGGGAGGGCCACTTCCTTGTAGCGTGCGCGGACGAGGTCAAAAGACTCGAATATCAGGGATATTACGTCTATGTCTGCCATGCCTGCCCCTTCGCTGGCAAATTTAATAAACTGAGGGTGGCATAATGGGAGCATGGCAATCAAGAAGGCGGTGGTGCTGGCTGCAGGGGAGGGCAAGCGCTTGCGCCCGCTCACCTACACGCGCCCCAAGTGCATGATTCAGCTTGCAGGCAAACCCATATTGCAGCTTGTGCTGGAAAACCTGAAATCCGTGGGCGTGTCTGAGGCAGCAGTCGTGGTCAAATACAAAAAGGAGACCATCATGGACTATTTTGCAGCTCATCCTGTTCCAGGCATGAAACTTTCGTTTATCGAGCAGGGCGAGAGCTATGGCACTGCCGCGGCTTTTGGCTATGCGGAAAGCTTTGCCACTGACCGGTTTTTCGGAGTGGCAGGAGACATCATAGCCGAGCCAGAGGCGCTAAAAAAGCTCGCTGAAGAAGCTGACGGCGAGGCGACCGCGGCGCTGCGCGCTGTTGAGGATGCCCGCGAGTATGGCACTGCGGTTGTGAAGGGAGGGAAAGTCGCTGGGTTTGAG
Source organism: Microcaldota archaeon (assembly GCA_964650545.1). Lineage (GTDB taxonomy): Archaea > Micrarchaeota > Micrarchaeia > Anstonellales > Anstonellaceae > UBA10161. The sequence goes on along the minus strand of CAZYTZ010000028.1, from coordinate 2,646 downwards.
GAAAAGGTGGAAAAGCCCAAGTCAAACTTGGCCAACTGCTCGCTTTACGTTTTCGAGCCGTCCATTTTCAAGAAAATAAAGAGCGTGAAAAAGTCATCGCGCGGCGAATTTGAAATAATCGACCTGCTGCTCGGCGCAACTGCCGTCGAAGTTGGCGGCTTCTGGCTTGACATGGGCATGCCCTGGCAGCTTTTCTCAGCAAACGAGTTTCTCCTCTCCAAATTGCCAGAGAAAAAGGACAAAGTTGAGGACTGCAAAGTCAGGGGCAAGCTCATCATGGAAAAAGGCGCGGAGATTTACGATTCTGTTGTGGAGGGCAATGTCTACATCGGCGAAGGCGCGCACGTGGGCCCGCATGCCTACATACGGGGGACCACTTCGATTGGGAGAAAATGCGACATTGGCGACTCCACCACTCTGAAAAACGCCATACTGTTTGACCACGTGAATGCCAAGCACCTCACCTACATAGGAGACTCCATTGTGGGCAGCAACTGCAATTTCGGCGCTGCCACGCAGATTGCGAATTACAGGTTTGATTCAGGGCACATCAAGGCGGTTGTGAATGATGTGGTGATTGACACCAAAAGGAACAAGCTCGGCGCAATAATCGGGGACAACACAAAGATGGGAGTTCTTTGCGCGGTGATGCCAGGCAAGATAATCGGCGACGGCTGCTGGATTGACGCGGGTGCGGTGGTCAAGGAGAATATCGAGAGGAACACGCACGTCATATTGCACCAGGCGTTGACGAAGAAGAAGATTGGCAGTAGGGAAGCGGGCGCGGGAAGCGACTGATTTTGGTGGCTACTTGTCGGAAAAAAGGCATGTTATCGTCGGCATTGACCCGGGCGCGACATTCGGCATCGCCCTTGTTGGCTTGGATGGGCGGAAGCTTTCGCTTTATTCCACGTTGGGTGGCTTTTCCGAGGCTGCGCGCATAGTCGAGGCACACTGCACGCCTTCCCTTGTGGCATGCGACACCAATCCTGCGCCTGAGGCTGCACTGCGGCTTGCATCTTATTTTTCCTGCCGCTTGTTTGTCCCGCGCACCAGCGTGCGCGAGGATGAGAAAAGGCGGGTGGCAAGAGGGGCAGGCACAGCAAACACCCACGAGCGCGACGCGTACTGCGCCGCGGTGCTTGCGTGGCGCGCAAACCAGAACAAGCTGAGGCAGATTGAAGCGCTGGATGAGATGGCGCATGAGGAAAAGGAAAAAGTAAAGCACTTGCTGCTTCGAGGGGTGCGCGTGCAGGACGCTTTCCTGATTTTGAGGGAGCCCGAAGAGAAGGGGAAAATCGCGCACAAGCGGCCTGCAATTGCAAGAACTGCGTCTCCTGGCGAGCTTCGCGACAGGCTGGAGTCGCTGGCGCGCGAGAATGCGAATTTGCGCCTGGCACTTGAGCGGCTTGAGGAGGAGAAGGCTGCGCTGATGCATCGGCTGCGCCTGATGGAAAACGGGGTGCGCCAGTCTGTCATGCGCGACTCTGAGTTTAGGAAGCTTCGCTTCCAGCTTCAAAATGCAATGAACCGCCTGAGCTGGCGGAAGAAAAAACAGAAGCCTGCGCAGCGGATGGCAGCGCCACAAAAAAGAAAGGAAGAACCCGCCAGTGAGAAGGAACAAATAAATATTGGAGAGACAGGAATAGATCTGGAAAGATTGGTGGCAGATTACAGGAAAGGAAGAAAGTAAGATTATTGCAGAGGTGGATCCATGGAAGATAACGCAACACCGCAAGCAGAGCCTCAAATCGTGGCAGAAAGCAGCGCAGCGCCGCAGGCAGTGGCAAGCAAACCAGCTCCACAAGCAGAGGCGCCTGTGAGAACAGACGGGAATGTCATTTACATTGGCAAGAAAAGCGTGATGGGCTATGTCCTGGCAGTGGTCACGCAGTTCAATCATGGAACACCGGAAGTTTTCATCAAGGCGCGCGGCAAGACGATTTCGCGCGCGGTGGACGTTGCCGAGATCGTGCGCAACAGGTTTATGCCAGAAGTCAAGGTGGCAGGCATAATCACAAAGACCGAGGAGCTGGACTCCGAGGATGGAAGCAAGTCAAAAGTGTCTGCAATCGAGATAAAGCTCACAAAGTAATCCAGCCTGCCGCCTCTTTCCAAGAATGGTGGTTGGATAAAAACTCCTGTTTGCAACTCAGACCTGAAAGAAGGCGAGCTTTGCCAATCCTGCAAGGCAAAGCTGGCATCAGGCAAGATAACACAGCTGGACTTCGATGTCGCCCTGATACTTTTCAAGATAAACGACAGGTACAATATCAGCAATGCCTCGTTCTACAAGGCAATTGACCTGGGCAGGGTGGTCCTCGTGCTCACGCACGGCGAGGTGGGCCTTCTCATTGGCAGGCAAGGGAAAGTGGTCTCCGAGCTGTCCAGCGCGCTTGGCAAAAAGGTGAGGATTGCAGAGACGTCAGGGGACGTGAAAAAGACGATTGCAGACATCATAATGCCTGTGCACCTGCTTGGCATAAACAAGGTGTTCCATGAGGGCAAGGAAATAATGAAAGTCCGAATTGCGCGCGCGGACATCGCCCGCCTTCCGCTTGACATCAACTCGCTGGAAGCAGTGCTGCGCTCGCTTTTGGAAGACGACGTGAAAATCAGCTTTGAGTGAGGGCGCACATTTATAGG
>CAZYTZ010000027.1:0-15514 GCA_964650545.1 Microcaldota archaeon | reverse complement strand
ATGGCCGACAACCCGAACCCGACAAGGATGGAGCTTCTCAAGGCCAAGACCAGGGTGAAGCTTGCGCGCAAGGGGCACAAGCTCCTCAAGCAGAAGCGCGACGCGCTCATACTTGAGTTCTTCAAGATACTTGGCAAGGCCCAGGACCTGAGGAGCGAGCTGAATGCGCGCATGAAAAAGGCGTACGCGGCGCTTGCGGTCGCGCAGGCCTACCACTCCATGCAGGAGATTGAGGCCGCGTCCATGGCGGTCAAGCGCGCGCCCAATGTGCATGTGGAAGTGCGCAACATCATGGGCGTGAAGATTCCCACGCTTGAGGCGTCTGAGCCAAAAAAAGCCCTCATGATGCGCGGCTACTCCATTGTGGGCACGAGCGCGAAAATTGACGAGGTGGCAGACTCGTTCGAGCATGTGCTTGACCTGGTCTTCAAGCTGTCAGAAACGGAAAACGGCATACGCCGCCTTATCCTCGAAATTGAAAAAACAAAGAGGCGCGTGAACTCGCTTGAGTTCGTCATGATTCCGCGCCTTGAAGGGCAGTCAAAGCTCATTTCCTTCAGGCTGGAGGAGATGGAGCGCGACAGCTTTGTCATGCTGAAAACAATCAAGAGAAAGCTGGAGAAGAACGCGGAAGAGAAAAAGAATTCGGCCGCTTGATTTTTTACTTTTTCTTTGCAATCATGAAGTAGTCCATATCGTTATTATTGACGCTGAAAAGCCCGAAAAAGTCCCTTATGATTGCAGGCGTTTTTTTCACGTCTTTTGGCGCGCCATAATCAAACAGCCTGAAGAGCTCGTGCATTGCCTGCATGTCGGCAAAATTCTTCCCAGCAGGATTTCTGCCGTGAAATCCAGACCCAATGCATTTGTCGAACATGGAAAGCAAGATGTTGAAATGCGGCAGCACCCTGTCATAAAGAGCGCGGATGCCAGTTTCATCGCCAAAGCTGTAAACTGAAAAGCAGAAATCGGCGCTTGCAAACAGAATTGCCCCTGGCTTCATTATGCGGTTTATGTCGCAGGCAAACCCGTCAAATCCGTCCTCGCGCGCAGTCGTTATTCCGCCTGGTGCATGCAAATGCACCTGGTGGTAAAAGCCAGATGGCTCACCCTGCAGGTAGCTGCAATATTCCCCTTTGTCCACCACGACCGCGAGATTTTTTTCCTTATGTTCCTCCCTCCTGTCAACTTCGCATGAGAATGCCTTGAGGAAAAATGGGGAATTCTTGGTTTTTGCCAGCCTTTCGCACGTGTCCCATGTTTTGAAGCCGAAGCTGCCTATGTCAAGTATGTTGGTGCAGCCATTCTTTCCGCGCACAGGGGATTTTTTCTTCATGGTTGTTGCTGTTAGTGGAAGAATATAAAAACCCTTCAGTGCTTCATCCATACCCGAACTTCCTGTCGTATTGCGGGTGCGGCATGAAGTCAAGGCAAATCAGGAACATCTCTATTTCTGTGCCGGTTATGGTGTAAATCAGCCGCCAGTAGGAGTCAAGGTTGTATTTCCAGAGGTTGGTGACATTGTATTTCTGCACATACTCGCGCGGCCAGATGGCGCGCGGGATTTTCCTGCCTGCCTCGCGGTCTGAGGAAAGCTCCTTTACTGCATCGTCAATGAGAGAAAGAAGCTTGATTGCTTCGGCATTGCCTTTTTTCGCCCTAATCTTCAGCTTGCCAAAATCCTTCTCAAAAGCGGCAGAATACCTGACTTCATGCATGGGCACGCACGCTCCCGGAAACCAGCGTCCTTGCTTTTTCGCTGTCTGCAAACACCCAGACAATCTTGCGGTCGCGCGTGAAGATTATCTTGCGCGAATCAACAAGATAGCTTAGTATGGTGCAGAAGGTCTGGTATTGTACCTTTTTGGGAAGGGACTTCCAAAGCTGCACCCGGGTAAGGTAGCTTCTTGCGCGCTTTATCCTGCCCTCCACCATGAGCACAGTGTCAAGCCGCGGGTAGTGCAGACTCGTTCCCATATTTTGCCTCGTGCAGTTATACATATTCATACAACTGTTTTTAAGCCTATTCCCAAAAACAGGCACTACAGACAGAGGTGCGCCATTCATAATTTCAGCCTCTCCCTGACCCCCTTTTCATCTATGAAATTGCCTGCCTTTACCCTCCCGCGTGCGCACTCAATGCTCTTAACAGCTTTTTTGCTAAGTTTTGGCGCGCTACGGTTTTTCGCCACATTAATGAGTCTTGAGATTACCTCGTCGTAGCTTTCATCCAGGCATTCGCGGAAGCTGTCAAGGACGCGCTTGGTTTTTAGATGTATTTTTATGGTGCATTTTGCCATGCAAAAATGAGAGATTTGCGGTTTATATGCGCTTTGCAAGTAGGATTCCAGTGGAACTTCGTTCCACTGTCTGCCAAATTTCTGCGGAAATTTGCCATCAGCATTTTTGCAGTGGCAAAAATGTCTGATGCATTTTGCCTCGGCAAAATGCACATGCCAGTGGTTTCAGTGAATAAACTGCTAGCCTCTTCCGCTCATTATCCTTTTTGCCTCATCCTTTATACCGCCTGCCTGCTTGTCGGAAAAGCCCAGCGAGCGCAGGCGCTCTGCTGGCGCGCTTGCCACGTCTTTCACGAGAATTATGCCGGCATTGTGAAGCGCCTCAAAGCCCCTGCGGTCAAGGCGCGAGATAAGAGTGATTGGGTAAAGCTTGTGCTCCTCAATGCGCACCTGGATGGACTCGTCGCGCGGGAAGCTCCAGCCCAAAAGCTTCAGCCCAACGCAGTCGGCGTACTTTATGGCGTCGTAGGAGAATTTGGTGTTTGTGATGAGCCAGCCCGAGTCTATTTCAGGGTTTGCAGCATGCACGTCCAGGAAGCGGGCCCAAGAGTAAAGCGCAGTCTGGATGTGGCACTTGAGGTGCGAGGAGTTGTGGAACTTGCACTCGGCTATGAATTTCGTGGCCTTGTGCCCAGGCACTGCGGGTCGCGAGGCGACCACGTCGATTTCGTGCTGCACGCACTTGCCGTGCACAATCTGGCGCGCCTGCGCGGAATAGCCCCTGCCGGAAAGCGCCGCACAGGCGAATGTCTCAAACGGGTGGCCGTCTGGCCCGAACTTGAAAAGCGCCGCCTTGAGGCCAAAGCGCGCTGCCGCGCCAGGCTTAATCTCGCGCAGCCTCTCGAATGCCATGCCATAAATCTGCTCAGTTGTGATGCCGTTTTTCATGCGCGACTGAAGGGACTCGATGACTTCCTCTGCAAGCTGCCTGTTTGCCCCTGCGCGCGAAAGCGAGTGGCGCACCTTGTTGTAGTCCATCGGCTCCATGCTTCCGTCTGCTTTTCTCACCAGTATTTCCGCCATGCGACACGTTCGCAGGCAATGAATATAATTACTCGCTGGGGTCGCGGGGCGCTTTTTAATCCTATGCGCAGCATGCAAAGCCAAGGTGATAATGTGAAGTATATGATTGTGATGCTATCAGCTTTCGCGCTTTTGCTTGCTGGGTGCGCATCATCGCCGCCTGCAGCAGTTCCGGCAGCACCTGAAAACACTGCAACGCCATCCACCACAGCAGGGAACGCGCAAGTGGCTCAACCCCCAGCTGAGCTGCCAGTAAGCATGGCACTGCTTGCAGAGCACAACAAGGAAACTGATTGCTGGGTGGGCTACAACGAGCAAGTCTATGACATAACCACTTTCATCCCGAATCACAAGAACTACACTACGCTCATTGTACCGCTGTGCGGGACAGCCGATGAGTTCAAGAAAAAATTCGAGGGCAAGCACGGGTTGTCAAAGGTCAGCGTGCTTGAGGGCCAGCCACTCATGGGCGATTTGGATTCTCAATAGGCTTTTTATTCTTCCCTTCTTTTCTTTCCCCTATGTCAAGGCATGGGGCAAAAGGCACATGGAAGCACCCGGGGCAATGCCAGTGGGAAAAGGACAGCGAAGCTCGCTGGCTTAAGTGGTGGTTCCTGCCAGTTGAGATACTTGGGCTCATAGGCCCGCTTATAGGGGCTGTGATAAGCCTTCTCATCACTCTTGCATGCGTGTGGCTGCTGCAATTTGTAAACGTCATGCTGCAAAGCGAGCTGCTCACGCTTATGGTGGCTGCTGTTTACAGGAACATTACCTTATTTTTCGCAGTGCCGCTTGTGATTGGCTATTGCCAGTATTTTGCCCGCAGGTTCTACGTTGGCTTTGCCCTGCTCTGGCCGGTTGGCAATGCTGTCGGCTTTGCGTTTTCAATGTGGATACTTGCCTGGCTGCTGAGAACCATCGGCATGTTTGCCAATGTGCTTCTCTTGTCGCAGATAGGCTGTTTCCTGCGCGAGAATCTGCTGCCAATCTTTGTTTTGGTGCTGGCACTGGGCTATTTGACGGTGCTGGCTAGAAGGCGCTAGAAAATGAAGACGTCGTCTATTTTTGACTTCAGCGCCTTTGCCACATCGTGCGCAAGCCGCAGCGAGGGGTTGTACCTGCCCTGTTCGAGGAAAACTATGGTCTCGCGGCGCACTCCAGCCTTTTTCGCCAAATCCTCCTGCGTCATGTTGTAGCGCGCGCGAAGCTCCTTTATGCGGGTTTTCATCAAGAGCCCCCCCTTGAGAGCAGGTAGCACTTGATGAACAGCTGCGAGAGGAGCATGGTGAAAAGTATCACGCCGCCGAACTGTATTGCGGAAAGCCCCATGTAGCCGCTGTAGTCAAACCAGAACAGGATGGCAATCATCACGTAAGATACCCACCAGGAATAAGTGGTTGCGCGGTTGTGGATGGCAATCGTCCTCTCGTCGTTGAGTATCACTCCCTTTTTCCGGCGGTAGAAGACAATTGCGATCATTGTTGCGCCAATCAGGCAGGCAATTGCCATGCCCTGCACTGAAAGCCCGTCCTGGCTGTTGAGCGCCACTACGACCACGCCGGCAATTATGAAGGAGGCAAGAATGAAGGGCAGCTGCCTCCAGATCTTGCTTTTCATTGTGAATGAGATTGCGAACAGCCCTGCGATGGCAAGCGCGAATGACAATCGCGCGTCTATGAGCGCCGAGAGCAGCACGAGAACGGCTGCAAGAGCGGCAATGCCCCACTGCTCCTTCTTCCTGTTTTGCTTCATGTTTCTCACCTTTTGTTAGCCAAACATCACATTATGTTAGAAATATACAACATAATCTTTTAAAGCGGGCGGTTTGCGGGGTTGGCGGAGGGCGGAAAGGCTTATAATATGATATTAACATAGTATTAACTTGGTGTTAATATGGTGCAGGCGATTGTTGATATCGGCGCTGACGCAAACTACGTCATAAACATAGTAAAGGCAAAATATGGCCTGAAGGACAAGTCCGAGGCGATTGACAGGCTCGCGGCAGAGTATGCACGGGACAACCTGGAGTTTGAGCTTCGCCCGGAGTATGCCAGGCGCCTTAAGGAGATAGAGAAGGAAAGCAAGATCAAGGTGAAGGACGCCAGGGGCTATTTTGCCTCCATGAGGGAGTGAATGGCATATGCGCTGGAGGTAAGGGAGCATCTTGACAGGCTGTTTCGGAAGCTTGCCAAGAAGGATCCGGTTGCGCATGAGGCAGTGGAAAAGAAAACGCTCAGGATACTCGAAACCCCATATGCCTTCAAGCCCCTGCACGCGCCCATGCAGTGGAAAAGGCATGTGCATGTGATGGGCTCGTTTGTGCTGGTCTACTCAATTGACGAGGCGAGGAAGACGGTGGTGCTGGAGGATTATGGCCACCACGACAAGGTTTTCAGAAAGCATCAGTAGGGGTTGCCCGAGTCCTTTTGGAACTCCGCCTGCATGTCCTGCCAGGTGCCGCCCGTGGAATTCGCGTCGCGAAGCTTCCTGCAGCGCGCGGCGTCCTCTGCCTTGCCAAGCTTTTCAAAAAGGGAAGCGGCGCGCGTGTAGTCGCTGCCTTTTTCATATGCCGCTGCAGCTTCTGCTTCCATGGAAAGCGAGAGGTAAATCTCCGCCGCTTTCACAAAAAGCATTTTCCCCTCCAGTCGGCGTGCGCGCGCAAGAAGTTTTGCTTTTTCCTCTTCATCCATAGTTTCACCGCTCGCTAAATCTTGCCCACGAGGCCCATTCCGGGCTTGAGAGTCTTTGCGCCTGGCTTCCAGTTCATAGGGCAGACCTCGCCGTTGTGCTTCTTCACAAAATCAGCTGCCTGGAGCTTGCGGATGGTTTCATCCACGCTCCTGCCGATGGAATTGTCGTGGAACTCATAGGCCTTCACAATTCCGTCAGGGTCGATGAAGAACGTGGCGCGAAGCGAAAGCCCATCCTGCGGGATGATCGTGCCATAAGCTGTGCATACCCTGCGCGCTGGGTCGGCAAGCATTGGGAACTTGATGTTCTTTATTGTCGGCGAAGAGTCGTGCCATGCTGCGTGCACAAACGCTGTGTCCACGCTCACTGAGATGACCTCTGCGCCAAGCGCCTTTATCTCCTCGTGGTGCGCGGCAAGCTCTCCAAGCTCAGTGGGGCAGACGAATGTGAAGTCCGCAGGGTAGAAAAAGAGCACCACCCACTTGCCCTTGTAGTCCTTGAGCGATATTTTCTTCATGTCTCCGTCAATGTAGGCGTCCTCGGTAAAATCCGGCGCCTTGTCGTTTATTGCTATCATTTTCTCACCTTCCATATAGTGTTCGCAGCGCAGAGGTTTAAATCGCTTGCCTGCGCATGTGAGAGTAGGCAGGTGATATGATGGAAGCGCTAGAAGCAATAATGACCAGGAAAAGCGTGAGGGAATTTGGCTACCAGCCAATGCCAGAGGATACACTGAAGAAGTTGCTGGCAGCAGGCATGCAGGCACCGTCCGGGCGCAAGGGGATGCCCTGGCATTTTGTAGTTGTTTCCGACAGGGGGGCGCTCTCGCGCGTGAAGGAGTTCCATCCGCATGCGGCAATGGCAGCGGATGCGTCGGTGGGCATACTTGTGTGCGCGGACACTACCAATAAGAAAAGCAAGGAGTACTTTGCGCAGGACTGCGCTGCTGCAACCGAGAACATCCTGCTTGCCGCGCACGCGCTGGGAATGGGCGGTGTTTGGACGGGCGTTTACCCTAATGAACAGAGGATGGAGAGCTTCAGGAAAATGCTTGACATTCCCGCGCACATCGCGCCTGTTTCATTTGCGGTGATAGGCTTTTCGAAGAAAAAGGAAATCGCCGAGCCGCGCTATGACGGCGAAAGAGTGCACAATGAGAAGTGGTGAATGGGAATCAGAACAAAAGCATCTGGAAGCCGCTGCCGGGCTTTCTTTTGGTGTCCTCTTGCTTTGATTTCTGCCAGTAGCGTTCTTCGTCAGATGTGCCTTTTGCAACAAGCACCAGGATTTCGCAGGCGCCGGATTTCCATGCAGCTTCCACTGAATGATTGGTTGGGTTGTAAAGGAGGATTGCCTCAAAGCCTGCCATGCTGTCCTTTTTGGGGTGGTTGGTAACAGACACGCCAGGGAATTTATTGAAAAGCACTTCTTTTTGCTCGCCGGTCTCGCAAACCACAAGGCAGCGTCTGCCTTTTCTTTCGGAAAGCAGAGACCCGAGCAATTCCATCTTAGGATTCTCACCCTCCCCTAAAAGATAGGTAAACATGGGTTGGAGAATCTCAAGCATTTTCGGGCTGCGCAGCGTGCGTGAGCCGTTGGCATATTTGATTGCCGCTGCAAGGCTGCACGTCTGGATCATGTCGCGGAGGTGGATGATGCTGATTGCGGCTGAAAGGCTTTCCTGCAGGGTGTTTCGGATGCTGCGCTCCGCGACTATATAATCTCCTTCCCTGCGGATGAGGAAGCGCTTGTCGCTTACAGTGATTTCAAGATTGGCAGTTTTATTCTGCGAAAAAAAGCGGCGCACGTCGTTGAGATGGTACCACTCAAGAAAAACGCTCCTTTTGTAAAACTCTGCGCACACCGTATTGAATTCCAGCCCGGCAATCGCCCTTGCCCTGAAAACTTCTGTGTTGGTGATGAGCGGGCTTTCCGCGATTTTTTTTGCAACTGAAAGCTCCTGGACAGTGAGGCGGGATGGAAGGTTGCGCCCAATTTTCCCATATGCCTGCTCCGCGCGGCGCTGCGCCATGCCGTTGAGGGCGCCACCCACTTTATAGAATGGCAGCGGCAGATCGATTTTCAGCTCAGTGCGCGGCACTTCCTTCCCTGCGCTGATGGAGAGGTATTTCCTGCCCTTGAATTGTCTTTGCTTTTTAACAGTCAGCATCAGAAAACACCATAGTTATTATAGGTGTATTTTTACGGAAGTTGTTTATAATGCTTTCCCTAGGGAGAAGAAAATGAATAGCCCTGACAGATGGAACAAAGCGAAGCTGTGCAACAGATTTCGAGCGGAACGCCGCTCGAAAGCCAGGGCTATGAGCCAGAGCGAATAGCCCCTGGCAGACCGTCAACTGCGGAGCAGTTGGCGGGATTTTGCCCAGCGGGGCAAAAGCCAGGGCTACGACAGAATGGAGTAGCCCCTGGCAGACCGTCAACTGCGGAGCAGTTGGCGGGATTTTGCCCAGCGGGGCAAAAGCCAGGGCTACGACAGAATGGAGTAGCCCCTGGCAGATTCGAACTGCCGTTGCCGGGTTCAAAGCCCGGTGTCCTTGGCCGCTAGACGAAGGGGCTGCCTTGCCGCGCCTGCACAGAATTAGCATTGCCTTGTAATATAAAACATTGCTGGCTGCGCGCAGTGTTAGTACTGCCTTGCAATGTGGGCGATGACTGTGGCGTCCTTGCCGCAGGCAATGCACTTGCCGTGCGCGCGCTCGTGCTTGTCAAACCTTGTGCCGCGCACGTTCGCGGCGCACTTCTCCTTCACTGCGTTTGCGCATTTTTCGCCTGGCTTTTCCATTGTGCAAAATGGCACTGCGACAATTTTCCCTTTCTCAAGCTCGGAGGCGAGGGCTTCCATGCTGTCCGCCTTGGAAAGGCGCGCGTCGAACTCCTTCTGCGCCTTTTTCTTCATGTCTTCCAGCATGCGCGCACCCTCTTTCAAAAGCCAGCTGCAAAGCTCGTCCTTTTTCACCTGCGCCTTTGCCTTGATGTCGCGCCTTACAACGGTATAAACGCCGCTTTCAGCCTCTCGCGCACCCACCTCAACCCTGAAGGGAACGCCTTTCATTTCCCATTCATTGTACTTGAAGCCAGGCGTGTTTGGAGAGAAGTCTGCCTCCGCACGGATGCCTGACTTTGCCAAGAGAGCAACTACATCTCGCGCTGTTTTCTCAATTGCAGCTTCGCAGCCTTTCTTTTGGATGGGAACCACGATTGCCTGCGTTGGCGCAAGCAAAAAGGGAAGCACAAGCCCGGCATCATCGCCGTGCACTGAGATGATTGCCGCATAGATGCGCGAGATGCATGGGCCATAGCAGGTTTGCCAGCAGTATTCCGACTCGCCTTTCTCATTGAGGAACTTGACATCAAATGGCTTGGCGAAATTCTGCCCAAGAAGGTGAGTGGATGGAAGCTGCAGCACCCTGCCGTCAGGCATCATGGTGTCTGCAGCGTAGGTGGAAACCGCACCCGGGAACTTGTCCCACTGCGGCCGCTCGAAGAAGATGAAGGGAACTCCGAATTCGCCGGTGATGACGTTTGTCGCCATTTCCATGTCCTCTTTCACCTGAGCCCGCGCCTCTGCCTCTGTGGAAAATGCGTCGTGCGACTCAATCCAGTAAAATTCGCGCGAGCGGATGAATGGCCTGGTTGCCTTTGTTTCATAGCGCCACACCTGCGAGGGGTGGTAGATTTTGAGGGGCAGGTCGCTCTTCCCCTGTATCCAAAGGGAATACATCTGGTACATTGCAGTTTCAGATGTGGGGCGCATGGCAAGCCTTTCCTCAAGCTTGTTGTCGCCTGCATGCTCCACCCAGAAGACCTCGGGGATGAAGCCCTCCACGTGCTTGCTTTCGCGGTGGAAGTTGCTCTCGGGGATGAGCGCAGGGAACCAGGCTGGCTTGTGGCCAGTGCGCTCAAGCTCTGCCTCGTAAATTGCATACATCCTCTTCATGCTGGCAACGGACCAGGGCATGAAAATCACAAATCCCTTGACGTTGTAGCGCAGGTCGCAAAGCTTGGCCTCCTTCGTGATTTCGGTGTACCATTCGGAGAAACTGGCTTTTTTGCTCTGCATGGGTTGATTTCGGGCAAAAAGAATAAAAAGCGCGGGAGCATCTGCAGCAGGGCAAGCCTTTTATGGCAGTTGTAAGAGTAGTATATACATGTCGTGGGAGGTAAAGGGAGTCATCTATCCTGGCAGTCATGGCAGTGTTCATATTATAAGGGCAAAGAAAAGCCTCAATGCCCGCCAGCCCAAAAAGAGGCCATTTGCATTTTTCCGCAAGGTTCTTGCCGAGGGTCGCGCAGGCAAATGCAACGACAATGCACTTGCCTGCATTGACAAGAGGGAGTACAAGGATGCAATCCAATGGCTCGACAAGGCATTGCGCCGCGAGCCGCAGTACCTGCCCGCGCACATCAACAGGGGGGTGTGCCATTTCAGGCAGGGAAAGAACCTTGCCGCGGTGCTGGACTTCAAAAGAGCAATAAGAATCGACCCTTACCACACAAATGCGCATTACAATTTGGGGATACTTTTTGCCAACAGGGGATGCTACAACCTCTCCTTGCAGGAGCTAAACGGCATGTTCTGGAACGACATGGCAGACGTAAGCGCGTTTTTCAACATGGGCAATGTGTATGGCCTGAAAAGAGAATACGGGACAGCGGTTACGTATTATGATGCTGTGCTTGCCATTGACCCAGAGCACAAGATTGCGCGGAGAAACCTGGAAGAGGCGCTGTCCGCCCTTGCCGAGCGTCAAGACAAAGGTATGCGAACAAAATGAGTAGCAAGCGTTATAAGCCGTCCCTGGGAACTCCTTGATTGTTCCCTATGGAACAAACAACTTGGTGGGGAGAATGGCAACTACAGCCAATGTAATCCGGCTTTACCTAAGGCGCAGGCCGCAGCTTTTGTCCATGGTGAACAATGGATTGTGCAACTACTCAGCGCTCGCGCGCAAATTGCAGCGAGAGATTTTCCCTGGGAAAAAGGGCGAGTTTACGGCGATAAAAGCCGCGCTTTTGCGCATGGCGCGCGACACGCGCTCGCAGGGCATGGACTGGGAAAGGGGAGTGGAAAGGATACTTCACGCAAGCACTGTGGAGATACGCTCTGACGTTTGCGTGGTTTCCTCAAAGAGCGGGATTGGCGTGCCCGTCATCGCAACTTCCAACAGCAAGTCCGGCGTGATGAGCGTGGTGGATGCTTCTTACGCAAAGCAGCTGAAGAAAAAGGGGCTATCGGTGATTGGCGACCTTACGCTCATAATATTGTGCAGCCCGCGCGGCCTGGAGGACACGCCAGGCTGCGTGTCAGTCATCTTAAACGCGATTGCCGCCGAGGGCATAAACGTGCTGGAGTTCATCTCCTGCCACACGGACACGCTGATGGTAGTGAGGAACGCGGACGCCGTGCGCGCGTACGGTGTGCTCAACGGGCTGATTGGCAAGGAATAGGCGACCTTGCGCAGACAGCAGGCAATTTAAACCTTTCATAAGCAAGAGATGCCATCTTCTAGGTGAATATTGATGGGTAGCTCACTTGATTTCGTAAAGCCGATACTCCATTTGCTTCCTGAGGTGTCTCCGCCTGGCGCGGCTCCGCCGTTGCGCGAGAAGCTGATGTGGACTGTTGTGGCGCTTGCCATATTCTTCATAATGTACAATGTCACTGCGGCAGGTGTTGCGCCGCACACTGGCACTTCGGACTTTTTGCAGGTGGTGACGGCTTCGAAGATAGGTTCGCTTATCACGGTTGGAATCGGGCCCATTGTGCTTGCCTCAATCTTCCTGCAGCTTTTCGCAGGCGCCAAGATAATCAACGTGGACATGAGCGACCCTGACCAGAAAAAGACCTTCCAGGGGGCGCAAAAAGTGCTTGCCATACTGCTGTGCTTTTTCGAGGCGGCGGTTTTCGTGATGTTCGCGCGCGTGTCGCTCATCCCGCTTTTCCCAGGCATGGGGGAAGGATTGATGATTGTGGACGGCGTGCAGCAGATGAATGCACCTTTCACCATGGCACTCGTTATTTTGCAAGTCGCGCTCGGCTCGCTCATACTTTTGTACCTTGACGAAGTGGTGAGCAAGCACGGGATTGGCAGCGGCATTTCGCTTTTCATCGCGGCAGGAGTTTCGCTTGCAGTGGTGGGCGGAAGCTTTGTGCTTTTCGGCCAGGCGGCGGAAGCCCTGGCGTCAGGGAGCGCGGAAGCGCTGCCAACTGCCATACTTGCACTGCTTCCGCTGTTCTTCACCGGCGTGGTGTTTGCGGCTGTTTCCTATGCGGAGGGAGTGAAGGTAGAAATCCCGCTTGCGTTTGACCGCGCGCGCGGGCTGGGAAGCCGCTTTCCCATAAAGTTTCTCTATGTTTCGAATATTCCGGTCATTCTTGCCGCCGCGCTCTTGCTGAACATGCAGTTCTTTGCAATCAGCCTGCAGAACCAGCACCTGTGCGTCACAGGCAGCTATGACGCTGACGCACTGGGCTTTGACAAGTGCAACGGGGGCTTTGACCTTGTTCCTGCAATCGCATTTGTGGACTCGGGCGGCCAGCTTCGCGACGGGTTGTTTTACTTAGTTTCGCCGATTTATCGGCCTCTGACTGGGGATTATGGTGTTTACTTTGGGCACTTGATAAACGGCACCACGCCGATTTACAACACACCGGAGTGGCTGCACGTGATTGTGTATATAATATTCATGATGGCGCTGTGCGTGGTGTTCGGCCAGTTCTGGGTGGAGACCACAGGCATGGGCGCAAAGGAAGTTGCCGAGCAGCTTGACAAGTCAGGCCTGCAGATACCTGGCCACAGGCGCGACACGAGGATTGTGGAAAGCGTGCTGTCAAGGTATATTCCATACATCGTGGTGCTGGGAAGCGCATTTGTCGGGTTGCTTGCCGCGCTTGCGGACATGACCGGCGCGCTTGGCACAGGCACGGGAATATTGCTTACAGTTGGCATACTTTACAGGATGTACCAGGACTTGGAGAACCAGAGGATGTTTGACAACTACTCCAGCCTTGGAAGCATGCTGTCGTGAGGTTGAGTGGGATGGTAGTTGCAACCAAAGGAGTGAAGACGTTTGTGCTTATGGGCTCGTCGGGCTCGGGCAAGAGCACAATTACTGGGCTTTTGCGCGACAGGCTCGCCAAATCGGGCATAATGTACGTCAACGGCGGAGATGAGATGAAAGAAAACGCCGTGCGCCTAGGCTACACTGACGACCGGGACAAGCTGAAATACCTTCCCAAAGCGCAGCAGAATGAATGCCAGAAAATCATGCTCGACAAAATTGCCGGCATGGACGGCTTTGTTTTCTTTGATACTCACGCATCTATACGGAACAAGGACACCGGCGAATACATCAACGGAATCCCGCCTGAGCGTGTGCCTGACCTGAACATACAGGTGATTTTCTACCTGGATGTCCCTGCACTACAGGTGATTGAGAGGCGCAATAAGCAGCAGCTTTTGCGTGCACGCGACCCCGAAACCGAGGAAACTCTGGGCGCCCAGACAATCATTGACGTGAATTTCATGCGCAGGAACGCGCAGATTGCCAACGTGCCGATAATAATTGTCCAGAACCTGGAGGATCGGCGGGAAAAAGCAGTTGGGGAAAAGGCGGCAGATGCCATCTGGAAGTTCATCCGGTCTTTCCTGCAATAACGGTGTTCATAGTGCTTTTTGACCTTGCAAACTATTGGATATTCATTGTGCTTTGCGCCATAGCCTACGTGTCGGTCACCATGACAGTGCAGGCAAGGGTTGGCGGCAAAAACAGGATGAAGACGCTGCAGGAGGAAATGAAGGACGTGCAGCTCAAGCTCATGGAGGCGACCAAGAGAAAAGACACTGTTGAGAGCGACCTGATAATGAAAAAGTACTGGGACCTGACAGGCGAACTGATGAAGATGCAGTTCAAGATGTTCGGCCTTTTGATAGTGATATTGTTTTCATTCATGGCGATTTTCCCCTATTTTGAGCCCGGTGGCATGGATGACATCAGGGCGCAGCTTTTCGACGACGGGCTTGCGGCGCACTGCGACTTCGCCGCTGGCGACGGGATTTACTCGGGATGCTTTGCAATCCCCGCGGATGCGGCAAAGGGCGCGTGGGTGGCAGATGTTTATCTTTTGTCCGATACCAATGAAACCCTTGCGAGGAATGCCACTGCGCTTTATGTGGAAGGAGGGGTGCCGGAGGACATCTGGCCGCAGGTAAGCTCCCAGTCAGGAATCATTGACGGGCTGCTTGGCAAGACCGCATACCACGTCAGCCCGAATGCAAGCGTGCAGAATGCCACTTTGGGGCAGCAGCTGGAGATTTACGCGACCGTTTCGCCAGAAAAGCTTCCGCAGGGCGCAAGATTGGAAGGCGCGCTCAACTTAGGCACGTTCTATTACGTTGATTTGCCATTCACAATACCTTTAATAAACATCCACCGCATAATCGGCTCTTACGGGGTTTTCCTCTTTGCTGCGTTCGGAATAAGCATCGTATACAGCATAGGGAAAGCCATTTACGCTAAAGCAACAAAAAAGAAATAGAGGTGCAATTTATGCCGCTTCCAAAAAACCGCTCAACATCCATGCGCAAGGTGCATGTTCGCACGCCCAAAGGCGGCAAGACCATACACTACAGGAGGAGAAAAAAGGGCAAGCGCCACTCCTGTGCGGTCACAGGCGCCAAGCTTCAGGGAGTGAACTCAAGGCACAGGGTTGCAAAGAGCATGAGGCGCCCGAACCGCAAGTTCGGCGGCAACCTGACCTCGGCAACTTCCGCGCGCGTGATAAAATTCGCCACCCGCGTCCGGGAGGGCAGCATGAAGCTTGAGGAAGTTGACGTGAGATTGCTTTCGCACGTCAAGGGACTGTTGACAAAAAAATAAGGAGGCTGGCAAATGATAATCTGCATCTCGGGATTGTCAGGGAGCGGGAAGAACTCGGTGGGCGAGGAAGTTGCAAAGCTTCTCTCCCTTCGCGTGGTGAACCCGACGTTCAAGACGATTGCCGCGAAGCGGAAAATGTCGCTCATGGAGTTCCACAGGAAAGCGGAAAAAGAGCATTCCATTGACAAGCATTTTGACGCGCATTTGATTTCCGAGGCGAAGAGGGGCAACTGCGTGGTGACCACGTGGCTTGGCCCGTGGATGGTGAAGAACGCCGACCTTCGCGTGTGGCTTTATGCCCCGCGCAGCGTGCGCGCAAAAAGGGTTGCAGGCAGGGACGCAATGGCGCCCGAGCAGGCGCTCATGCACATAGATGACAGGGACGAGAGCAACCACCATCGCTACAATGAAGTGTACAAGATAGACATTTACGACCACACGCGCTTTGAGCTCGTGATAAACACGGAAAGATTCAGGCCCGCGCAAACCGCGCAGATAATCGCTGCGGCTGCGCGCGCGCTTGGCGGGAAGGCTGTGAAGAAGGCAGCAAAGAAAATAAAGAAGAAAGGCAAGAAAAAGTAATTGGCGTTTGATTGGTG
>CAZYTZ010000026.1:0-15558 GCA_964650545.1 Microcaldota archaeon | reverse complement strand
AAAAATAAAACGCTCCCAACGGGATTTGAACCCGTGTTACAGGCTTTCTTCTGTGAGAAGCAATGAAAGGCCCGCGTCCTTACCGGGCTAGACTATGGGAGCTCGGGAGCTCCCAGACTTGCCTGTAGGCAAGCGGACGGGAGCCCGGTTGCATTACTTTTCAAAGGGTTAAAAAGCATTCGCAGTTGCGCGCCTCACTGGAGGGATGCAAGCAGGAGCTCAACCAGGGTGACTGGAGCGCGCTGGGCAGGGCTTTCGCTGTTTTCTTCTTCATCATCCATGGAATTACCTCAGATTGGCGCTGGCGCGTCCTCTCCCGGCGGGGAGGTCGGCGTAGGCGCGCTGCCATTGTCAGGCGGGGGCGGCGGTATGTCGGATGGCGGAGTTGGCAATGGCTCTTCCACTGGCGCTGACGTGCAGCCAAAGGAAAGGAAAAGCAAGGCAGCCACGAGAATGGCTGCCAATGTTGCGCGTTCCATGCAAGCACCTTAATTGACGGAAGAGGCGGCTTGCACTGCCTGCGCCTTCTCGGTTGGCGCAGCAGGCGGCATGTCGCTTGCGCTTCCCAGCTTGCAGCCTGATGCCACCTTCACCCAGTAGCCCTTGCCAGGCTCGAGCTTGGAGCTGTACAAGTACTGCCCTACAGAGGGCGAGTAGTTCCACGGGCCAGAGGTTATCTTGCAGTCGCCTGCGAAATTCGCTATCGCGGTGCTCTGCAGCGGCGCGCCAATCATGTTCCAGCCTGCCGTCATGGGATATGTCGGAAGGCTGTAGTAGGGCACGTCAAGCTCATAGGTGCACTCAGAGTTTGCCTTTATCCAAAAACCAGTCATCCCGTACCGAAGCGTGGTTGCAGTGGTGTACTGCCCTGTCTGGGGGTTGTAATACCACACCGTGGTGGAAATGTCGCACTTCTTCGCAATGTCGTCAGGCGAGATGGTGTAATTGGTGGGCACTGACACCTGGTTCCAGCCGCGCTCAAACTTGAGGATTATCCTGTCTGCCGGCGGGCTTGGTATGCCGCCGTCGGTCACAAGCACCTTCTCAGAGTCCGACGCAACCAGCTTGTGGGTGCTGCCTGACTTAAGGTAAACCGCAATCTTGGCGAAATTCGTGCCAAGGTGCGTTGCCGTGAAGTACGCCGACACCTCCCTGATTTCCCCGGGCGAGAGCGTTATCTCTTCCACGCGTACCTGCTCCGAGCCTGTTGCGCTTGAGTATGCCTTGGCAATGCTGTTGCCGTTGCCAAGCGACAGCACCACGTAGAACGTGTGCTGCTCGTCATTGGATGCGGCTGAACTGAGCGCGACTTTGCCGGTCACATAAACGCTGTCGTACTGGTTCACCTCTGTCGGGATTGCGGAGACTTTCGCGGTAACTACGCTTGATTGCGAACTGCCCACAACCACACTCACCGTGGAGAGGGTGCTTGCACCCTTCTCATCGCTCACATTGAACGTTATCGTGTAGGTGCCTGCAACAGAGTACGTGTGCTGGAAAGTCAAAAGCGCGCCCGAGACCGGGTTTGTCGCCACGCTTCCATCACCCCAGTTTATCCCGACAATTATGTACGAGCCTTCAGGGTCGTAGGCAGAAAGCTTCCAGGTGCCGGTTTCGCCAACCGAGAGCGACGTGGGGCCTGCAATGCCGATTATCACGGGTGGAAGGTTGGTTCCGCTCTGCGCGCAGTATGGCGAGGAAAGCGTGAACGTGCCTGGCTTCTCCACGCTGTTGCCCGTTGTGCCGGTGCTCAGCACCCTCTCGGCCTTCACGCTGTATGTGTATGTGCCGCATGGCATGGTGTTGCCAAAGCTCCACCCATACACTCCCTGGTTTGCATAAGGCGAGCTTTGCCCCACCAGCCCCATCACGTTTGTCAGCGTTTCGCCAGTAGGTGTATTTACAGTGCCTGTAACCTTGATTGAGCTTGCGGGCGGTACCGAGCCTCCGTCAAGCACCTTTGCATAAAGCCCGTATGAAATTCCCTGCACGTCAGGGTCTGTCCACGTGGTCATGGTAAGCCCGCTTGATGCGCTTGCCACCACCACGCTAAGAGTGGAAACCGCGCTTGCGCCCAGGTTGTCTGCCACAGTGAATGTTATTGTGTATGTGCCAGCCTTGGCGTATGTGTGCTGGAAAGTCGCCGTAGAGCCTGCCTGCAGGCTGTCAGATGCAGACTTGAGGCTTCCTTCGTCGCCCCAATTCACGCTGTAGGAAAGATAAGTGCCATCAGGGTCGTATGCGGACACTGTCCACGTGCCCACCTCTCCTGCCTTGGGCGCCGTGGGGCCCCCCACTTCCGTGATGATTGGCGCCTGGTTCTGGTTGCCAGTCACTTTCACCTGAAGCGATGTGCCTGTTTCCGCACCGTATTTGTCCATCGCCCTTACTGAAATCGTGTAGGTGCCTGCGTTTTGATAGGTGTGCGCAAAGACATTCTGCATCCCGGATACTTCGGTGTTGCTGTCGCCGAAGCCAACTGCGTAGGTGACGGGGTCGCCGTCCGGGTCGCTTGCGTGGACATAGCAGGTGACCGACGCGCCGGTCACAGGGCAGGTCACGCTTGTGAATGCAGGCGGGTGGTTGGTGGAAGTTCCGGTTACGCTCACCGTTACTGTGGATTGCGTGCTTGCGCCCTTGCTGTCAGCCACTGTAAATGTAATGGTATATGTACCTGTAGTGTAATAGGTGTGCTGGAAGGTGGCGGTGGAGCCTGCGCTGTCCGAGGCGGACGGCGCGATGTCGTTGCCTTCGCCCCAATTCACGGAATATGAAAGATAAGTTCCGTCAGGGTCGTATGCCGAGACTGCCCACGTGCCTGCCTGCCCGGCTGAGAGCGACGTGGGGCCTCCCACCCCCGTAATTACCGGAGCCTTGTTCGAGCTTGCCACTGCAATTGCCGTATTGCTTGCGGCTGCGAATGCGCCGCCTGCCAAGAGCAGCACGGACAGCAGCGCGAAAACAACAGTTGCGAATTTCCTATCCATTCCAAATCACCTTCCATTTTTTTGCCAACATAAGCTGTTGACACTGCTGCGCCGGTTTTTGCTTAAAAAGGATTGGCGGGGCAGAGCCGGTCCGGCTTTATAAAGCTTTTGCGGTCCGATGGGTTGCTCATAAAGTCGCCACGTCGTGCTACATTATGAGCAAGGCTGCGGTCCGATGGAAATTTCCCGCCGAAGAAACTACTCGAACAGGCTGCGCTCTAATTCCGCCACAATGTTCCTGCCAAACGGAATGAGCTTCACGATGTTTTTGCGCTCAAGCGCGCGCAGGTTCCTAAGCAAGGAAGTTTTTGGGATGAGAAGCTTGTGCTGCATGGTGGAGCGCTTTGCCTTGCCGCCAGATGACATAAGAAAGCGCACAATGTCAGATTCCCTCTCACTCAACGTGCCAAGCACTGCGCGCACCTTTCCGCTTTTGACATCAAACTGCTTTTGCAAGTGCTGGGCAGTGGTGGGTGCTGCCTTTGCTGAAGCGCGGGGCTGCTTTTCTTTTTGCCTGCGGGCAGTTGGCTTTTGCACTGCCTCCGGCGGAGTTTCCCTCCTGGCATCAGCAGGCTTTTTCCTGGCAAAAACAAAATACACCCCCACAGCAATCACAAGCACTGCGAACAGGGCAGGCAGCATGTCCTGGAATGCGTTTGCCTTTGGTTTCATGTCAATCTGCGCGTTTTTCAGCTTTCCATGCTCCACTGCAACCTGCGCAGAGCCTGCTGCTGTCTGCGTTGAGGCTGAGATGACGCAGGTGCCGGTTGGAAGAGCTCGGAAAAGGAAATCGCCAGCCTCAGACGCTCTCTGGCTTGCTCCGTTTATGGCAGAATAGTCAAACCAATCCGATGAGCAGGAAACATGCAGGTCTGCGCCAGGCACCAGTCTGCCCTCTTCAAGCACGGATGCTGCCACGCTTCCCGCGGGGTAGAACGTAAGCGTGAGATTGCGTTCAGAAGGCACTGACACTGCGGCGGATGACGCATAGTCAACCCCCGAGGTTGCCATGTCATCCAGCGTTGCGCTAAGCTGGTAGTCCCCGCTGCCAAGCTGCAAAAGAAAATTCCCTTCCCTGCCTGTTATGAGCCTGTAGGTGGTGGTGGCGCCGCCTGCCGTTGCGATTATGGTGACTGGCATTCCCATTGGGGGCGTGCCATTTGCCAGCACTGCCTTCACGCTCACCGGCCCCTCGCCCTGCGGCGCGGAGGGCGGAACGGAACTGTCAGCAGAAACGTTCTCGGAAAACGCCAGGGCTGGGGAAAGAAAAAGAAAGAATGCTAGGAAAAAATGCGCAAAACGCATGCTTTGTGGTATTGCGCAAGTTGTTTAAAAGCGTGCGTTTTCTGTTCGGCTCACTTTGCGTCTTCCTTGACCATGTACTTGACTATAAGGAAAACCACTAACGCGATTATCGCAAAGTCAATGAGCGCGCCAACAAAGTCTCCAACCAGGAACTTCACAGGCCCGACATCCAGGGTTGTCAAGCGCCAGTCCCCGCCAGGGATAAGCACTGAAATTAATGGCATGATGATGTCATTAACAAGCGCGGTGACAAGTTTGGATGCAGCCGCGCCGATAATGAACGCGATTGCAAGACCAATCACTTTATTCTTGTTCAGGAAAGCCATGAATTCATCTACAAATCCCATTCAACCCCCCTCAAGACCTTCTTCCAAAGAACTTGTGCCCCCTGCCAGATTTGTATTCCTTAGCCTCGCGCGGAGCGCCGTCCCTTCCGCCTCTTGAGTCGCGGGAGCCAAACCTGCCTCCGCGCCTGTCTCCCCCGCGCGAACCGCCGCGGTCTCCTCCACGCGAGTGGGAACTGCGATGCCCGCCGTCCCTGCCTCCGCGCCTGTCGCCGCCTTCACTTGTATGATGCGGCGGGCCGACCCTCCGCGGCAGCAGCTCAGGCTTCACTTCCACCTTGATCTGCTCCATCTTGCTGTCAGTCATTTTCTCAATTATCGAAATCAGCCCGGTCTGGTCAAAGAACACAAACGAGATCGCTTCTCCATCCTTGCCCATCCTGCCGGTCCTCCCAATCCTGTGGACATAGGTCATGGGGTCGTCCGTGGTGTCGAAGTTTATCACGTGCGTAACGCCAGTCACGTCCAATCCCCGGCTTGCAAGGTCTGTTGCAACAAGGATGTGCGTGTGCCCTTTCCTAAATGCCTCCATGGAGCGGTCTCGCTTGTTCTGGCTCATGTCGCCGTGAAGCGCCATGGACTTGAAGCCGCGGTCAAGCAGTATGTCGTTGAGCCTGTCCGCCCCGCGCTTTGTGCGCGCGAAAATGAGCGCAAGCGCAGGCTTTTTCTGCACAAGCAGCGTGAGCAAAATGTTCAGCCTGTCGAATTTCGAAGTCTCAACATAATACTGGCGGATGGATTTTACGGAAAGCGAGTCCTCGCTCACGCGCAGCTCCTGCGGCGCGTGCATGTACCTCTTGCTCAAATCCATTATCGCGGGTGGTATGGTGGCGGAAAACATCAGCGTTTGCCTGCCCTTGGGCGTTTTCTGCAATATTTTCTCAATGTCCTCGACAAAGCCCATGTCAAGCATCCTGTCAGCCTCGTCAAGCACAACAACTTCCACATGCGACAGGTCAATCGTGCCGCGCTCCATGTGGTCCATCAGCCTGCCGGGGGTGCCAACCACAATGTCAACGCCCGTGCGCAGAGGGCCCATCTGCCTCGCAATGTCCTGCCCTCCGTAAACAGCAAGTATCCTTGATTGGCAGTGCACGCCAATCTTTCCAATTTCGCCTGCAATCTGCACTGCAAGCTCGCGCGTGGGCGCTAAAATGAGCGCGCGCACCTTGCCCTTTTTCGCGTGCGAAAGCGCCAGCTTCTCCAAAATGCATATGCCAAACGCGGCAGTTTTGCCAGTGCCTGTCTGCGCCTGGCCAATCAAGTCCTCGCCCTGAAGAAGGAGCGGTATGCCCTGCTCCTGTATCGGCGTTGGCGCCTTGAATCCCATGTCGGTCAGCGCGCGCATTATGTTGTGGCTTAAGCCAAGCTTGCTAAATCCCATTCTCTCACCATTTCCACTTTCACTTGGCAGTAAAAGCCCACAGGGCTTACACCCCAAGGCTGAAAGCCGGGATGCTATCCAAAATTAGCCAAGATGTCAGTTTATTTGCTGCGGGGATGATGAAGGGAACAATATAAGAACATTGCGGTGCGCCCTGCGGGCGCATTGCTCTACGTCTGTTTTACGGCGTAAAATCTTTTCCGGCGTAAAAAAGCACATATAAATACTTTAGCACTGTAGCCTTTTCCCGTATGCGTCTCAAATCAAGAAGGTACATTGTGGTTCTAGGCTCGCTTATGTCTGGCCTGGGCAAGGGAATCGTAACATCGTCCATAGGCAAATTGCTGCAGGCCAAGGGGCTGAAAATATCACCCATAAAGTTCGACGGCTACCTAAACGTTGACTGCGGCACCATGAACCCGTTCCGCCATGGCGAGGTGTTTGTGCTTGACGACGGCACTGAATGCGACATGGACTTTGGCACCTACGAGCGCTTCTTGAACGTGGATTTGAACGGCAACAACAGCATAACCGGCGGAAAGCTGTTTAGGAACATTATTGACAAGGAGCGCAAGGGCGGATTCCTTGGGCGCGATGTCCAGATAGTGCCCCACCTCACGGACGAAATCAAGGCATGGGTAAGAAGGACTGGCGACGGGCAGGACGCAGACATAGTGATTGTGGAAGTGGGCGGCACTGTTGGCGACTTGGAGAACGGCTACTTCCTGGAAGCAATGCGCCAGTTTGCAAACGAGGAAAAAGTGCTTTTCCTGCAGCTCACCTATGTTCCTTCATTGTCAGAAGGCGAGCTGAAAACAAAGCCCACGCAGCACGCGAACAAGCTCATACTTTCATTGGGAATACGCCCAAGCATTGTGGTGTGCCGCGAGGACGAGCCGCTCACGCGCGAGGCAAAGGAGAAAATCTCCATGTTCTGCAACGTGCCGATTGACAATGTGTTTGACGACCCTGACATTGAGACGATTTATGAGCTTCCCATGATTCTGGAGAAGCAGAAGATGACGGAGCTTCTCCTCTCCGAGCTTGGCATTGACGAGAAAGGCGAGGATTTGAAGGGATGGCGCGCGGCAGTCGAGAGGATAAAGTCTCCCAAAGGGGAGATAACAGTTGCGATAACAGGCAAGTACACTGCGGTGAAGGACGCTTACGTGAGCGTGAAAGAGGCGCTTGTGCATGCTGGCGCACGCAACAATGTTCGCGTGAATGTGAAATGGGTGGAAACGTCTGACATCGACTCTGGCAAGGCGGCTGCCAAGGAGTTGCTGCATGGCTGCAACGGCATAATAGTGCCTGGCGGCTATGGAAGCCGCGGGACAGAGGGCAAAATTGCATGCATAAAATACGCGCGAGAGCACGGCCTGCCGTTTTTGGGGCTGTGCTACGGGCTTCAGATGGCAGTGATAGAGTGGGCGCGCCATAAGTGCGGCATGGAAGGCGCGAATTCATCTGAAATCGACGACAAGACAAAATACCCCGTGATTGATTTCCTGCCTGAGCAGCGCGGCATCAGGGACAAGGGCGCAAACCAGCGGCTTGGCGCATGGGAGTGCAGGCTGAAAAAAGGCACGCGCGCACACAATGCCTACAAGTCAGATGTGTGCTTTGAGCGCCACCGCCACCGCTATGAAGTGAACAACGATTTCGTCCAGCAGCTGCAGCAGGGCGGGCTCGTGATATCAGGCACCTCGCCAAACGGCAGCATAGTGGAAATGATTGAGTGGCCAGAGGGCTTTGGAATTGCAACCCAGGCGCATCCTGAGCTGAAAAGCAGGCTTGAGAGGCCTGCGCCGCTGTTCGTTGCTTTTGTTGATGCGTGCCTTAAGAAGAAATGAGCGAATAACAGAACCTATTTAAACAGTTCTAAACACAGCATCGTCCATGAATTCCGGACTCAAAAGGAAAGGTCACCTTCCTAGTGATATCCGCCAAAGAGCAAAGCTCAGCAGTATCGCTCTTCGGCCATCAAGCCCTCTGCCATTAGCAGAGGCCAGGCGCAAAGACGAGGCTCTTGATTTCAGTGCCAAGTTTGTTGAAGCACTGAGTGGCAAGCCAATGAGGCGAAGGATTGAATTGGTGGTCATGCCGGTGTTCATGGCTGATGGCCCACATTACTGGCTTGAAAAACACACAATCTATCTGCCCTCTCGGACCGATGCATCAAAGGCGGTTCACGAGCTTGTCCACGCACAACACAATCACAAAGGAAAAGGCTTTATCAAAACAGTCTATCGTGAGGGGCTGGCAACTTTTGCAATGGACGTGTTCAACGGCCACACGCAATATTTCTGGCTTCTCTTTGACAAGCCAGACTATGTCCCCTTTACGCGCTCGCTCCACGGGCTTTCCAAGCTAGTGGGGGATCCTGCCAAAGCCTTCCAAATAGCGGCTGCCAGGGCACCTGAAACATTCTGGCAGCTAATATCCCCCAAGAAGTTCTACAAGGAGGAAATCGCAGCGGCAAAACAGCCAGCGCCAATCTAATTCTGCCCTGTCCAGTCCAGCTCAAACGGCGCGCTTTCCATCCTAACTGTGAGATTGCCCAAGTCAGCGTACAAAAGCACGCGCTTTTCATCGTCTATGAAAAAGCGCGAGGCAGACGAGCCGCCCGGGTCGTCGCTGATGTCTATTTCATACGCTTCCCTGCCTGCAAGCTGTTGTTTTCCCCTTGAAATAAAGTAAGTGGGAATTGTCATCTCGAGGCCCTTTGCAGAATAGACTGTCTCCACCTTCCAGCTGAAGTTTTCAGACGCTGCAAGCATCCAGGGTGAGAAAAGCAGTATGGACTGGTTGCCATAATTAAGATTTACGCTTTCGCCTGCCAAAAGCCCGCTTGGCAATATGCATATTTCCTGGATTGCCTGGCTTGTCTGTTCTCGCACCATCATGCCTTTGCATAATGGGGATGCGCGCACAAAATAATCAATCTGCTCACTGCCTTCTGGGGCCTGGACAAGGTAGGCATAATGCTCGCCTGCTGCAAGCCTAAGGGGCGAGTTCTTGGAAAGCGAGCCTTCCAATAGCCTTGCCTCTATCTCAACAGGGGGGGTGGAGAAAAATATATAGGCGGTAAAGCCCAGGTAGCCCACCACGCAGACAATGAGTATGAGGGTGGTGGCGCGGTCAAGGTATGGGAACTCAGGCACCCGCTGGTAAGCAGAGGAAATCACCCTTCCTACCCCATGCGCAGCATCAGGCGTCTTTTCGTTTTTCCTCATCCAATCTCCATTTCCTTTTTTCCGCCTGGGCAAACTCCCCCCATGACTGCGCGGTTGCGTCGCGCCACATGAGGTAGACAAGCGCTGCAAGCACTATGCACGAGCCTGCTGCCAAGAGAGTCAAATCGTCCATGCGCCACTCAAGCACTAAGAAATATTAAATACTGATGCGAAAAGCGCAACATGGAGCTTTTTGCATCAGCGCCCTGCAAGGCAATCCTCTTCGGTGAGCACTATGTGGTCTACGGAGCGCCGGCGCTTTCCATTCCCATTGAGCCGAGAAACCAGGTGAAATTCTCGGATTCTCAAATGCCAGGCATTGCCCTGCGCTCAGAGCTTGGCAGCGCGCACATTGCGCCGGACTGCTCCTTTTCCGGCGAGCCACGCCTTTCGCTGTTTGCCTCGGTGGCAAGGGAAATATGCGGCAAAAAGCAAGTGCCTTCCTGCACTGCCGAGTTCCTGCCAAGCTGGGGGCTGAAGGGCGTGGGCACCTCTGCCTCGCTTGGCGCTGCATTTGCAGCCGGCCTTCTAACGCTTCTGAAAAAAAAGCAGCATGCGAGAAAAATCTTCCTCGCAGCGCAGGCTGGCGACCTGGTGGCGCATCAGGGCAAGGCATCTGGCATTGACGCAAGGACAGTGGCGTATGGATTGCCCATCCTCTTCCAGCGCAAGTTCGCCCCTCCCAAGTTTTCAGCCCGCTCGTCGAAATTTACCATTCCTTCTGGCTGCTCGCTTTTGCTCATCGACACTTTCAGGGGAAAAAAGGAAAGCACTGCTGCCATGCTTGCAAATTTTGCCCTGTCATTTAGCATCGCTACTTTGCCTGCAGCAACAACGGAAGAAAAGAGGCAGGAGGTACGGAGCGAGTTTGCGCCAATCCTCAAGTCAGCGCTTGCTGCTGCAACAGCGCAGGAGCTTGGCAAGGCAATGAACAACAACCACATCCTTCTTCGCATGCGCCGCGTCTCATCCCAGGAGATAGACTCGGCAGTCTCATCTGCGCTTTCAGCAGGGGCATATGGCGCCAAGCTTACAGGGGGGGGCGGCGAGGGCGGAGCAGCGATTGCGCTTTGCGACTCAGAACGCCTGCGGCAGGTCTCAAGCGCAATTTCCGAATCAACGGGATTTGGCTGCCATCCCATCTCGCTTGCGGCAGATGGCGCGAAAGCCGACGCTTCAGATTAAAAAGCCCACGCGCCAAAATATATCATGCAGAAACACCAGCAGGATTTCATAGAGCTTGCAATTTACGCAGGCGCCCTGCGCTTCGGCAAATTTGCGCTCAAGTCTGGCAGGCAGTCTCCCTATTTCTTCAACTCGGGTGTGTTTTACACTGGCGAGCTTTCCCGCGCGCTTGCAAACCTATTCGCCCTGGCAATAAACCGCTCGATAAAGCCTGACAGGTACGACGCAATTTTTGCGCCAGCCTACAAGGGCATCCCGCTTGCAGTCTCAACAAGCATGGCGCTTGCCGACCTGGGCGTGGACAAGCCATGGTGCTTCAACAGGAAGGAGGCAAAGGACCATGGCGATGCGGGAATGTTCGTTGGCGCGCCAATAAAGGACGGCATGCGGCTGCTCATGCTCGACGATGTTTTCACCACCGGCGGCGCCAAGGAGCAGGCGATAGAACAGCTCTCATCAGCTGCAAAAATCTCAATTGCAGACGTTTTCATACTTCTTGACAGGCAGGAAAAGGACAAGCAAGGGAAAAACGCGATTGCCGCTTTCGAGGCGCGCCACAAGGCAAAAGTGCACGCAATCGCAACAGCGGACGAGGTTTTCGATTACCTCTCGAAAAACAAGGTGAATGACAAGCTGCAGGTAACTCCTGAAATCCTGGCCTCGTACAAGAAGTACAAGAAGCAACATGGTGTTTGAATGGGATATCTTGAATTGCTGGCATCATCTGCCAAAGAGCGCCAAAGCATAGTGTGCCTTGGGCTTGACCCTGACATATCGCAGTTCCCTGCTTTCCCTGCACAGTCAGAGGAGGAGAAAATCATCTCCTTCTTTTCGCAAATAATAGATGCCTCCCTGGCAGAGAACGCCTCCATTTCCGCGCTCAAGCCAAACTACGCATATTTTGCGCAATACGGTTTCGAGGGGCTGCGCTCGCTCAAATCCCTCATTGACAGGTACCGCGGCAAGCTTCCCATAATACTTGATGCCAAGCGCGGGGACATTGGAAAGTCCAGCGCGGCTTATGCTGCAGAGGCATTTGATTTTTGGGGCGCTGACGCGCTCACAGTCTCCCCTTACATGGGCCATGACAGCGTCTCCCCGTTCCTTGAGCGCTGCAAGTCAGGCAAGGGCGTTTACGTGCTTTGCAGGACTTCAAATGCAGGGGCGGCAGACTTCCAGTCGCTGCGCCTTGAGAACGGCAAGCAGCTTTTCATAGAGGTTGCGCGCAAGATGGAAAAATGGCACGCCAATGGCATGGGCGCAGTGCTTGGCGCAACCGCGCCTGATGAGCTTGAGGCCGCCATGTGGATCTTTTACGACGCCAAAAAGAGGCTGCCGCTTCTGGTGCCTGGCGTGGGCGCGCAGGGTGCATCAGCAGCAGCGACAGCAAAGGTGCTGCGCGGGGTCTGGCTCGAGACATTTTCACTTCATAGGATAAACAGCTCAAGCGCCATAGCTTATGCGCACAAGAAGAAAGGAACGGATGATTTTGTGGGTGCAGCGCTTGCTGAAATCGCGCGCATGAATGTGGAAATCGGGCGGATTTGAAGCGCAACCTCCACAAGAGTTTAAAAATATTGACTGTATTTATCCTCACAAGGCGCATATAGGGGTGTATTTATGAAAAAATTGGGTATTATAGTGGTTCTGGCAGTTTTAGTGTCTGCCGTGTTTGCAGCCAGTGGCCTTACGGCAATGGCTAGCGCAATGGGAGAGCTTTGCGCCGGCCTGAAAAACATGCTTCCTGTTGCAGCCATGCTCATGATCATCCTTGCAGGCGTGATTTACGCAGCAGGGCAAATGATGGGTGCAGAGACGCGCGCACGCGCAAACGTGTGGGCAACGGCTTGCCTCACAGGCGCGCTGATTGCAATACTGATAGCGGTGGTCGCACCTGCAGTGCTCAACCAAATCTATGGCGGCACGTCAGGCAGCACCATTATATCGAATGCTTGCTAAGGGGGTATTTGTATGAAAAAAATAGGAATTCTGGTTGTTCTGGCGCTGGTCACTTCAGTGTTTGCAGCCACGTCAGTGCTTGGCGGGGTACAGGACGCAGCGTCTGAGCTTTGCATCGGCCTTAAGAGCATGCTTCCCGTGGTGGCAATGCTAATGATCATCCTTGCAGGCGTGATTTACGCAGCAGGGCAAATGATGGGTGCCGAGACGCGCGCACGCGCAAACGTATGGGCAACAGCAGCGCTCACAGGCGCGCTCATCGCAATACTGATTGCCGTGATTGCACCTGCAGTGCTCCAGACAGTCTACTCTACGGAAGGCACAATAGCCTGCTAACAAAAAACAGCCGCGGCGCACACGCCGCACTTCCTTTTCTTTTTTCCAATCCCCCAGCTTTAAGAATGTTGGCAGAGTAGCTGCTGCGAGGTTATTGCCATGGCAATTGAATTCCACATGACTGCCAATCCGCGCCTGCGCTCGCCCATTCTCATAGAAGGCTTTCCCGGGCTGGGCCTCGTGGGCACGATATCCGCAAGCTACCTTGTGGAAAAGCTCAAGATGGAGCCGCTTGGCTACATCACAGGCGACCAGTTCCCCCCGCTGGCTGCAGTGCACAACAAGCGCCCGCTGTTCCCTGCGCGCATGTACTATTCCTCAGAGCACAACATCATCGTGTTTCTCTCCGAGTTTGTTATCCCGATTGGCACGGTGAACGAGCTTTCCGAGAAAATCTACGAGTTTGCGCAAAAGAAAAAAGTGAAGAAGATAATCTCGCTTGGCGGGATAGCGATAAAGGGCGCGCAGGACACGGTTTACACGATTTCCTCGCTCCCAGAGCTTTCAGAGCAGCTTGAGAAAATGCCCAACATCGAGCTCATAAAGGAAGGCGCCACCACGGGCGTTACAGGCATGCTCCTGGCGCGCGGCGCAATAGACAAGTACCCGGTAATTTCCCTTCTTGCAGAGTCCCAGCAGGGCTATATGGACCCTCGGGCCGCGGCAATGGTCATCGAGGCGCTAAAAGCGATAATAAAGGTGGACATTGACACCTCCACTCTTGAGCATGAGGCAAAAAAGATAGACAGCAAAGTAAAGGAAATAGTGAACAAGGCAAAGTCCGCGCACTCGCAGTACAAAAAAGTGGAAAACGAGGGCAGCCTTGGCACAATGTACGGCTGATCAGCCCCAGGGGGCGTTGCCCCCCAAACCCCCCACGTTTGGAATTACCCGCAGATGGGTGGGGTCGTTTTATATTGGGAAACTCCCCAATTCGCTTGCTTAGGCGCCATTCTTTGCGCCTGGTTTTCTATTTGAGGTGATTTGAATGACTGAAGATGAAAAATCTTCCGAGAAAATTTTTCAGATGTCCAAATCGCAAAGCGATTTGAACAAAGAGTATAAACTCCCAGACCTGCCCTATGCGCACAATGCACTGGAGCCATACATCGACGAGGCGACAATGAAGCTCCACCACGGCAAGCACCATGCTGCTTACGTGAATGGCTTCAACGCCGCGCTGAAGAAACTGGAGGATGCGCGCGAAAAGGGCGATTTTGCCGCCATACAGGCGCTCTCAAAAGCGCTTGCGTTCCACGGGAGCGGGCATACAATGCACGCGCTTTTCTGGTCTGTGATGTGCCCGAAAGAAAAAAGCATCGAGCCGTCATCAGGAGAGCTTTTCGACGCGCTCGTGCGCGACTTTGGCTCGCTTGACGCATTCAAGAAACAGTTTTCCGAGGCTGCAAAGGCAGTGGAGGGCAGCGGCTGGGCAGTGCTTGCATACGAGCCGCTTGGCAAAAGATTGCTTGTGCTGCAGGCTGAAAACCACCAGAAGCTTACAGTCCAGGGGAGCGTGCC
Source organism: Microcaldota archaeon (assembly GCA_964650545.1). GTDB lineage: Archaea > Micrarchaeota > Micrarchaeia > Anstonellales > Anstonellaceae > UBA10161. The sequence continues at coordinate 1,301 of CAZYTZ010000026.1, read as the reverse complement.
GCTCCTCATACTAGACGTCTGGGAACACGCGTACTATTTACGCTACAACAACAGGCGCGCGGAATACGTGGATGCCTGGTGGAACATAATCAACTGGCAGGAAGTAGAGAAGCGCTTTGGCGCTGCAAAAAGGTGAGAAAATGAAGATTGGAAAGAAAATGGAAGAAGCAATAAACAGGCAGGTAACGCACGAGTTCGAGGCTGAAAGGGCATATCTCTCGATTGCGGCTTACTTCGAGTCGCTGTCCCTCTCGGGATTTGCGCACTGGATGCAAAAGCAGGCAGCGGAGGAGCGCACGCACGCATTGAAGTTCTTCAAGTTTGTCTGCGAGCGCGGAGGCATCGTGTCGCTTGACGCGCTTCCCAAGCCGCCCTCAGGATTTGGCTCGCCCCTTGCCGCGTTCGAGGCAGCATACGAGTTCGAGCTTGGCACCACGAAGAAAATCGATGCTCTTTACGAGCTTTCAATAGCGGAGAAAGACCATGCGACCTCAGCCATGCTCAAGTGGTTCATAGATGAGCAGGTGGAAGAGGAGGACAATGCAATGCGCAACATCGAGCAGGTGAAGATGGCAGGCGAGAGCAAGGGCGCGTTATTGCACCTTGACCACAGACTTGGCAAGCGTGAGTAGCTTTTTTCTTTTTATTTTCCTTTTTCTTAGAATAAGAAATAAATATGGGGCAACGCCGTTGTCATAATATTGGCTTCAGCTTCTCAAGCAGCAAATCAAACGTGTCATATCCTGCCTTTGAATTGAAATGGCCGGCATTCGGCACAAAATCCAGTTTCACGCCCAAATTCTTTGCAAGCTCCTTGCCGTTCCCAAGGGAAACGTACGGGTCATTATCTGACTGGAAAACCACAAAATGCCTGGCGTTTTTTGCAATGGTTTCCCAGTCAAATGAAAAGCCGCTAAAGCCGCAGTCTCGCTCATAATTCAAAATAGGGCGGACTCCGACAGGAGTTCCCACCAGGCAAGCCGCCTTAACAGGCTTCTTCAACCGTTCCAATATTCGCAAGGTGAAAATTCCGCCCAAGCTATGGCCAACAAGGACAGTGTCATCATTGATATTCTTCTCGTACTCCTTAAGCACGCCGAACCACTCATCTATTTTTGCCGGAACTTTTGGCGGCGAAGGGAATTGCGGCACAAAGACGGCATAGCCTTCCTTCTCCAATTCCAGCTTCAGCCAGGGGAACCAGTTTTCCCCTGGATAGCCTTCTGTTCCGTGGACAATAACGGCATTCTTCATATCAACCACAATTTATTGGCCGATTTAATAAATTAGTGCAGGGGGAG
>CAZYTZ010000025.1:0-16309 GCA_964650545.1 Microcaldota archaeon | reverse complement strand
AAGCTCTTCAGCAGTGGCATTCGGGCTAAGCCTGAAGCCTTTGATTGGCAGAAGCCTTGAGCCCCTGATGGCGCGCGAGCTTATTTTCCTCTTGAAAGACACGTTTTTCTTCATACTCAGTTTCCGTTTTGCCCAGCTAATAAAGCTTATGGCATATGAACTGCCCGCTTTTTGCGTCCGACTTGAGCCGCGGCTCAAGTGGACCACTTGTCGCATCGGCGACAAGTCGGTCGCGGCGCAAAAAGGGACCCCTTTTTGCCCTGCAAAAAGAGGGCAGCATACGCCAGTTCATCTGCCAAATCCTCGGATGAAAAGTTGTACTTGTAGTGCCTGAAAAGAAGCTCCCCGGCGCGCTTGTTCAGCCCCGAAGCAATATAAGCCGCGCGAAGCGGCGAGGGGCAGCGCGAGAAAAGGGCGGCGCACAGGCCAGCAAGCACGTCGCCAGTGCCGCCCTTTGTCATGCCAGCATTGCCCCCCTTCACTTTTACAAGCCTACAGCCAGATGTCACCACATCCTTCTCCCCTTTGAGCAGAATGGTGCAACCGTATTTTTCAGCCATCCTCTTTGCATTTTCCTCACTTGCCTTCACGCCAAAAGCAGCCTCAAACTCGCGTGCGTGCGGAGTCAGGATAACTCCCTTATGCAGCAATTTCAAAGGCAGCACACGCAAGGCAGCAGCATCAATTACGCAGCGCTTGTTGCTTTTCAGAACGCGCGCAACCATCAAGCGCGTCGCAGCATTCACATCCATCCCATTGCCAACCAGCACGCAGGTGGCGTGCGCAAGCGCGAAACTGAACCGGCTTTTAGGCACGCAAATCACATTTGCAGTGGAGATTTTCATTTTCTTAATCACAGACTGGTTCTCTGGGGTGGAAAAAAAGTAAACCAGGTCGCAAAACCGGATGGCGGCGCGCGCAGCCAAAACAGGCGCGCCATGATACGTTTTGCTTCCGCCAATAATCAGTACCACCCCATTCTGCCCCTTGTGGCTTGCCCTTTTCGGGCGCAATCTGCAAAGAAGGCGATCCATGCTTTCGTCTGGGGAAAGCACCTCTAAAAGCTTTTCCTTCAAATTATTGATATGGTAATCCCCTCCCAGTCTATCCGCTCGGACACGGAATTGCGCGAATACTGCGGCGCATTTGGCATCTACTCGTTTTCAGGCAAGAATGTGGCAAGCGACATCTATTTCGGGCTCATGAACCTGCAGCACCGCGGCCAGGATGCGGCAGGCGCAGCTGTTTTTGACGGAAAGCAAATCAGGGTGGAAAAGGGACTGGGCTTTGTGCCGGAAGTCCTTAACCCCGGCGCAATTGCAAAGCTTGCAGGAAGCGTGGGGATTGGCCACGTGCGCTACCCTACCATAGGCGCAGGGGGTGCAGAGGATGCGCAGCCATTCATTGCCGAGGCTGCGGGAAAGAAATTCGCGCTTGCGCACAATGGCAACCTGTCAAACTACGGCAAGGCACGAAAGCGCGTGGAAGACCAGGGCTTTCGTTTCTGCTCAACGTGCGATGCCGAACTCGTGCTTGCAGCATATGCAGAGCACTACGCAAAGACAAAGGACTACTTCGAGGCTGCGCGCGGCATGATGGGAGCACTGGACGGCTCCTACTCGGTGGTGCTAGTGACTGACGATGGGGACCTGGTGGCATTCCGCGACCCGCACTCCATCCGCCCGCTCTGCTGGGGCAGGGATGATGACAAAATAGTCATAGCCTCTGAAAGCGTGGCGCTTGACATCATAAACTGCCCTCTTTCAGGAGATGTGGCGCCGGGAGAAGTGGTGGTCGTATCAAAAGGCAAAGTGACTCGCAAAGTGGTAACAGGCAAGCAGCCGCGCCATTGCATGTTCGAATACGTTTACTTTTCCCGCCCTGACTCGAAAATAGACGGCAAGTGGGTATATGCGGTGCGCTCCAACCTCGGCCGCGCGCTCGCGCGCGCAGCTCCGGTGGACGCAGACGTGGTTGTCGCAGTGCCTGACACCGCGCGCTCAGCAGTGGAAGGCTATTCCCGGGAGTCAGGCATACCTGTCTCAGAGGGGCTTATCAAGAACCGCTACATTGGCCGCACGTTCATCATGCCATCGCAGAAAAAGCGCGAGGACGCGGTGCGCCTCAAGCTAAACGCAGTGCGCCACGTGGTGGAAGGCAAGCGGGTGGTGCTCATTGACGATTCCATTGTCCGCGGCACCACAATGGGGCCGATTGTCAAGCTGGTGCGCGCGGCTGGCGCCAAGGAAATACACCTGCGCATTACCTGCCCTCCCATAATGGCGCCCTGCTTCTACGGCGTGGACATCCCGACTTACAATGAGCTTATTGCCACGAAAAAAAGTGTGGATGAAATCTGCAAGGCAGTGGGTGCCGATACGCTGGTCTACCAGACAATTGAAGACCTGGTGAAAGCGATTGGCATGAAAAAGGAAGAGCTTTGCACAGGCTGCCTGGACGAGGCATATCCCACTGAAATAGGGGCTAAAATTGCAAAGAAGCTCAAGGAAACCGGCAGCAAGGAAGGCGTGCGCGCATGGGAGGAAAAGGAGTAATCTTCATGAAGAAAAGCAGCAAGCCCCTAAACCGCCTCAACTATTCACTCACGCACGGGAACATCTGGCTTGCCGCGCTGTCCACAATCCACCGCCGCAAGGCATATGCCTATGCTCTTCCAGATGAGATTTTGCGCGCGTTTGGCTTCAAGCCATCCAAGCTCATGACTTATTTTGTGCTTTACAAGCTTGAGGACGAGAAGCTGATTTCCTCAAAGTTCGAGGGCAGGCGCAAGTACTACGCGCTCATGCCTGAAGGAAAGCGCGCGCTGTCTGAAGGAAAGAAGCTGCTCTCAAAAACAGCAAAGAAGCTCTGATTTTATGGTGCGATCATCCGTGCTCATCACCGGCGTGCCAGGCACAGGCAAGACAACACTTGCGCGCGCCCTTTGCCAAAAAAGGAGAGCAACGCTTCTTGAGATAAACGAGATTGCAGAGCTCCTTGGCCTATACACGCACACGGACGAGGAAGACGGGGCAAAGGTGGTGAGGCTGCCGGAGCTTTCGCGCGAGCTAACTGAAGCAATAAAGTCTGAAAAGAAAAGCATCATAACAGAGGGGCACCTGGGCTGCGAAATGAAGCTTCCAGTCCAGAAAGTGATAGTGCTCCGCTGCGACCCGCGCGAGCTCCGCTCCCGCCTTGCGAAGCGCAACTACCCCACCTCAAAGCTCTCCCAAAACGCGCTTTCAGAGGCGCTTGACTACTGCACCGTGCAGTCGGAAAAGCATTACGGCGTGCGCAAGGTGTGGGAAATAGACACGACGGGAAAAACGCCTGCGCAGGTGCAGAAAGCGGCAGAGGCCATAATTTCCGGAAAGACAAAGAAGCACGCCCGCGTGTCCTTCCCAGACGCGCTCATGCGCGAGGCAATAACAGGGGAAAAAATAAGAAAAGCGCTTTCCGGCTAATTACAGGTTCGCAAAATCCTTTTCCATCTTGCCGCGCGGGAATATTCTGTTGCCCTGCGCGCAGACTGGCAAGTCAAACTCATTTGCAATGCGCACAAGCTCGGGCATCTCAATCGCGCGGTCGCTGCACAAGTAGGGCGCTTTTCCCATTGGAGTGCCCCGCCTCTCGATTTTGAAGGGAAGCACCTGGTACATCCCCATGCGCTTTACGCGTATGTTTATCTCGCCGCTTTTCAGGGCTTGCTCGCGCGTGCCATCAGCCATAATATCCCTCAATATCCTTTCTCAAAAACATAGACAAGGAAAAGCGTCTTGCCGCTCTTGTCAGTCTCAGAGCCAATCTCAACCTTCTCGCCTTTTTTCTCATACATCTGCTTCACTTCAACAGCCAGGTTCCTGTAAGGCGTCGCGTAGACTATCTTCTTTCCGATTGCGCGAAGACGGCGGCGCCTTGCCATGGCAAGGCTTTGCGCGCGAAAATAGAAAAAGTGATAGCCCCTACGCCCCACTCTTCAAGTTAGCCTAGTCTGTCTGCCATCTTCTCAACGTGTTCCTTTATCTCGGAGTAAACAGCCGCGGCAAGCACACCTTGGTGGTTGGAGAGGGCGTGCGACCTGAAGTTAAGGGATTCCATAAAAGACGAGAATGTCTGCCCCCTGAACGAGACCTTTGCCTCTTGGCTGTTTTTGTAATCGCGCATTCGCTCAAGCGCCTGCCAGATTCCTGAAATGCCATGCATGCTGTAGTTCGTTTGGAAGACAATCGTTTCGACTATTTTGTCGACATCCTCACTGGGAGTGGCCCTGCGTTGTTCTGTTTCTTTAAGGATCGCAGGAACGGACTTTTCCACGAGTTTTCTCGTGAAAATGCCAAGCCTTTTTTTCTCGCTAAGAAACTTGCCGCGCGCACTTTCGGTGTCACCATTGCTATAGTTGTATTCATTCCGCCTTTCCTTGGTTTTAGTGGCAAGGCGGTAAAATTTGCTTGCATTTCTAAACGTTATGGGAACTCCTGTTTGCTGCATAAATCCACCCCTACGACGCAGGATTCTTGGTCAATGTGTTTATAAGGATATATGTGTGTATTGCACTGTGTGGGGGCGAAACATAACGAAAAGAAAAAAAGTAGCCCCAATCGGATTCGAACCGATGTCCCGAGGTTTTTCCCGCTTATGGAAAATTTGCGGCCAGAACCTCGTATCCTTGACCACTGGACGATGGGGCTGTGTTTCCACTGTATGGAGATATAGTTTTAAATGAATAAGTTGCGCAGTTGCTTCATGGCAGGCCAGGAAGCAGCATTGGGCGCACTAGGGTTGCTCATACTCGCAGGCGTCTTTTCTCGCGCATTTTTGAAGATGACCGGCATCTCTGACGTTTTCCTCCTCATACTCCTTGGCGTTGCGGCAGGTGCGCTTCTGCCGGAACAGGCAGTGCTTGGCATGCAGGGCATAATGCTGCCTTTGGGCGCGGTTGCGCTTCTCATGACAATGCTTGACGAGGGAATGGTGATTTCGCTTTCGAGCCTGCAAAGGCATGCGCACAAGGCATTCCTCTTCGGCGTCTCCTCGTTCCTTCTTGCGGCAGCGCTTGGCTTCCTGCTTGCATACTTTGTGGCAGGCTTTCCCCTCCTCCTCTCCCTTCTCATAGCCGCAATATTTGCCTCGATTGCTCCAGAGCTCCTCTCCGGCTTCCTCTCAAGCATAGGCACATCTGAAAGCGTGAAGTCAATAGGGGAAATAGAGGCAGTCTTTTCCGAGGCGCTCTCCGTAATCCTCTCGCTTGCCATAATCTCCGCAATGATAGTGCAGTCCGAATTTTCGGTTTCCGACATTCCGCTGCAGCTTGCTTTCATGTTCCTGCTGTCGCTTGCGCTCGGCGGTGTTTTTGCAGCAGTATGGAAAGCCATCTTTTCAAAAGTGGAGCACGAAAGCATCCACCTTCTTGTGATAGGGCTTGCCGCAGCCCTCTATGCGCTTGCAGGCTCGCTTGGCGCAAACGGCGTGATAGCCATATTTGCATTCGCCTTCCTGCTTGGCAACACAACCCACCCTTCGATTTCAGAAGTGCGCCGCTTCCAGTCTGAAATAGGATTTTTCCTGCGCACATTTTTCTTCGTGTACTTAGGCGCGCTTCTCTTCCACTCCCCAAAGCCAGCAGAGGTTGCGCTGTTCGCCCTGGCACTCTCTCTCCTGCTTGCAGCCGCCCGCCTCTTCTCAGGCAGGCTGGTGCACTTCCTGGACAGCTCTGCAAAGGAGGACAGGCTGCTTGAGTCTTTTTCAGGCAGGGGGCTTACCTGCGCAATACTTGCGGTGATTGCGGCAGGCGAGCTTTCAGCCGCCGGCATCATGCTTCCAATTGATCTGCCATTGCTTGCGCTTTTCACTGTCTTTTTCACCAACGCGGTTTCCACTTGCATGGTGCTGAGGAAAAGAACGAAAAGAAAAGAGCCGCGCGAAAAAGGCGGTGCTGAAAACGTGATAAAAGGCGGGCTGTACGGCGCTTAGGCAAGCACTGCAGCTTTCTTGCAAAGCAAATAGACTGCGCAAGCCTCGGGCAACTCGCGCGCTTCCCCTGCCCCGAACGGGCCGAATGAAAAGTCCTGTATGTTCAGCGCAGGTATCGCTTCCGTCGCCTTCACCCTCAGAGGCTTGCTGCCAAAAACTGCCGCGCTTCTCATGGGCTCAAACGATGCAATGGCATCAGGCGAAGCAAGCCTCTTTGCCGCAAACCCGCTTCCCCCATGCAAGGAGTCCGGCATGCGAATGAGCTTGCTGGTGTCTGCCGTGACATTGGCATCAATGCGCCCTGCCATTGTAAGTTTCATCTCATCGAACTTCTCGCCAAGCTTTTTCTCGCGGTTCGCAATGCCGATGTTGTCCCAGTTGCCCCTCCCAATCGAACTTTTCAGCTTTTCGCGCTCTTCGGGCTTTTTCAGCTTGCGCGCAATGGAAATGGCAAACGCGTCGTCATCAAGCTTTGCAAGAAAAGCCCGTGCGAACTTGCCGCCAAAGCCCCCCTGGCCAGGCGTCGGGCCAAAGAACTTCTTCCCCTCGTTCCAAAACAGCCTCTCAAACGACAGGCCAGTCCCTGAAACATAGTCTGCAATTTCACGCCTTGCTTCCCTGCCCAGGTCATAAACGGCATCTGACACCACATGCACATGGTAGCCCCTGCTTCCGGAAAAATTCACAGCGAGCTCGCTTTTTGAAAAGCCAAAGTCAGGAAGCAAAAACTCCTCAATGAGCTTTATCGCATCCTGCTTTACCCCATCAAGGCACTTTTGGCAGGTGAATTTGCCGCATGAATGCGCCTCAGTATCAAGGTCGAATATCAAGTCCGAGCCTTCCCAATTCTTGCGTGGCATCGGCCTTGCGTCGGGGAATTCATAATAGGCAACAGAGTGGGAAATGTAAAGCGGCGCTTCGGCAACGAGGCGCGCACGAAGCTCGTTTTCATTCTTGAAGGCAAGATGGCGGAACTCTATTTTCTTCTCCCAGCCGCCAACTCCGAACTCGCGCTTTTCCAAGCCCCGCACAGAAACCGAGCTGGCGCCATAGTAATCGGAAAACTTTTTCCGAAGGAACTTTTCCTCACTGCTTTGCACAAGCCCGCTCATTTAGTTTCCTCCTCTTTTTTTAGTGCCCTTCCATGAACATTGGTGCGGTAATTCAGGGGCGTGCCGCACCTGCACTCTGCCACGCACGCGCCATAACTGTCCATGGTGGAGCACGAGGGCATGGAATATCCCTTGGTGCGCAAATACTCCACCTGATAGCGCGTGGTTTTCTCGGAAAAGTCAGGGGCGCTTCTGAAAATCCCCAAAATCCTGTCTGTGGGCATGCCGGCTTTCACAAGGTAAATGCCAAGCGCCACGCGTGCAGTGTGCGGAAGGTTCACGTTAAGCGCCAATTCCTCAATCATCCTGTTCACGCAGGGCGGGTAGTTTTCCTGCCCCACCTTCACAACGTTTGCCTCCAGTTTTGGAAGAAGCGCCAGCACGCGCGCACCTGCCGCTTTCACCTCTCCCGGGAAAGCGGCGCGTATGGGAAGTTCGCGTTCGATTTTCTTCCTTACAGCCTCCTCCAAAATGCGCACGCGCTCATGGCTGCTTACCTTTACCTTTCCAGCAGCAACCTCGCGGTTTGCCAGCTTGTAGTCAATGGAGCGTGGAGTGTATGTCAGGTATTTGCCAAGCGGCACCAGAAACAGCGCGCCGGCTTTCTCGAATTTTATGCCGAATTCCGCAGCAACCGCATCAACATACTCTGGGTGCGCGGAAGCGTCAGACGACAGGTAGCTGCCGGTTTTCTTCGCTTCAGCAACTGCATACCGGTTTATCAAGTAGCGGTTATTCGCGCACGAGACTATCATGCGTGCAATTGCGTAAAGCGCCAGTTCCTCCTCCTGTGCCTCTGACAGCGCAGGCACCTTTCCTACCTTCCCGGAAACTATGGCCTCGCGCACGCGCCCCTCGGCCTTCTCAACGTAAGATGAGACTATTTCCATCCTGCGCTCGCTCACATGTGCCTTGGCAGCAGAGGAAAAAGGATAGTGTGAGCAGAAGAGAAGGTCTGCCATGCCTGTTTTTTGCCGGCTGGTGGTTTAAATAAGCGACGCAAGTAGGTTGCCAGTGGCTGCCTACCACGGCTGGCACCGCAGCATTATGGGCTTTGCGCCAACCTCGCGCTTGGTGATTTGCTGCCCGTCAATGTACCCGATATACTCAAACCCAAAGTCCTTCATAGAAGCAATGCCAGTCCCGTCAAGCGCGCAAGTCGAGGCAGGATGGGCCAGGCTCGGCACATCCCATGCACCGAAAGTGATTATTCTCTCAGCAGGCACGCCAGCAAACACCATCCTTCCAAAATATTTCTCCTCGCCCGGCGCCATGTAGTACAAATCACTGATGTTCGAGTATGTCCACCCGGCAGCGCTTATTATCTGCGTAATGTTGTCTCCATTGCCAAGCAGCTTGGTTATCCTGATGGGGTAGGTGCCTGCGTTCCTGATTCTCAGGTAGATGAACGAAATTGTCTGGACGCTTGGATGGTTCATCGCGCTCGACTCGACCACAGCTATTGGGCTCGTGCTTTGCCAGTATGCCTGTGATTGTGTGTACTGCGCGTCACTCGCCATCCCCGGAAAGAAACCAAGCAGCGCAACGGAAACAAGCGCGACAATCAGCACAACTGCAAGAAGAACCAGGTACTCGGTTGCCCCTTGGCCGACCAAGGGGCAATAAATCGTGCCAGAGCACGATTGTGTGGCGCCCTGCGCGCGCGTTTGCATCTGCATCATTCTATCTACGCCTTCTCCCATTTAATACCCAGCCTTTCCAGGCACCCCACAAGCTCGCGTCTCCTTTCCCCCTTTATTCCCTTCCAGTCAAGAAGCGCGCGAGAGATTTTGCAGTCATTCCTGTCAATTGCCTGTTTCACCATCCCCTCGCTCACGCCGTCCCTTTCAAGCAAGTAGCCTGAAATGATGTGCCCGAGGGGCGTGCCGGAAAGCACAGTGCGCGTGAACTTTGGGCAGTAATGCGTGCCGCCAAAGCCAATGCACGCCTCGGCAACAGGCGCAGCCTGCGCGGCGGCAATCACTCCCTGCGCGCAAATCCTGCCTGCCTCCGGCACACTCCATTCCTTCTCAGAGCTGCCAATCTCCACAAAGAGAACAGGCTTTTCAAGCGTGGGCCCGTGGTGATCCACCTCCACTGCAACTTCCCATCCCAGTGAGGTATCTGAAAGTTCCTTCATTTTTTTCACAGCAGCCGCAACGCGGGCAGCGCTTGCCACATTCAGGGTGCACGGCTTCCCTCCCAAGCCCGCCTCGCCCCAGTTGCCTGGCGTGTGCGCTGTAAAGCAGGGCCTGGCGCTCTCGCTTTTGTGCGTGCTTGCGAATATGTAGCAGTCAGCATCATGCTCTGGCACAATGTCCACTATGAGCCCATCATACTCAGCAACGTCGAGCAAGGGGCAGGACCAGAAGCGCGTCCCCTTCTCCACAAGGCCAATGCCTGATGAGAGCAGCGAGCGCAGTATGTTCCGGCTTGCCTCATTTTCGGATGAGATTACCACGAGCGGCGCCATGGAAAGGTTTTCTCTACAAGCACTTAAAATTCATTACGGATGAGCCAACACTCCTCCGTCGTGATATGGAAGCGGCACCGGCATCCTACTTCCAAAACCAATATAAAGAAAAAATGAAGAATAACGTCATGAAAATTTACCGTTTCAGAGTCTATCCTTCAAAGACGCAGGAGAGGCTTCTTGGCACCCACCTCTGGCTGGCAAAGAATCTCTGGAACAACCTTCTCGAGCATTGCAAGGAAACCTACAAAAGCTTCGACAAGTTTCCAACAAGGAACACCATTGCCGCCATGACGAAAGAATCAGGCATGTATTCCCAAGTTGCACAGGGGCTGGGCTCCAGTATTGAAAAAGGCATCTGGCGCTTTGTCAAACTCAGAACAATAGGGGACAAAAAAGCAGGCTTCCAGCGTTTCAAATCCACCAACAACATGAACAGCCTGTTCTATCCCCAATCGGGGTTCTCTCTTGGCAAGAAGCTCAAGGTCACTCCTTTTGGCGAAATCAACATCGTGCAGCACCGGGAGATTAAAGGCAAGATAAAGACACTAACTCTCAAGAGAACGCCTTCTGGAAAATGGTTTGCCTGCTTTACAGTCGAAGAAATTCCCACCATCAAACCATCCAATGGCAAGCCAAGGGTTGGCATGGATCTTGGCCTGAAACACCTAGCCGCCTTCTCAAACGGCATGATAATCCAGAATCCGAGGCACATCCGAAAACACCAGAAAAAGATAACATTCCTGCAAAGAAAAAAGGATAGCAAGAAAAAGGGAAGCAGGAACAGGGAGAAAGCCCGTAGGTTGGTCGCCATCGAGTTCGAGAAGCTCAAGAACACTCGAAGAGATTTTCTGCACAGGCTTTCTCACCTAGTCAATTCATACTCTTTTATTGCTCTGGAAGCCCTGACAACGCAAGAACTCATAACACAGGGCTTTGGCAAGCAGATAAACGATGCTAGCTGGGGAGAGTTGACAAACATGCTGCGCTACAAGGCTGAAAGCGCTGGTTGCGAAGTTCTATTTGTCAATCCTGAGGATACGACAAGAATGTGCTGCCAATGCGGAAGCAAAAAGGACATGCCGCTGACAGTCAGAACATACGACTGCCTGATTTGTGGTAATCATATGGACAGGGATCTAAACGCGGCGCACAACATACTCAAAAGAGCTACCGAAGGACATTCGGGAAGTAAAGACTGTGAAGATGTTTGTATGGAAACGTCGATGAAACAGGAAGCTCACGCCATTTATATGCGAGAGCATGTCACAAGCCCCCAATGAGATTAGTAAGCGCCCAGGATTTTCGAAAAATCTACTTCGTCCCATTCAAGACGAGTTTCTTGCAGTAGCCAGAAGAGTTTTAAGTGATTACTGAGCTTTTACCCTGTGGTTTCATGGTCAACGAAAAGCTCATAGCTTTCATCCTCAAAGCTCGGAAAAACAAAAGGTCCGATGACCAGATAACCCAGCAGCTCCTGTCTGTGGGCTGGAAACAGGCTGCAATCGGCGATGCGCTTGCGGAAATCAAGGCAAAGAAGCTGACAAGCCAGCCTGAGCCAAAGCAGCAGTCCGCCCCTGCGCAGCCGCAGCCTCCAGCTCAACAGCCAGTGGCTCAGCCCCCCCAAACGCAAGCTCCTGCACAGCAGCCTGCCTCTCAAGCCCCACAACCTGTCCAGCCGCTACAAGCACAAGTGCCCCCTGTTCAACCCCCTCCAATCCAACCAGCACAAAGCCCGCAAACAACCTCTCTACAAACACCCACCCAACCTACTATCCAAAACCCCCAACCAGCACAGCAAACCGCGCAACCTCCCCCTGTAAAACAAATCGATTTGCAGCAGCCTGAAAAGAAATCGTTCTTCTCGTCAATTTTCGGCAAAAAACAGCCTGCTTCACAGCCAGAGCCGCAACCTGTGGCACAATCTCCAGCTCAAAACACACCATCATCCCATGTACAAGCAACGCCACCTCCTCCAGCACAGGCGGCAGCCACTCCACCCGTGCCTGTTGCCCAGCCACAGGTTCCCAAAGCTGCCACACAAGCAACCCTCCCGCCTGCAGGGCAGGTAGTTCCCCCTATAGTTCCAACTGCCCAGCAGCACCCCAGTTTACCGGCACCTGCCCAGACTCCTGCTGCTGCGCCGCAGCAAGCAAAGCCAGCAGGCGGCATCAAGAAATTCATCCCAATAATAGCAATAATCGTCCTACTCATTGCCACCGGGGCTGCATACTACTTTTTCGTGGTCGTGCCCACGAACAACATTGCACAGCAACCAACCCCGGAGCAGCCAAATGCCAACGCCACGCCGCAAAACCCAGTGCAAAAAGCAGCAGAGCCCCTTGATTGCGGCAGCAGCCTTGGATGCCTGGCGGATGCCTCGAAAGAATGCAAGCCTGCAAAGGCAATATCCAACACCACCGCTGATTTCTTGGGAATGATAGTGTCCTCGTCTTCCTACTTGGAAATAAAGAGCACAGAGGGGGGCAAATGCCCGCTTTATGTAAGGACCGAGGACTCAAGCGTGAAGCTTGGCGATGCCACGGTGGTATCTGCGCTTGCAAAAGGCGTCTCAATGGAGGAAATACGAAAGCAGGAGGCAGAATCCACTCAACAGGCCAGGCTTGCTGTTGGCATGGACGGCACCTGCAAATTCAACACAGGGGACCTGACTGCGCTGCTTAACAGGTGGAAGGCAGGCAGCTATTCCTCCAGCGACTATGCTGGCGCAGATTGCAGCGGCAAGATGTTCGAAGAGGCATCCAAGCTCCTGATAAACGCGAGCACAGTCTTCCCAAACACAACTGCAAAAGCCAACACTACAACCGCGCCCAAAGCAAACACGACCAAAGCAAACACCACAACCACTCCAAAAGCAAATGCAACAACCACGCCCAAAGCCAACACCACAATCAGCGCGCCAAAAGCAAATGCAACAAACGCAACCAATGATAGTTCCACCATCAAAGCCTATTCTTTCTCAAGGAAATACACATCATATTTCCCAGAGCACCTTGACTGGTTCTGCACTGACCGCAACATGGAATTCTACAGGATGCACTGGCAGGAATACTTTGGCGGGGGGTGCAATGCCGAAAAGCCAAAAGGAGGCTATGTCGGCTATGACGAGTATGTGGCAACCAACTGCACCATATTGCCCTGCTGCATAAACGGGCCCTACAACGAATACAGCCGCAGCTACAACTATTTCGAGTGTGGCTACGAGGAGTATGTCAACAACGAAGGCGTCGAGGTAAAATACATCAACCGCATTACGCTGCCAAAAAACAGCAGCTGATCAGGCAGGTGGCTTTTCAGGCACTTTCTGCGAATACTTTTTCTCTGTGGCGGAAAACATGAGGGGGGCGAACTCCCTGCTTTCCTTTGGCAGGCTGGTCTCGACCACTTCGCCCACCACGAGCGTGTGGTCGCCGGCGCTTGTGTAGTTGAGCACCTTGCACTCGATGTTTGCCGCAGCCTCAAGCACTAGCGGGGCGGAAACCTTTTTCGCCTTCACTTGCGTGAGTGCCGCCTCTGAGAATTTGTCTATGAACTTGCCGGAAGTGGAGCCGCACAGGAGAACAGCCTCGCGCAGCTTCTCAGTGGGAATTGCCACCACGAATTCCATGGATGTGCACATCAGGTCCAAAGTCAGCGAGGTATTGTGGAGCGAAAGGGCAAGCATAGGCGGCTTTTCGCCAACAGGCATTATCCACTCAACGGCAGTGATATTCGCCTTTTCGCTTGACGAGGCAGTGACGAGCACCGCCTGCCTCGGGTAGAACAGGTCCTTGAACATGGCTCGGCTTTTGTTGTGAATTAATTTAAACTCTTGCGGCAACAATAGTGCCATGAAGCTTCATTTTGCCGCCTCCGTGCTGTTTTCGCTTGCGCTGCTTGCCGTTTTCGGCTGCACGCAAGCCATCGCCCCTGCAGCATGCGCCAACGCGTCTTCAGACAAGCTGGCAAATTGCATCTACGTGAACGCAGTCCTTGAGCAAAACCCCTACAACTGCTATCCGCTTTCCAACCTTACTCAGAGGGAAAAATGCCTGCGCGACTCTTCAGACTCAAATGCGCAGAATATTGTTGAGAACATGAACTCCCGCGAGCGCGACAGCATATTCGCAGTTGCCGAGCCTGGCGCCCCTCAACTGCCGCCTGTGTTGCCCGAATTGCCAAGTTCCCCACTTGGCAATGTCTCACTTCCAATACAGCCGCCTGCCAATACGTCAATAAACCTCCCGCCTGGCATCTCAGGCCAGGACGCGCAGTCATTCACGCAGGCAGTGCAGACAAACGACATGACTCCTTGCGTTTCGATTACAGACCCCTCCACGCGCGCAAGCTGCATCACGCAAGTCGCGCTGCGCGTGAAAAAGCCCAGCATCTGCGATGTCCTCACTGAGCAGGATGATATTGACATCTGCAACCTCTACGCAAAGGCGGGCGAGCAGGCAAAGTGAAATGACAAGGTGATAAAATGGTATTTTTGTTCGACATGATGTACAAAACTGCAACAACCAAAAAACAATTCGACCTGGAGCAGATTCCTTCGAAAAAGCCCATTGTTATCAACTTGGACAAGCTTCCAACCAGGGGGGATAGTGGATATTTTGCAAATGACCTTGCCGCAAGAAACACCACATTGAAAAACATCATAAATCAGGAAGATGCTTCGAAAAAGAAAGGCACCACTGATGTTTCAGACATTGCAAAATACTGCATCCAATACCATGTCGGCTCGGTTCTTGGCGAAAACGTGGGTGGCGCAAATTATAAGGTGGATCTCAACCTACTAAGAGCGGCAGTAGTGAAAGATCTTGAATCATACTTCCCAAAAGAGAAGGGGCTCTGTGGCAAGTACTTTGATGAAAATATAATGCCCTATATCCTCTCAGATCTACAGGTTAAGAAAAAGTAGTTCCTGTGCTTTTTATGTCCTTTTTTGAACTTTTCCTAGGCGCATCGCTCGCTTTTTTCGCAACCGCGCTAGGCGCGGCACTCATGCTTCCAATAAAAGACGAGCGCGGGAAGGTTTTCGCGCTGCTCACTGCCTTTTCAGGCGGCGTGATGGTGTTTTCCGCGCTTGAGATGCTCATCCAGTCGCACGCCATCTCCGGCGACATGGTGGCAATCGCAGGGCTTGTGCTGGGCCTGTGCGCGTTTTACGTTTTGGAGAGGCTGCTGCCGCACGCGCACGCATTCATGAAGCGCGCGCCAATGAAGCAAAAAAAGAAAAAGGCAGCGCTCCTGGCAGGAACAATAACACTCCACAACATCCCAGAAGGCTTTGCAATCGCATCCGCGTTTGCCGCCTCGCCCTCGCTTGGCTGGCTGGTGGCAGGCACCATTGCAATACAGGATGTGCCTGAAGGGCTTATAGTATCCGCCCCGCTGGCAGCATATGGCATGGGCCAGCGCCGCTCATTTTTCTGGGGTGCGTTCTCAGGCTTTGTGGAGTTCGCAGCGGCAATCGTGGGCTTCTTATTCCTCGCAACAGTGGCTGCAGCCACGCCATTCGCGCTTGCATTCTCGGCAGGCGCAATGATTTTCGTCACATTTGCAGAGCTCCTGCCAGACTCATTGTGCGCATGCGGCAAGGCCAAGGTCGCAATCTCGTTTTCGGTAGGCGTGCTGCTTGCTTTCCTGCTTGCAGCGGCCCTTGCCATACCAAAGTAATCAGAACATCTGGTCTGCCAAATCCTCGCGCGTGGTTGGGCCGAAAAAGTCCCACCAGAAAACGCGCTTCATCTCCTCCCCTTTCAGCTGCGCGATTTCGCAGGACAAAGCTGACCCAACAACCACCGACAGCTCCTCTCCCTGCTGGCGCGCGCGGGAAACCGCCTCGTCCTTTGTCCTGCCATCCGCAGTGGTGGAAAGGTAGAAGACAACCTCAAGCGGCTTTTCGCCAGTGGTGAGCTTCTCTATCTGCCTTCCCCACATGGCAATCTCTCGCTCCAGCCTCGCCCTCTCAGACTCGTTCCCCTTCCCAGCCGCCAGTTTTTCCCTGCGCGACTCAGCCAGGCTTCTTTTTTCCCTCATCTCGTCAAGCTCAGCGCGAAGCGAAAGCGGGCACACAAGGCAGCACACCTTGAACGGGAAGCCTGAAGACGAAACAGCGCGCTCAAACATCTTCCCTGCCTGCGCGGCACCGCCATCTGACGCAGACTCGTACAGGCGCGCGGCAAGAAAGACGGTTGCCAGGAAGCTGCCACCTTCCTTGCCTACCACCACGTCTTGCGATGGGGGAATCTCAAAGTTCCGCCCAATCTCCACAAGCTTTGCATTTTTTGCAAAGTAAGGGTAAAGCGCATAGCCGTATTTCCATGCAACAATGGACAGGAAGAAAAATAGCGCGCCTGCTGCGGCAGCGGGGGCAGAGCCGAAAAACAGGCTTGCAGCAAGGCAAAAAAGGCCGCCCGCAAGGGAAATCACAGTGTAGATGCGGTTTCCACCATCCACAAGCCATTTTCCCCGCGCAACCGTTTAAAGCTTTCGCCGCGGCGCGCCAAACCTACGTTGCCATCACTCACTGCGGCGGCAGGCACCTGATTATCACTTGCTTGCCAATCTGCTTTTTCGTTATCTGCTGCCCGTCAATGTACATGATATACTCGAATCCCATGCTATTAAGCGTGAGCACGCCCGGCGAGCCTGTGGAGTTTGCGCAAGCAGACGTGGTTCCGCCAATAGCAATCCCCCCGCTTGTCGAGCTGGTGGTGCGCATTTGCCGGTCGGAAACCCCATACAT
>CAZYTZ010000024.1:0-16949 GCA_964650545.1 Microcaldota archaeon | reverse complement strand
TGCTCGTGGCGGCAATAATCGCTGGAAAACAAGTCGGGGCTATCTGAGTTTCTTTCTTCTTTTTCTCCCTTTTTCTTTATTTTTTTTCGTTTTTCTTCCCTTTCCCAGAATCAGCGCCGGGCAGCATGCCCCTGCAATGCCAGGCAACAAGCGCCAGGGCAGCGTATACCACTACCGACGCCCAGCCAAATTCCCCGGTTATCATTTCAGTTGCCGGCGTTTGGACGGTGAGCATTGGGTAAAACTGCTGTATGAAATAATTCCAGATTCCGTGGAAGAATACCGCAGTCCATACGCTGCCTGACTTCAGCCTCAGCCATGCAAGCACAACGCCACTCCCAATTACTGATGGGATGAACATTGCAAGCGAATACCAGAGTGCCCCTTCGCCATGGTATGTGCCAAATATTATCAGGGGAAGGTGCCATGCCATCCAAATGGCTCCGCTCAGAAGCGCAAGCCTGGTGAAACCCATGAATTTTGAAAGCTCAGGCACCAACAAACCGCGCCAGCCGAATTCCTCCCCCATTGCTGCAAACAGGTTGAATGCAAGCATGAATGCAAACGTGGGCAGGAAAGAAAACGAGAAAGCCTGCATAGCAGCCTGCCAGTTGAACGCGCCAAACGCAAGCCATACTGCGCCAAACATAACAAGCCCAATTGCAATGGGGGCGAAAATCCCTGCAAGCTGCCATTTCCTATCCCCCAACCCAATGCCAAATCCCTGAAGGTTTTTCTGGCAGTACAGGCGGGTTATGACTGCTGCGAGCGCAGGGCACCACATCAGGCTTACTGTAAGAAGCAAAGCGTCGGACTTGGTTTGGGCGCCCGGGATGAGGAAATAGAATACTGCGCTAAAGCCAAATGCAAGAACGAGGAATAGGATAACTTCCTTGCGCGCCAGCGCTTCCCCAACACGTGCCATGGCAAAAAAACTCTTGGCAATGTTATAAATGCTGCTGCCTGCCCTACTCTGTCAGCCGTTTCTGCACAGCCTCGCTTTCCAGCTCATGAAGCGCGTTTGAGGCAATCCACTTTGCAGAAGGAGAGTCGATTTTGGCAATATCCTGCGCGATAAGAATCGCTTCGCGGTTAAGCGACAGGCTCCGCTTGCCAATCTGCCGCAGCGCCCAGTTAACCGCCTTTTTCACAAAATTCCGCTCATCTCTGCACTCGCGCACAATGACTGGGAAAAACTTCTCAAAAGTGCTCCTGCTTGCGTGCTTATTGTGCGCTGCAAGGCACGCCATGAGCACAAAGCCTGCGCGCTTCACATACTCCTCCTTGCGCGAGCTCCACTCCATTGCTTTCTTGTTCGCAAACTCAGTCTTGTCAAACAGGCTGCCGCAAACAGAATCGCACATGTCCCAGGAGTCAAAGTCGTGCACCCATTCCTCCATCTGCCTCTCAGTCACCAGCTTATAGTCTTCAATAAAAGCAGCAAGTATCCTGGCCTCGTGTATCTTGGTCCTCCAAAGGTCAAAAGCCAGCCTATGGTGCGGGCCAATATTGCGCGCAAGCCTGCGAAGCTCGGGGATAGAAACGCCATATGCATTTTCTACGTTGATGCCGAACTTTGCCATGCTAACAAGGTTCTTTTTCTTTCCTTTGTTGCGCAGGTGCGCCACCAGCTCAGATGCCCTCATAAAGCAGGATTTGACGAAAAGCTATATAAGGCGCAGTCTATACAAATATTGCATGGCATACGAGGCAATGCTTGAACTCCCCCCATTCAAGACTGGAAAGCAACGCCCTAAATTAGGGGAAAACCTGTTTTTCGTCACAAAGAATACCACGATAGAACGCAACAAGGAAACCCTCATTTTCCTTGCCAAGGTGGCGGACCAGTTCCCATTCGATTCTGTAATAAAAAAAGAACTTGCATCATACGTGGCAGAGTCAAACAAAAACCCGGCAGTGCTGGCAAGCATGAAAACCGCAATAGGAGTTGAAAAGCGTGCCTAAGAAAAAAAAGGGAAACAACGCGGTCTATTCCGTGAAGCTCGAGGTCGACGGCGCTATAAAAATATTCACTCTGCGCGTGGGCAAGAATTTCACCGAGCTTTCGCTTGTCAAGGACGGCAAGTTCGTTGAGATACTGCGAGAGGAGAACAGTGAAGTCACGCACGAGAAATTCTGAGGTGGGCACATGGCGGTGGAGGCAATATCAACAAACACAAAAACAGGCGCAAACATAGTGCGGTCACTCGATAGCATCTACAAGACCTTTGACACGGCGGCCCTAGCCAAAACCGCCCCACAAGCTGTGCCTTTCGAGCCCAAGCAAGCGAAAATGATAATCGGCCAGTAGTTGATCAAATGGGCAAAGAAAAATTCCCGCGCCACAGTGAAATTCCGTGGGACAGGATAAAGGAAGTGCGCGTTTCCTCCGACGGCAAGGCATCTAGTTTTGAATTCGACCTGCACGGCAGGAATCAACGCATGACGGTGACTGTGGCGCCCGGGCAAACTGAGCTCACATTGTCAAACAGCAAGGGCGACCCCGTGGTGAGTGCCATCCAGCGCGGCAATGAAATCAAGATCCTCGACTTCTCCGAGCGCATCGGCTTCAGGAAGAGCACGGGCAAGTTTGCGATGAACAGGAAGATAAAGAAAAAATAAAATCATCAGCCCTGCTTCTTGATAATGCTGAAAATGTCCCCTTCCTGCAGCACATGCTGCAGGCCCACCTTCTGCCCTGGGAATTTCGCGCTTTTGCCCCACACCAGCGCATACTTGAAGTCGCGCACCAGGTCCCTGTGCAGCCTGCCGCACGCATCCTTGATGGTGGCCCCCGTCCTCATCATCATGGGCTCCTTCAGGTCAGCAACGTCCGTGCGCGGCTTGGTGTACACTCTCATCATCATCAAGCCGTCAAAAATGGCTTTTTTCAATTCCTCGATATTCTGGGATTTTTCCGCAGAAACAGGCAGGAACTCGAAGTCCAGATTCTTCAGGTACTCCTTGCTGACCATATCCACCTTATTCAGGACAACCAGCGAGCGGTTGTACTTGCGGTTGCCTGCAAGCACGTCAATCAGCCTATCCACGTTCGCATCCTCGCGAAAGACAACCGACGCATTGTGCATTCCATACTCATTTATCACGCCTGTAATCATCTTCTCATTCAGCTTTGTGAGTGGCACAGTGGAATTTATCTCAACCCCGCCGCGCAATTTCTTGGTGATATATATTTTTGGCGGCTCATCGTCAAGGCGGATGCCGATGCCAGCCAGCTCCTCCTTTATGTTCGCCAATATCCCTGGCTGGAAAACATCAAGCAATATGAGAACAAGGTCGGCATTCCTTGCAACGGCAAGCACTTCCTTTCCCCTGCCTTTGCCTTCCTTTGCGCCCACAATAATGCCTGGCAAGTCAAGGAGCTGTATCTTTGCGCCATTATACTCCATCACGCCGGGGATGCAGGTAAGCGTGGTAAATGCATAGGATGCTATTTTCGATTTTGCGCCGGTAAGCGCATTAAGAAGGGTGGACTTCCCCACCGAGGGCAGCCCAATGAAAACAACTGTGGCATCCCCGCTTTTCTTTACGTCAAACCCGCCTGTCCTGATGCCTGATTTTTTGGGCGCGATTATCTCGCGCTTGAGCTTTGCAATCTTCGCCTTCAGCAAGCCAATATGGTACTCTGTAGCCTTGTTCTTCTGGGTGCGCGCCATCTCCTCTTCCAGCTCGCGCAGCTTCTCCTCAATCCCCATGCGCCTATTCAGCCCCCAAGTCATTTAAAACTGCGGCGCCCAAATCAGGGCATGGCAAAGGCAAAAACCACAAAGGCGCCTGCCTCAGGCGGCAAGCCGGGCGACCTGGTCACAGTCTCCTGTGAAACAGGCGAGCACAAAGGAATCCTCCTTCCGTCAAACAACCCGCAAACGCTCTCAATCAAGCTCCCCTCTGGCTACAACATAGGGGTAAGCGCAAAAGGCGCCAAAGTTGAGGTTCTTGAAACTGGAAAGCCCCCATCATCAGCAGCGCAGGTGCGCGCGCATGCCTCTCCAAAAAAAGACTTCCTCACCATACTTGGCTGCGGCGGCACCATTGCCTCGCGCATTGACTACCGGACAGGCGCAGTGGACGCAGCAACCTCCCCACAGGAGCTGGTGGATGCATTTGCCCACCTTTCAAAAAAGCCCCTTCGTGCCCGCAACGTATTTTCCCTGATGTCTGAGGACATTATGTCAACACATTGGCAAAAACTCGCGCAGGCAGCGGCTGATGAAATAAAGGACGGCGCGCAAGGGGTGGTAATCACGCATGGCACCGACACAATGTCCTATTCCTCAGCTGCGCTTTGCTTCATGCTTCAAAACCTACCGTGCCCTGTAATTTTCACAGGCAGCCAGAGAAGCTCGGACAGAAGCTCATCCGACGCGGCGCTTAACATGCAATCCGCGCTTCTTGGCGCAGACTCGGACCTGTCCGGCGTTTTCCTCTGCATGCACGAAAACCTGTCTGACGACGCCTGCCTCCTTCACTTTGGCGCCAAGGTGAGAAAGATGCACACCTCGCGCCGCGATGCCTTCCGCTCCATAAACTGCAGGCCTGCAGCGCGCATCATCCCCCTTGCCGGCAAATTCGAGAAAATCTCGCCCCTTGCGCAGCCGCGCAACTCCGGCACGCTCACTTTAGACACAAAACTCAACCCAAAAGTTGCCCTTATCTACACTTATCCAGGCATAAAGCCGGAAATGATAGCGTCCCTCTCAAAATACGACGGAGTGGTAATAGCAGGCACCGGGCTTGGGCATGTGCCAACAAACACATCGTCAGACAAGGAAGCAGTACCTATCCTCAAGGAGATTTCCGCGCTCATCTCATCCGGCATCCCGGTGGCAATTGCGCCGCAGACGATTTACGGCCGCATCAACCTCGATGTCTATTCCTCTGGCCGAGTGCTTGCCGAGGCTGGCGTAATCGGGCATTTGTGCGACTTCACGCCCGAGGCGGCGTACGTGAAGCTAATGTGGGTGCTTGCGCGCGAGAAGAAAATGGAGAAAATACGCACGCTTATGGAGAAAAACATTGCAGGCGAAATTTCCGCGCGCTCAGAAATAGTGGACTTTGACTTCTGACTTTCAATTTGACTCGTGATGCCATGCTCTGCGGCCTTGAAATACACCAGCGGCTCTCAGGCAGGAAGCTTTTCTGCTCCTGCCTCCCTTCAGAGGAAGAAAGCAGCGAATGCGAGCACTTCACCCGCAGATTGCACACAGTGCGCTCAGAGCTTGGCGAGGTGGATGCCGCCTCTGCAGCAGAGGCAAGCCGCAGCCGTACATTTGCCTACAAAGCGCCTGCCCCCTCAACCTGCCTGGTAGAGTCTGACGAGGAACCCCCTCATCCACTTTCACCTATGGCGCTGCATGCCACTCTCACAATCTGCTCCCTTCTCTCCTCCCAGCCCGTGGACGAGCTTCACATCATGCGCAAGAACGTGATTGACGGCAGCAACACCAGCGGCTTCCAGCGAACGGCCATTGCAGGCATTGGCGGCGCCATCAACACTCCCTCTGGTAGTCTTCCAATCCAGGCAATCTGCATAGAGGAGGAAAGCGCCGGCATAATGGAAGGCAAAGAAGGCCGAGCACAATACGACTTGACCCGCCTGGGCATTCCCCTTGTTGAAATTGCCACCTCGCCTGACCTGCATTCAGGCAAAGAGGCAGAGGAAGCTGCGCTTGCAATAGGCACACTGCTTCGCAAAACAGGCATGGTGAGCAGGGGGATAGGCACCATACGCCAGGACCTCAACATCTCCACTCCCAAAGGCGCGCGCGTGGAAATAAAGGGCGTGCAGGACCTGTCGCTCATTGCGCTTACTGTGGAGCTTGAGGTGCAGCGCCAGGAAAAGCTGCTTGCCATACTCTCCAAGGCGCGCTTGCGCATTGGCAGCAATGCCCTCAAAGAAAGCATATTTGACGTTACAGAGCTATTCTCAGGCACGCAGTGCCAACTGGTGGCAAAAGCCCTAAAAGGCAAAGCGCACGTGTTTGCAATGCCCCTCCCAAAATACGCCGGGCTGCTTGACAAGGAAATATCCCCCAACCGCCGCTTTGGCAGCGAGCTTGCGGATTACGCGCGCGCTTATGGCGTGCGCGGATTGGTGCACTCGGACGAAAACATGGAAAAATACGGCTTTTCAGACGATGAAATATCCGAGCTTCGCATGGCGCTTTCCCTCAAGGAAGAAGACGCCTTCCTTCTGGTTGTTGCTGACGAGAAAAAAGCGCGCGCAGCGCTTTTTGCCGCATTCGGCCGAGCCATGAAATTCTCAATAGCAGAAGAAACAAGGCGCGCCAACCCTGACGGCACCTCAAGCTACATGCGCCCATTGCCTGGCCGCGCGCGCATGTACCCTGAAACCGACGTGGAACCAATCACAATAACAAAGGAAATGCTATCAGAAGCAAAGGAAGCGGCGGCAGCCATCCTCAACGCCGAAGCGGAGGCAAAAGATGCGCTTTCCACGCTTCCAACCGAGCTTGCAGTGCAGCTTTCCGCGGCAAAAGGGCTGCTCTCGCATTCTCCTGCGCACAAAAGCCGAGCGCCCACAGCAGAACTTTCAGTCTATCTCACAGCAATAGACTCTGGAATAGATGGCAAGCTCGCTGCATCAACAATAACCAACACGCTGCATTCCCTCAAGCGCGAGGGAACAGACACGCGCGCGCTTGACGAGGAACGCCTCCTTTCCGCGCTTGCTGCCTGCCAGGAAGGCATTTTCGCGCGCGCGGCAATGCAGGACATATTGCGCGAGATGTGCAAGGATGGCAAAGCAACCCCCCAGAGCGCAGCCACGTCGCTCTCACTGCAAAAAATCACCGGCGCCTCGCTTGCCAAGCTCATTAAGGGTGAAAAGCTCGACCTGCCAGCTCTCATGGCAAAATACCGCCTGAGGGTGGACGCAGCAGAAGCCAGTGTGCTTCTGGGGGGGTGTGAAGCTAAAAAGGCTGCTTACATTTTATGATGAGGCCCTTACCTATCTGTTTCTTGGTAATCTGCTGCCCGTCAATGTACTCAACATACTCAAAACCAAGCGATTTGTAATCAAGTACGCCTGGCGAAACGGTGGAATTTTGGCATATTGAGGACGCGCCACCGACAGCCCACGAGCCAGAGGCACTGGTGATGGATACTATCACCCAATTGCAGGCTGTGCCAAACCTACCAGCCTCTGATAAGTATTTTTCTTCCCCTGACCCCAGGTAAAAATAATCGCTTATGTTCGCCAGGCATGGCGCCCCGCAGCTGGTGCCGCAAAACTGCGTTGTTTTTGTGCCATCCCCGCCGACAATGCCGGTTATCCTTATTGGATAGCTGCCCGAATTCCTAAATCTCAAATAAAGAACACTATCTCCCGATTCAGCAGCCACCACCGCCCCACTCTCGATTATCGAAATCGGACTCGCGCCCTTCCAATACATTTGGGATTGCGTTATCTGTGCAGCACTTGCCATCCCTGGGAAGAAGCCGAGGAGCGCCACGGAAACCAAAGCAACAACCAGAACGACTGCTAAGAGAACAAGGTATTCAGTTGCACCTTGCGCGCGCACAAAAGTCTCCATCAAAACCGTTTCCGCACCAAGACTTTTAAAGCCAAAACTCCCTAATTGGTTTATGGTCGCCGAAGCTTCCGAGGGCACACAACAGATGCCAGAGTTCAAGCCCATCCCCGCCGAAATCTCCCCTCCTGACGGCAAGCCATATCACCTCATGGTGAGCCAGAACTGCTCGTACATCTACTCCTCCAACGTCGAGCTTCGCACTTTTCCCGACAAGGAGTCGCACATATTCATGCACAGGATGGAGGAATGCCGGGGCAAAAACACCCAAATCCTGCACCGCTGCTACCCAAAGCAGGATTCATCGCTTCTCCAGCTTTTCATAATGGGCAAAAGCATAGGCGCAATTGCAAACAGGGCAGAGGCAATCATCCCATACCTTCCCTATGCGCGCCAGGACAAGATCTGGAAGCACGGCGAGGCCCTCTCGGCTGAAATAGTGCTGCAGATGCTCTCGGCAGCAGGCTTCACGTCAATAGCGACATTTGACTGCCACTTCCTCAAGAAAGCAGGCGTATTTAACTACAAGGGGCTGCAGCTGCGCAACTTCTCGCTCGCAGACGAGCTTGTTTCTTACTTCAAGGCAAGAAAGCCAAATGCGCTTTTCATAAGCCCTGACCAGGGCGCAGCCTACATGGTAGGCGAGGCTGAAGGGAAAAGCATGGTGAAAAAGCGCGGGGAATACAAGAACCACAAAAAGCGGGCAGTGCGCCACGTGGAGTCCCTTGAGGCTGACTTTGACGTTAAGGGTAGGGACGTGGTGATACTCGACGACATGATAGCCGGCGGCGGAACAATGATTCGCGCCACCAAGGCAGTGCTTGCGCAAGGGGCGACATCAGTGTGCTGCGGCTGCACGCACGGGCTTTTCCTGGGTGACGCATACACCAAACTGCAGCTTGCAGGCGCCGAGGAAATAGTCGCCTCAAACACAATAGCATCCGAAGCCTCAAAAATTGACATTCTCAACGTTCTTAGGGAGAAAATCGTGGGCAGGTTTTAGAAAAACACCATTTCGCTTATGTGCGGCATGCTCTCGGCGCAGCAAGTGCTTTCAGGGCAAATGGCCGGTCGCAACTTCCTTCTTCGGCCGCCTGAGCCTTCGCCAGACCTGCTGCTATCCCCGCCAGCTGAATCAGTCTACATAGGAAAGACAAAATGCCTGGCAATGCCCTTTTTCTGGAACAGCAAGAAGCTTCTCAACCCGCACCTATGCGTGGTGGGCACCACGGGCTCTGGCAAGTCCTACTTTGTGAAAACGTTCATCACGCGCGCAAGCCTCACGATTGGCGCGTCCGCGCTCATACTTGACTGGGCAGGCGAGTACTCTGACTGGGTCCGCTCGGCAGGGGGTCGCGTGGTCTCGTTTGGCAAGCAAGGCATCAACCTGCTTGATTTGGCAGGCGGCGCGCCCCACGCGCGCATGTCCCAGGTAATGGACTCGCTTCGCATACTCACGGACATCTCATCCTCGCCTGCGCAGTGCCGCCTGACAGAGGATGCGATTGAGAAAGCGTACGTAGCCGCAGGCTTTTCCATGGGGCGCCCTGCAACAGGCAAGCGCAAGCCTCCCACGCTTGAGGCGGTGCAGCGCATTTTAGGGCACCAGGCAAGGAAAAGCGCGGATGCAGCAGAGGCTGCGCACAGGATAAAGAACCTGCTTCTTTCATCTGGCGGCTCGTTTACCACCCCCACAATTCCGCTTTCTTCCCTTCTCTCAGGCCTGGTGTGCGTGGACCTGCACTCTCTCCCCACCGAAACACTGCGCTCGCTTGCAGGCCTTTCCATACTGCAATTCGTGAAAGAGCGCATGCGCGCCTCAGACTACTCGCCCCATGCACTGCCAAGGCTGTTTGTGGTGGTGGATGAAGCTTGGAAAATAGCCGCAGACGAGCGGTCGGACGTGGTCTCCATAGTGCGCGAAGGCAGGAAATACGGTTTTGGCCTCATAGTGGCCTCCCAAAGCCCGACCGACATCCACAAGAGCATATTCTCAAACGCAGGCACCATGATGCTTTTCCGCCTCACCCATGCCTCCGAGCGCGACTATGTGCGCTCCTCGCTGGCCTACTCGGACTTTTACGAGGAAGAATCCCATTCATTGTCAGTCGGGCAGGCGCTTGTGCATCTGGAGTTTTCACAGCCAACCTCCTGCCCGCGAGCGTTCGTATTGCGCAAGGTTGATGGTGAAGAGCCCCTGGTGGCACTGCATTTAAGAGGTGGTGGAATGAACTTGGAATTCGAGCGCGGCGAGATTTCCTCGCGATTGCTCTCGTTCGGGCTCACTGACAAGCAGGTGTCGCATCTGCTGTCTGATTTTGAGCGGCACAGCTTCTCGCTTGAGGCAAGCCAGTTTGCTTCTGCGCTTGAACGATTTGGCCACAGCCGCGCATCCGCAATATCGCTGCTGCGCGAGCTTGGCGCATCCGAGCGCGACTTGCTCTCCGCCCTTTCTTCACACGGCTCGAAAAGCAGCGTGGCAGTGGCTGTGCTTGAAGAAAGGGGGGCAGGCAGGCAAGGCAGCAAAAGGCGCCTGGCCGGGCAAATAAGGGCTCGCAAGCCGTCAAAGGCCAGGACAGCTGCAAGGCAGGCAAAGCCAAGGAAAGGCAGCTCAAGGCGCAAGAAGCCGTCGAAGCGCGGCAAGGGCAGTGCAGGCGCAAGGAGGCGATGAAATGGCAAAGCAAGGGCAATTCACGTTCCAGCGCACCATCCCGGTGGGATTCCCTGGCAAATTCCCCCCTGACACACGCGCATTGAGCGGGCTTGGCTTTGACAGCGTGTCAGTCTCAGGCGCGGCAATAACAATCAAGAAAAGCCGCAGGGGCTTTCACAACCTGCCAATCTCCACGCTTGAAATCTGCCTGCGCAAAAAATCAGCTATGCTGCGCATAACAGCCCCTGCCAGCAGCGACCCGCGGTTGCAGGAGCTTCGCGCGTCATCAGACTTCCTGCGCGTGCTTTCGCTTTTCCCATCCCTGAAAATCAGCTCGCAGGAGTTGTCTCTGCTCCTATTGCCTGTGCTTGACACTGCCTGCTCAATTGCAAACACACCCTACGAGTC
This sequence comes from Microcaldota archaeon, assembly GCA_964650545.1. Taxonomy (GTDB): domain Archaea; phylum Micrarchaeota; class Micrarchaeia; order Anstonellales; family Anstonellaceae; genus UBA10161. Next base: position 6,314 of record CAZYTZ010000024.1, on the reverse strand, counting down.
ACTTTCCAAAAAATACCACGACACCCACTCGGACTTAGTTTCCCTTCTTGCCAAGAACAAGTCGCTTTTGCGCTCGTCAGAAGAAGGGGTGCTCTCCTCGCTTGAACTTGAGCGCCAGGCAGACGCGCTTTTGGCGCGCATAAAAAAACTTGAGGCAATCTCGGACGATGCGCTTCTTGAGCTGGTCTGCGACTGGCTTTCCGCACACAGGGGCAAATTCAATGCCGCGCTCTTTTCCAAGGCGCACAACGTGCCGCCAGCGCGCGCAGAGGAGGCGCTTGAGCGGCTGCTCTCCTCGGGTGAAATCCGCCAAGTGGGCGGCTCGCTGCACCTGCAGCCGGGTCACTCGCACGGCACTTTCGAGCGCAAGCCAAAAGGCGCTCTGGAATCCCTGAAAAGCGTGCTTGGGCGCAAGGGCAAGCAATAGCATATTTAAACATAATTGAACATACTTGTGCTATGGGAGCACCAGCACGCACAGCGCAAAAGCAGCCAATCTACCTCTTCACAGCCCGCAACAACATCAACCCGCAGGCAAAGCGCAACGCCACCTACGAGTTCTATGCAAAATTCAGCCGCGAGCCCCCTGAGATTGCCTGCAACTATTCTGTGGTTTCAATACGGCGCCTTCCGCACGTGTTCCAGGGGGTTGAGCGCCTGCTTGGCAATATTGAGGATGGCTTTCTGGGCTACATCCAATACGATTTCAACGGTTCCACTGCAATCACCCAACAATACTATCCCAAGGATCACGCGCGCGAGATAAGCGCGCTGGGCTACTTTCTCGAGCTGATTTCCACCCATGACCTGCTCCGCGGCTGGGCTGAGAAAATAAGCTCAACTCTTTCGCCAAAGCCATGCCGCATCTTCCAGCTGAAACGCGTGCGCCTCCCGGTGGGGGGGGAAACAGGCGCGCGCGTCTGGGAGCTCAGGCTTTCCAAAGCCATCCGCTGGCGTGTGGAAAAGCTGCGCAGGTTTGCAGATATGGGCCGCGCCGCCTGACAGTATATCATTTATAAACATTTCCTAACACAGTTTAATCATGAAATTACACTCTCTCAGAGCAGTTGCTCCCGGGCAGGCAAAAACAGAATTCTACCTGGCAGGCACAAGGCAAATCCTTGCCTTTGACCCTGGCACTGGGCAGCGCTATGGCAAAAAAATCCGCTACGATCTCTTTTTGCTTCGCAGGGGGGCATCAAGCCCGTTCAACCTACTCAAAGAGGCAAACGGATTATTCCGCCTCAAGGACGCGGAGATAAACGGCAAGCGCGAAGCCAAGCTCCGGGAGATCCTGTCGACTTACCACTACAACCACGCGCTTTCAATGGTAGAGTACAGCATCACCAAGGATGGCAAAATTGCGCTGGAGCCAAATTACCACAGGCCAAAAAAGCAAGCATATGATTTGGTGGGGATTGACGCAAAGCTAATGGTGCTGTACGACCTGAGAAAAATGGGCGTCAAATGCGTCCAACCTTACCACAACCGTTCAGACCTCCTATGGCCAATCGGGCATTTCATTGCTGAGGTGGAAGCCGGCCTCGCGCCGCGCGTGTTTGGCAAGGAGCCGATGGCTGACGGGCCGCAGTAGTTTACAGTGTCTTCTCCAACAACGACAGCGCTTTCTTGATTTTCTCAAAAGAAGAGTCCATCCTCTGCTTGTAGATGTAGGAAAGCGCGGATGATAGGCTCTCGTCCTCCTGCATGGGTGAAAGCGCGAAGCGGTACTTCCTCTTCTTTGCCTCGATAATCCCCAGCTTCTTCAGCTGCAGCAAATGGTAGCGCACTGCCTTTGGATTGGGCTCCTCTTTCTTGATTTCCTTCACCTTGGAAAGTATCTGGTAAATGTCTGGGTCAGCCCCGCCGTGCTTGCGCTTGAAGTGGAAGTAAAGCAGCGCCTCAAGCACCTCAAGCAAGCCGGTCCTCGTCTCATTCGGAGAAATAAGCCCCAAAGACAGCGCAAGCCAGCGCACAAGGGACTTGCGCGTCATTTTCACCTCGTCGTTGAACTGCAATTCGCGCACCAGGCACTCGCCGCGGATAAGCTCAGCTTCCGGCATTTCCATATTTGCCCCTTGCCGCATCAAAAGTTAAAAACCCAGCCCGCGAATAAGCCTCATGCTCAACCCGTCCACCCACTTCTCGCCAATACGGATGGTTGCCTTTGCCAGAAACGAGGTTGAAATGGAAGTGATTGCGCGCAACGAAGGCAACTCGCCGCTTTGGGTAGAAGCAGACGTGGTAATCCCCGAAGCGGTTTCATTTGCCCCTGACAAGACGCTTTCACACGGCAGGCTGAGAATAGGAATTGCGCTTCCAGGCGAGAAAATCTCCAAAAAAGTGCGCATTTTCGGTGGTGCCTCCTCCTACCCAGACACCTATGTGCTGCGCCTAACCTTCTTTGGCTATGGGAAGGACGGCACCATTCTCGAGCGCTGCGAATTGCGCGCGGATTTGCGCTGCGAAAAAGTCTAGCGCCCCATCTTCTTTACAATCAGCGGCTCGACATGCATTACAACGTCTGAGAAAACCTCTTCTTTTCCACGGGCAGCATCCACCACTGCATACTTGTAGGCAAGAAAGCCCTCGCGCGCCTCTCGCAAATAGTTCTCGCGCACTTTCTCCAAAAACGCCAAGTCTCGCTCAAACCTGTCAGGCTCTTTCTGCCTCTTCTTCCTCTCCCCGGACTTTCTTGCATCAACGTCAAGAAGCACCACCAGGTCGGGCACCAAAGCATCCCTGCCTGCCAGCCTGGAAGCAAGCTTGCCAAAGCCCATTTCCACGCCTTGGTAGGCAAGGGTGGAGTGCAAATACCTGTCGCATATCACGACAAACCCATCAGAAATCTCACGCTCAATCATGCTTCTCTCGGCAACAATGTCGTCGGCAAAAGCATCAGACAGCCCCCCTGGCGCCAAGTCGCTCTCGCCCTTCAGGTGGGCAAAAACCTCCCGTGCCTTGCGCGTGGGGTACTTGTGCAGCTTATAGCGAACATGGTTCTGCCTGAAAAAGGCAAGCAAGTGCCTTATCTGCCCTCCCTTGCCAGCGCCGTCTATTCCCTCAAAGACAATGAGCATGAAATCAACCCCTCTCAATACGGCTCTCTGCACTTCATCGTCAATGGCTTTGTGCCAATCTGCCTTTTCGTTATCTGCTGCCCCTCGATGTACTCAATATACTCGAATCCCAGGCTCTTATAATTGAGCGTGCCTGGCGATGCGGATGAATTCTGGCACATCGAGGTTGCGCCACCAACATCATAGTTGGATGAGGCGCCCGTTGTGCCAATAAGCCACCAGTCACACACTGCCCCGAAAAGCAGGCTTATGGAAAAATACTTCTCCTCGCCAGGCGCGAGATAGAAATAGTCGCTGATGTTCTTGTAGCCCTCTGCAGCAACGCCGCAGTTGGCTAGCGCATAAAATCGGGTGATGCTTGCCCCATCCGCTCCAATGACCTGGGTTATCCGTATGGGATATACCGCCGTATTCCTGAGCCGCAAGTAGAGATACGTGTTCCCATTGGCTCCCCACAGCCTGGCGCCGCTTTCCACAATGGCAACTGGGGTCGCGCTTGACCAGTAAGCCTGCGACTGCGTAATCTGCGCGTCAGACGCCATCCCGGGGAAGAAGCCAAGCAAGGCAACGCTCACGAGCGCAACAATTAGCACAACAGCAAGTAGCACTAGATATTCAGTTGCTCCCTGCGCGCGCGCCATAGTCCGGTTCTCCCAGCTAACTTATAAATAGCCTGCTGTCCTCATCATTGGCATGGGAAAAATACTCCTAACAGGCGCAACTGGCAGGCTCGGCAGGCATGTGCTTGCCGCCTTGTTGGCGCGCAAGGAAAAGGTGCGTGCCGTGGTGCGCCCAGGGAGCAAACACCGCCTTCCGCGCGGCGTGGAGCGCTTTGAGTGGGATTTGTCAGCCCGGCTGCTTCCGCGCACTGCCTTCACAGGTGTGGACAGGGCAATTCACCTCGCAGGCCTGGTGGGCGACCATTCACCCGCACAGCTCATGCTCCAAAACGCAACTGCCACCCGCAACTTGGTATCATCCTGCCCGCAATCCTCAACCAAGAAAATCGTGGTGGCGTCCTCCATCTCAATCTATGGGGAATGCCTGCGCCGGGTGGCAGACGAGGAATTCCTGCCAAAGACAGAAAGCCCCTATGGCAAAAGCAAGCTTGCAGCAGAGAAAGAAGCGCTTGCCCACCACCGCGGCATCCCACTCGTGCTTCTCAGGTTTGGCATGATTTACGGGCCAGGCTTTGAACAGGGCTATTTCGACGTTTTCCGATTCCTTGAAAAGGGCAAGATGAGCATATTTGGCAGCGGGGAGAACAGGCTGCCACTTGTGCATATCAACGACGCAGTGCACGCCATAATGCTTTCCCTTGATGCAAGCATACTATCAAGCCGCATCTACAACATAGTAGGCGAAGAAATGCCAACTCAGAAAGAAGTGCTGGAAATGGCGGCACGCGCGCTTGGCGTCCAGCCGCCCAAGCGCCAAACAAGCCTTCTATTCGTTCAATCAGCGCACGCAGTCTACGGCCTTCTCTCGGCGCTTGGCTTGTCAGACCCATTGCCATTCGACACCGAGAACATCCGGCAGCTCACGCTTGACAGGGCGTACTCCACCACGCGCGCGCGGCGGGAGCTTGGGTTTGAGGCAAAGGTTAAATTAGCAGACGGCATCAAACAAATGGCTGGAGAATACCGAAAGAAAGCAAAGGAAGGCAGGATGGCAAGGAAAAGAAACAGATGCGAGGCTTGATGTTATGGGCAAAGTTGAAAAGTACATTGCTGACGGAATCGCGCGCAAGGGCGGGCTGCTCTTTGCGCTCATTGACCCTGTGGACTACAAGACGCCCTCAGATGCCATTTTCGCAGGGCGCGAGTCATCGGACGGCGGGGCAGACATTGTGCTCATAGGCGGCAGCATGGGCGCGCAGGGCGAATTGCTGGACATTGTGGCAAAAGGCATAAAGGAAAAGGCAAACGTGCCAGTGGTGCTATTCCCGGGCAATATCTCCACAGTGACAAAACATGCTGATGCGGTGTACTTCATGTCGCTTCTCAACAGCCGCAACCCCTACTGGATTTCCCAGGCGCAGATGCTTGCAGCGCCCAATGTGCGCAAGCTGGGCCTTGAGGCACTTCCAGTGGGCTACATAGTGATTGCGCCAGGCGGCACAGTGGGCTGGGTTGGCGATGCAAACCTGGTGCCCCGCGACAAGCCATCAATTGCAGCAGCGCTTGCGCTCTCAGCTGAAATGTCTGGCAGCCGCCTTGTGCTTACAGACTGCGGCTCCAACCCCAAAGACGGGCACATGCCACTTGAGATGGTCACAGCAGTCTCCCGCGCGCTCACCGTTCCCTACATTGCAGCAGGCGGCATACGCACTCCTGAGCAGGCAGCAGCAGTAATAGGCGCCGGCGCAGGCGCAGTGCAGGTTGGCACAGCGCTTGAAAAGGGCGGCAACACCAAGAAAAAAGTCGCCGAGTTCGTGCGCGCCATTCGAGTTGCAGGCAAGAAGAAAGCCTGACTGGCACGCACCCATCATGCCTGGCACTGCGCACAAGGCACCGTGATTCCATGGCACTCACAATTCCACTGTCCGACCATGACACTGCTTTCGAAGCCGCGCTTGCGGCAATTTCCGCAGGCGGCACAGTGGCATATCCAACAGACACGCTTTACGGAATCGGCTGCGATGCCACCAATGCAGAGGCAGTGAAAAAACTGCGCAAGCTAAAGCAGCGCGACTCAGAAAAGCCATTATCCATTCTTGTCTCTGATTTTGCCGCGCTTTGCAGTTATTGCAATCTTACTTCCGAACAGGAAAAAATCGTGCAGGAGCTCCTGCCTGGCCCCTACACATTCATCCTTCCCCTAAAGAAACACCTGCCTGTCTCAAAGACGCTGGAAATAGGCATTCGCGTGCCTGAGCACGCATTCATGCGAGCAGTGAGCAAGCAGCTCAACATCCCCATCGTGACAACAAGCGCCAATCTTTCAGGTGAGAAAGACGCAGCAGAGCTCTCCGGCATTGCGCGCGAAATCCTCTCTGGCTGCGACCTTGCAATCGACGGGGGAAAATGCAAGTACGCGCAAGCAAGCACAGTGATAGACTTAATCAGAATGAAAGTGCTGCGCAAAGGCGCAGTGCGCGAAGGAGATAGGATAGAATTCTAGCCTACCAGCTCCCGCTGATTTCCCGTTTTGCGCTCGCAAACAGCGACACACCTTCCACAAGCGCGCGATAAGCAGCATTTTTCTCAGGCAGCGCGTCAGAAAGGTTCACCT
>CAZYTZ010000023.1:0-17481 GCA_964650545.1 Microcaldota archaeon | reverse complement strand
GCCGAAATTCAGCGCAGTGAAAAGCGCCGAGCCTGCAAATGCGCTTGCAAACGCCTTCCCTGTGCTTTTTGCCAGGAACTGCTTCAGCGTCGCGGCAAGCGCTGCCCTGCCAAGCGAGGCAACCGCGCCAACTCCTGTTGCGAGCCCCACCACCATGCCGACATCCATCACCTTCTCAAGCGCGGGCATCACATACTCGAATCCCCTCAGGTCATATTCCTCAAGCTTCTGCACAAGCCTTGCCTGCGAAACCGCAAGTTCAAAGTAGGATTTTGCAAGCGCAGACAGCGCGGGCTGCACTTTCGCTTCATCCTTGCTTCTAATCGCGCCTTTGAGCGCATTGTATTTTCCCTGGAAATCCTTGAATGCAACCTGGTAGATGCCTGCGCTTGCATAAAGGTCCATTTCTTTTTTTGTGGGGATTGCGCCCGCAGGCGTGCCACCTGCAAATATCTCAAGCCAGTTCCGGCTCAGAATCCTGTCGCCAATGTCAAGCGCCCCGATGCTCCTCTGCACCTCGCGAAAGGAAACTTCCGTCCTGACGTAGAGCTGGTCCACTTTTTTCGAGAACTCCTGCGCAGAAAGAGTCTTGCTGCCCGCGGCAGTGTTGCTTACCTTGGCATTCGCACTGGCCTGGAACAGGAACATGCTTCATTTCTGCCGAGAAGTGATTAAAAACCAAATGCCAAGCTCGCGGATTATCCTGCCCATTCTTCAGCTTGCAGGGCGCCTAAATCCCAAGCTCCCGTATTATCCTGGAAGTCTTTGCGAATGCGGGATCCACCTTGACGTTCTCAAGGTGCGCGCTTTTGCAGCCTTCAGGAAGCGGAATGGGCTTTTGATCATAGCCGAATGCCACAACATTGGGCTTCACGCGCGCAAATGTCGCCATCCAGTCCGCCTCGCCAGCAACCGCAAGGTCAACGGGCTTGAGCGCCTCCACCATTGCGCGCCTGTACTCGGCATCATGCAGCGGCTTCTTTCCCTTCCTCTTCTCCACAGTTTCGTTGGTCGCCACTACAACAACAAGCAAATCGCCAAGCTCGCGCGCTTTCTGCAGCGTGAGCACATGGCCCATGTGCAGCACGTCAAACACGCCGCCAGTGAGCACCACGGAAAACTTCGCACGCTCGCTGGCTTTCAAGTAGTATTTCCCTTCGCGAGCCTCAAGCGCCGCCAGCTCGCCGCGCGGCAACTTATCGCACTTCTCCTGTGGAATGCCGTTTTCCTTCAAGGACAGCAAATAAAGCTCTCGGGAGTTCATGGATAAACCCTGTTGATTACGCGCGGGAACGGGATGGTGTCGCGTATATGGTCCAGGTTCAGCATCCACTTTGCCAGCCTCTCAATGCCAAGCCCAAAGCCAGAATGCGGCACGCTCCCGTATTTGCGGAGCTCCACATACCACTTGTAATCCTTTTCCTTCATCTTCTGCTCTTTCATTCTTGCCGCAAGCTCGTCATACTCCCAAATCCTCTCAGAGCCGCCGATTATCTCGCCATGCCCCTGGGGCGCAAGCAAGTCGGCTGAAAGCACGGTGCCGGGCTTTTGCGGATCCTCGCGCATGTAGAATGCCTTGAAGTCCTTAGGGTGGTTGTGCAGGAACACCGGGTTTTTCTTGTCCTTGGTGAGCGCAAACTCCTCATCAGCGCCAACATCCTGGCCCCACTCTATCTTGAAGCCCATTTCCTGAAGCTGTGGGATTGCCTTTTCATAGGGCAGCCTTTCAAAAGGCACTTTCACCTCGAGAAGGTCTGCCGGGTCGCGCCCAATTGCCTGCAGGAGCGGCGCATGCTCGTTTGCCATCCTGTGGCAAACGTATTCAACCATCTTTTCCTGAAGCTCCATGTTCATCTTCTGCGAGTAGAATGCCATTTCCGGCTCAAGGTGCCAATACTCGGCCAGGTGCCTCACGGTCCTTGACGGCTCTGCCCTGAATGACGGCGCAAGTATGAACACCTTCTCAAGTGCTGCTATCACAGCCTCGGAATAAAGCTGCCCGCTTTGCGAAAGATAAGCCGGCGAGCCGAAATAATTCAGCTCAAAAAGCGTGGAGCCGCCCTCGCACGCGCTTTTCGTGATTATTGGCGGGGCGACTTCGAAAAAGTTGTCGTTGAAAAAGAATTCCCTCAGGTAGCGCGTGATGTAGTCACGCGCCTGCATGATGTGCGTGAGCTTTTGCGAGCGCAGCCACAAATGCCTCACGTCCAGCAGGAACTCCGTGGACTGGTCCTTGCCGATGGGAAAAGGCTCACCCTGTGAAATCATCTCAACTGCGCTTGCGGAAAGCTCGAAGCCGCCAGGCGCGCGCGTGTCCTCCTTCACAGTGCCCTCAATCATCATCGATGATTCAATGAACGCGCCTGATGCCGCAGCAAATGCCGCCTCGCCAACAGCGTCCTTCTTCACCGCGCACTGAATTGTGCCGGTTGCGTCGCGGAGCACCAAAAAGCACAGCCCGCCGGATGTGCGCGAGCGGTGCACCCACCCGCGCAGCTTCACCGCCTTGTTATTCTGTGAGCCTGAGAGTATGCTGCCAATCTGCGTGAAGTCAGTTCCCAGAACATCCATGTGCCCACCTGTTGAGAAGTAGGGGAGAAAGAATAAAAACGCAAGTATCAGAACGACGCGCTAAGCCTTGCCGCTGCCAATGTTATAGATGTCCCACTTCAGGTCCTTTTTCGCGGAAAGCTCTGACCACATCTGCTCGCAAAGCGCGGCTTTCACCTTTCCATAAGTGGCAGGGTCAAGCTCGGCGTTCCCCACGCAGTTCTTCCTGTTCTTCACGCCAAAGCAGAACATGGACTCGCGCACGTTCTCGCAGTTGTGCAGGAAGTACGAGTCATAGCAATGCCCGCAGCAGTCAATCTCGAACGTCCTCGACTGTGTGTTGCAGTAGTGCGTGTGGATTGCCGAAAAGGTGTCAAACGGCCCGTAGCAGCCGAACGAGTCTGCGCAGCCGTCCATCCAGAAGCAATACCCGCAGTTCTTGGACGCGCGCAAAAGCGAGGCTCGGTAGCAGCTGGATGAGTCCGACACTATCTGGCACTCGCACAGGTTCAGGTTCCTGCCCTCCATCATCTCAATGTTGAAGTATGCCAGCGCGCCTATTTTTTCGTGCGCGTTTGCAAGCGTTAACCCTTCCGCATCCTGTGCGCTCACTTTCGTGTGTGTGCCATGCTTCGCAGCTTGCGCAGCCGAAAGCAGCCTGTCCTGCGGCAGGTTCTGGTAGTTGGCATATGGCGAAATGTAAAGTGTGGAGCCGTCCGCTGCCGACTTGCGGCTTTGCGGGATTTTGGTGCGCCTTGAAAGCCAAGCAGCATACTTGTCTATCTCTCCTTCAAGCGGCTTTCCGAAAAGCAGCCGCGTGGTCTGAAGGAACGCCTTTTCCACAGCTTCCTTGCTGCATGCCTCCTGCGCGGCAGGCGCTGCTGCGCCAATGGCAAGCCTGTGCGGCTTGCATTTCTGGGCGATTTCCAAAAGCGTGGGTGCTGCCTTTCCCTTCCGCAGCCTTTCCACTATCTCTTCCAGCAGCTTTTCCTTTATCGCCTTGTAGCGCTCAGGCGGCAGCTCCACATTGCCAATCGCGTACTTCAGGTTCTTGGCATTGAAGCAGAAAAAGCAGTTAGTGCAGCCTGTCAGGCCGCTCGAGTAGTAGCACTCAGTGCAGTTCTGCCCCATCCAAAGCTCAAAGCACCGGCTGCTCTTGAATGCGCGCACGCACTTTATGCAGTGCGACGACTCCTCCACTCCGTTGCAGCCATACACGCTCGTGTCGCGCCTGCCCACCGTTGAGTAGGCAAGGTACTTGGAGTTGCCATTGCCGCACGTCCTGTAGACGTAAAAGCTGTCGTTTATGTTGGAGGAAAGTTCAATGAAGCCCGACTTGCCAAAGTAAATGTTGCCCGCGTAGAAGAACCGCTCCTGCGCTGCGCGCGCAATGGAATCAATGTCCTTCATGTCATTTATGGAAAGCGGGGCAAACCTCTTGGAAAAGTCCACCTCCTCAAAAGCCATCCACTTGCCGCCCGGTGCATAGTAGGGCGGCGAGCTGTACATTTCTCTGCCTGACACCTGCGACTTTGTGTGCGTCATGGGCTCGTTGCCGTATGAAAGCCACTCTGCATACTCTTCCATCGCGCCGATTTCCGCGCCAAGAACCGCGCGGCAGGTGGCTCTGAAGTTCCTGTCAAGCTCGGCAAGCGTGGCCTTCAGGCTCTGCAGGTTTTGCATGGGAAAATATCTGCCCTAGGGTTTAAGAATAAACGTGCGGCGGCGCTGCGAAAAGGGCAATGCCTGGCATGTGGCAGTTTTTGGTGAAGGCACCGGCATCCCACCGTCTGCGCGCGTTTTTAAGCCGCTTAAGCGCATTCTCGTGACATGGAAGAAGACATTACAGGTATATTTATATACTTTTCAAATATATATTTATACATGAAATCAAAAGCGCTCCAAACCCAAATTCTGCATTCCCCCACGCTGAACACTGTTCTCATGGTGGAGCATGCACTAACTGAGGCAAAGGAAATGCTGAAGGTCGCCGAGCTCAAGCGCAGGCTGCCGCGCCAGGTCATGCACGGGACGCTTGTTCAAATCCTCGATTACCTCCAGCAGAGCGGAAAAATACTCTTCACGCCAAAAGGGGTGGTGTGGATTTACCGCCCGCCGCACGAATTGGAACTCCTGAAAAAAGGAGGGCTTGAGCTATGAGCAGGACAGTGCGCGTCATCCTCAAAGACCAAGCCAAGGCCGAATTCGAGGAATTGAAAAAAATGGCTGAAGGGCAGGAAGCGCATGGCGAGAACAAGTCGCTTGAAATACAGCTCCTCAAATCAATAAAACAGAAAATCGACGCTATCAAGGCAAATCCTGTTTATGGGGAAAGCATTCCGAAAAACCAAATACCGCGCGGGCTTGCGGTTTCAAACCTCTTCCATGTGAAGCTCAGCAATTACTGGCGCATGATCTACACGCTTGATGGAAACCAGGTGGAAGTAATTGCGTTTGTCCTCTACATAACTGACCATCCAACTTACGACAAGATCTTCGGCTACAAGAAAAAATAGCGTTCAGCCTATGAAGTTCCTCTTCCACGCCGTTCTCATTATTGCATCCGTCAGCCTGCTTCTGTTGTCCGAAAGCGCGATGTCAAGCGCCTCCTCCGCAGCTTCGCAGTATTCAGTGTCAGGCTCGCACTTGAAGCACGCAAGCGTGGAAAGGAGCGGCTTCCCAACGCCGCCTGGCAGCTTCTCCATGCTCTTCCTGCTTGCATAGCAAAGCGCGTCGGAAATGTCCTCGTCAAATGACAGGTACATTGTCCTCACAGTGTCAAGCTCCTTTTCTGAAAGCGCGGAAAGCCCCAGCAACTCAGGCGGCACGCCAATGGAATAAAGCGCCGAGCAGAACGGGATTGCGCGGGGGAGCGAAATCCCCTTAAGCGAGCGCGAGTAGCCAAAAAGGCCGATGTGCAGCTTCCTTGCCCTCCTTGACGGGTTGTGGCGCGAAAGCGTTGAGATAAGGCCTGACAGCGCAGCAACCTCCTTCTGGTACTGCTCTGTTGCCTTGTCCACAATCCTGTTCACCAGCTCCTCATCCACTGCCAAAGGCCTGCTGCGCGCGCTTTCATTTATGGTCTCAACGCCGTTTCTTACCGTGCTTTCAGGATAGTCGTACTTGTAGGATGACTGGAGCGTGAATGTCTGCACGGAAGGGTACTCCCTCAGGCAGTTCTGCGAATTTGACGGCTTGAGGTTGCCGCGGAACGGCGCGCTGCCCACGCCTATTATGGGGAGTATTTCCACAGAGGTTTCCTCATGCAGGCGGTGCAGCCGCTGCAGGCAGAGCTTGTTGAGAAGCACGGCTGACAAAGAGCCATAGTTTAGCGCAGGGTCTGAGCGCGCAAGGAACACGCGCTGGTACTCGAACTTCTTGCCATTAAGGAAATCGCCAACTATTTTGTCTGCATTTGCAAGCGACACCCGGTCCTCCACAAGCGGTATTGGGCGTATCTCCTCAGGCGCGAACTTGCCTACCCACTCGCTCACAGTGATGCCGCCCACCTTGGTGTCCTTCTTGCCCACCACCACTTTCGTGTAGTAATCATAAAGCCTGTCAAGCTCTGCGCCAGATGTGCACATGGGCAGTATCACTTCCCACACAGGCGCCACGCTGCTTCCGGAAATGGTGGCAACGTCGTAGTTCAGCGGTATGGACTCCAGAGTCTCCAAAAGTATCTTGCCCTGCGCCTTTTCTACATTGGGATTTGGCACGCGCAGTGTGAGGAAAAGGTCCTTGCCAAGCGTGTTTTCAGAAAAGAATTTGGGGTAGCGCGAAAGCAATTTTTCCACAACGCGGCTGTCCACTTCCTTGCCTTCGCAGTCCCACATCTGCTCAGTAATCCCAAGGTGCGAATACACATAGTATGTTTCCTTTATCTCAGTCTCGCCTGCAAGCACGTCGCTGTCCGAGAAGAACGGCGAGTTGACATTGTCAGGGTGCTGCGTGCTCATGCAGCGCGGCACTTGAAGCTTTGGCATAATCCCACGTCCGCCTTTTTGCGCACAGCATTTAAAATGCCGTCATGCCGGACAGCCTGATGCGCGCCCGCGCTCAATCACGCCACCACCTTTTCGCCGGGCACGCGCCTGAACAGCTGCACGTCGCCCACGTGCGCAGCGCCTGTCAGGAAACGCGACAGCCTCTCCATGCCAAACCCGCCGCCTGCTGACGGCAGAAACCCCTCGCGCGCAGCATCAAGGTAAGGGGCGTATGCGCCCTTTTCCAGCCTGTCCCTGCCAATCCGTTCCATTATGCGCGCATACTCCCACTCGCGCTCGCCGCCTGAGAGCGCCTCGCCAAACCCCTCAGGGTAAACCAGGTCATAGTTCCTGTAGGTGCCGGGCACATCAGGGTCTTCCCTGTCGTAAAACTCGCGCTTGTGCGAAATCGCCCAGAAAGGCGTGGTGTGCGCAAGCGAAGCCGGCATTTCCCAGTCCTGCCCGTACTTTTCTGCAAGCTCAGCCGTGGTATAGCGCGGAAATGGCGCTGAAAAGCGCGGCAGGCATCTGCCAAGGATGGAAAGTTCACCCACGCATTCCCGCGAGACATAACCTGCCACGCCGCACATCAGCCCCTCCATCAGGGAAAACACGTCTTCCATGCAGCTGTGCGCAATCTCGAAGTCAAGCTGCGAGAACTCGAACAGGTGCTTGCCGCTCTCCGCGCGCAGCGGATGCTCAAGGCGCACGTTGGGGGAGACTATGAACAGCTTTTCCACGCCCTGCTTCACTGCAATCTGCTTGTGCAGTATCATGCTTTGCGTAAGGCACAGCCTCTGCCCCAGGTAGTCTATTTCTCCCGTCTTGATCACGCTGCTTCCCGGGTCAGGCCCAAGCGGGTCTGTCATGGGGGACAGCATCACTGGCATGAGCTGGAGAAAGCCGCTTGCGTGGAAATAGTTTGTGCAGAACCTCATTGACGCTGACGCTATCCTCAGGCACGCTTTTTTCCTTTCCATCAAAACCACCTGCCATGTTCCTGGCGCATCCGCTATTAATATTTTATCCCATTTTTCTTGAAAAAGCTCTAAAAATAAGCAACTTTTATAAGCTTTTATTGGAAATTATACAATCATGGGCACCAAAATAGACGAAACAGACGAGCGCATCCTTGCGCTTTTGGAGCGCGATGCCAAAATGCGCATGCACCTGCTTGCGAGAAAGCTTGGCATTCCGGCATCAACAGCGCACCACCGCATAAAGCGCATGGAAAAGGAAGGGATAATCACGGGCTATGCCATACGCAAGGACCACAAGAAGCTGGGCTACGGGATTCTCGCGCACGTTCTGGTGTTCGTTGACGTGACTGAGCTTAAGAAAATGAAAAGGACGCAGCAGAACATTGCGGATGCGCTCATGCGCGTGCCCGGCGCGGAAAAGGCGGAGATAATCACGGGCGAGGCAGACCTCATGCTCACGGTTCGCTGCCGCGACATGGAAGACTACAAGAATGTGCTCCTCGGCAGGATACAGGCAATCGATGGCATCACTGAGACGCGCACCATAATGGTAATTTCAGAATAAGCTACCATCCGAAATTGTCCGCGCGCGACTTGCCAAGCGTTTCCATTGAGGGCACGAAGCCCTTTGCAAGGAGGCCCGGCGCCTGCGTGAGCACACGCAAGCCAATTGACAGCCTCTGCTGCTGCGTGATGGTGGTGAGGTCGCGCGGTATGAGCGCGGCAATCTTGTTAAGCTCTTCATCAGTGAATTTGTATGTGGCTTCCTTGCCCCCCACAAGCTTCGCGTAGTTGGGGAACGTTGCGCGCCACTTCTGCTCATAAGGAGCAAGCGCGGCTTTGCTTACGTCGTTTTTCTGAAGCGCATCAGCCGCAACTTCAGCCGCGAATTTCCCGCTCGTCATTGCAAGCGATGTGCCCCCCTCGAACATGGGCGATGTGAAGCCCGCAGCATCGCCAATCAGCAAAATCCCGTCATCATACGTCTTTGCCACCGGCCCGCCAGAGGGAATCCTTCCGCCAAACGCGCGGTTCCTTTTCTTCTCCTTCAAGCCATACTCTTCCACGAACTTCTCAAGGAATGCGCGCGTCTTTGGCGCGTCGTTTGTCACCAATCCCACATTGCTTCTCCCATCCTTCTTGGGAATCACCCAAAGGTACCCATGCGGCGCCAAAGCAGGCCAGAGGAAAAAGTCAATCAAGCCATCTGCAACGTCAACTATCTCCATCTCATACTGCAGACCGACAACCACTCTTTGCGGCGCATTCATGCCAAGCAATTTCGAGGCAGCAGAATCCACTCCGGAAGCGTCAATCACCAAGCGCGCAAAATACTCGCCAGATGTGGTGGTGACATGCCAGCCGCCTTCTTCCCTCTCAAGCACAGTCACGCGGCTTTTCAATTTGTAAGCCGCGCCTGCCTTTGTCGCCTCAAGCGACAGCCACTGCTCAAACTTGTCCTTCTCAAGCGTGTAGCCCGGCTCGTTTATGTAAGATGCGGTTTTATCAGGGAAAATAAGCCGTATGCCCTTAACTTCCCGCGAAACAGCCTCCTCAGGCAGCGCCACTCCCAGCCTCTCGCACGCCTTGCCGGACAGGCACTCGCCGCAGTGCACTGGCTGGCCTATTGCCTCATGCTCCTCAAGCACCAAGGTGGTCACGCCAAGCTTTGCCGCGGTAAGCGCGGCAAAGTTGCCGCCAGGGCCTGCGCCAATCACTGCAAGGTCGAACATTTCCATGTGAACCGCTTCCCATATGCCCTAGGCAAATAAAAAACTATTCACGCGCCGCTTTCCACTTCTCCTCAAAGAAGCGCTTGAACGAATCCGCTATCGCCTTGCTCTGCACGCAAAATGCCGTTGGTGGGTCGCCAAGGTCCAAAAGCAGCACCTTGTCCTTGTACACCACCATGCCCGTCGGAAGGAATTCGTCTACAAAGCGCACCTTGGTGTGCGGCAGGCAGCAAATTTCCATCATTTCCTCGCGAGCCTCATTTACAGCCAGCCCTTTCACCTTGATGCCCTTGCCTGAGCGGCGCAAATGCCAGTTTTGGAAGAACATCTTAATCCTCTTTTTCTGAAACTGCTTCGGATCCACCTGGAAAAAATAGTATTCCTCCCCGGGCTTCATGGTGACATAGACGTCGTTGAACGCGCTTCGGAAGCCTTTCAGGCTTTCAAACACGCGCGCGCTTTTCTGCTCCTGTTTTCCGCCAGCTTCCATTCTCTTGAGCATTGGAAGCATCTCTGACAGCCGTCTCTTTTTTTCCTCCATGAAAAACTGGAACGATTCTGGCGGCTCTGCGGAAAACCATTTCATCTTGCCCATATGCACGAAGCTGGCCAAGCCTTTTTGCACAAGCGAGGGAAGGGCGTTGTAGACTGTGCTTGACTGCAGGCCAGTTGCCTTGATTATCGCGCCAGTCCTTGCCCTGCCTGTCTGAAGGAGGGCAAGATAGACGCGCGACTCAGCTTCCGTCAGGCCAAACTCGGACAGCATTTTCGGGTCCATGACGGCATTTCCCACATAATCCTTATATACTCTCCATTAATGGAGAGTAAATTGCTAAGTACATTCCCGCGCATAGTTGTTTCCAAGAATGGAAAAAAGCAAAGCAAGAACACTGATTAAAAATATGGGGGTGGCAAGATGATTATGAAAGGCTCAAATGGCACCGAGGCATACTCCTACAACGACAAGCACTTCCGCGAGGCATGCAAGATAATACTCGGCGGCGAAGTGGGCGAGCTTAAGGATTATGAAGAATGGCTCCTCTCGCTCAAGCAGCCTGTGGGCAGCGCAAAGTCATCGCTGTCAGGCGCCCCTCTTGCGCTTGTGTCGCCAGATTACCCTTCAGGCGCGCGCTACTTGTCCATGAATGAGGCATTCGCAGCCAAGACAGTGCCACTTAACATAAACGACATAAAGGACACCGATTCCCTCATAAGGGCAGCGCGCGAGCGCTTTGCCTACTCCGGCAATCTGGTATTCGGCAACTCGCAGTTCGTGGAAGGAAGCACCGAGGTGTCGGACAGCTTCTATGTCTACAAGTCAGCGCGCATATCTGGTTCAAAGGCCATTGCCTGTTCAACGATAATCAAGGACGCAAACTACCTTTTCGGCTGCAATGTGGCAAGCCAGGACGAGTACTGCATGCGCTGCCACCAGTTCACCTTGGACAAAAGGTGCTTTGAGGCAAACATCTGCACTTCATCGTCAGACTGCTACTATGTCTACGACTGCTTTGGCTGCAAGGAAACAATGTTCTCTTTCGGGCAGCGCAACAGCCTGCACATGATTGGCAACCTCTCGCTTCCAAAAGACAAGTACTTTGCGCTCAAAGCCTCGCTGCTTGAGCAAATGCGCACCGAGCTAACTGATAAGAAAAAGCTTCCCTCGCTTGCCGAGATATTCACAGAAGCAGCAAAAGCGCCAGCCGCGCTTCCCCCGCAGGCAAAAGCATGCGCAAGGAAGCCAAAAGGCACGGGGAACCGTGCGCCAGTGCAAAAAGCATGGGACGACACGTGCAGAATCGTGCTTGGCGCGCCTGCCGGCGACCTTCCTCGCTACAGGGAATGGCTGCTGAAGCACAATATCAAGGCGAGCATGGTGGAATCAGTGCTCGGCACGGGCGCAATCCCCGCGGCATCATACGAGAACCTCAAGGCCCTGCCTAAAAGCAGGTATGTGAACATCGACGAGAGGCTTCCGCTCACCGCACTCATGAAGTTTTCCGAAAAGGAGGCAGAGTCCCTCACGCTTGCAAACGCGGGCAAATCCCTTTCGCGCATCCTTTACATAACGCCCGAATTCCACGAGGGCACAATCATCAACGTGTATGGCTGCCCGCTCATACTCTGGTCAAGCGACTGCGAGGACGTGCACGGCTGCATATACGTAAAAAAGTCAGCCTACTCCACCTGGCCGCGCGACTCGGACCACGTTTTCGGCTGCGCCTTCACGTACGACTCGGGCTTTAGCATCAACTGCTGCAATTCCTTCAAAATAAGGAACTGCTTTGAGGTGGACAGCGCGCGCTCGTCGACTGGCTGCTACTACTGCCACAACATCGAGAACTGCCACGACGCGATTTTCTGCTCGAATGTCAAAAACCTCCGCTACGCAGTGTGCAACGAGCAGGTGGGCAGGGAGGAATTCCTGCGCGTGAAAGCGCTGCTGCTTGCGCGCGTGAATGATGAACTGGCCAAAACAGGCAGCTGCGCGATGGA
Organism: Microcaldota archaeon; assembly: GCA_964650545.1. Lineage (GTDB taxonomy): Archaea > Micrarchaeota > Micrarchaeia > Anstonellales > Anstonellaceae > UBA10161. Next base: position 5,736 of record CAZYTZ010000023.1, on the reverse strand, counting down.
TGTTTATCTGGCCGGGAAAAATAGCTAAGGCTCCTTCCTCCTTATGCCAGGCGCTGCGTCAAACCCCCTGTCAAAGCTGCAGATGGTCGCCTCGCCGTTTGCTTTCATCACCGCAGCGTGGAGCGCGTCCGCAGAGCCAAGCCCGGCCCCAATGAACTCAGGCGCGAGGGAAAGCGTTTTTTCATCTAAAGGGAAAATCGTGATGTTTTTGTTTTCCAGGATATTCCTTAGGACCTTGAGTGCAAACGCCTTGCCCTTTTTTTCCAGGAAAAAATGCAGCACTTCTTCGACTGCAAGTGCACTTGTGGTTGCGCGCTGTTCACCCAATGTGATTTTGCCAATGAGCTTTTTGCTTGCCCTGGACCGGCTTTCTCCGAAGCCAGCGAAGGCATATATGAAAATATTTGCGTCAAGGAACATTCATTATCTCCCTGTGTCTTTTTTGTTCAACTTCGCGAATTGCTTTTTCAATAGCTGCATCGCTCATCCTACCTTCCTTGCAGATAGCCTCGAACTCTGCAGCAACATCGTATTTCTTTTCAAGGTATACGCGCTGTCCCTCCACCCTGAAGCCAACTTCGGTGCCTGGCTTGAAGCCGAACATGTCGCGTATAAATTTCGGGATGACGACCTGCCCCTTTTCGTATATTTCCGCCATAAAATCAACAAGTTATACTTACTAGTATAACTTTATATTCCCTTCCACACGCGGCAGTGGGAGGGGATGCCCCGGGCAGCGCAGTTTGGCGACCGTCAACTGCCTCGGCAGTTGGCGGGTTTTTGCACGCCCACTTTTTGTCCGCTGACAAAAAGGGGCCCCTTTTTCGCCGAAGCGAAAAAGCGGGCAGTGCAAAACCGAGGCCAAAGGTCGAGGCAATCGTTTGCCACCCGGGGCGTCAGTATGAATTTGTGCGCAGCTAGTCCTCGTGCGCGTTCCACATCCTGCGCTTCTGCTGCATGAGGTCCTTTGCAACCGACAGCAGCTGCGTGCTGATGCGGAGCGCCTCATCAGGCGACAGCTTCATTGCCTGCTGATTCACGCTGTTCATGAGCCGCAGCGTAATTACGCCGTCGCGCGGAAAGCCGTTTGACTCGCTTGCAGGTTCAGACTCAAGCCGCAGCGCATTCCTGTGGCTCTCCCCCTTCTCGTCCTTCCACCAATGGATGATTTCCTCCTCAATCGTCGCCATATCTCATGCTTGCCAATTTACGATATAAAAACATTCACAGGGTAGGATGCCGGTGCAAAAGCCATCTAAAACCACAGAAACCGCGCCCGCGCAAAAGTGGCTGCCGACGAGTAAATCAGGATTAAAAACCCTTTGCCACATAAAACGCACAGGGTGGTTTTTGTGGGGGAGAACGTCAATATGCCTGCTGAAAAAAAGCCTCATTTTCTGAAGGAGACTTGGACTAAGGCAGTCAAAGCCTGGCGGCAGACTTGGACTAAGACAGTCAAAGTCTGGAAGGCAGTTAGGAACCCAATCGCATGGACTCTCGCCGCAGGGGCCATGGGCACAGTATTCTTGTTCTTCTACAGTGTGGCAACATCAAGAAAGGATGCGCCAATCGATGCGAACGGAGTCAAATTCAATCGCTTTCAGGAATATGTGATGCCTGGCACGGTCAAGATACAACTTGATGCAATGCGGCAGGACAGCATCTATGAGGCAAAGAAGGACAGCACCGAAAAGGTGCAGCGGGCAAGGGCGGACAGCACCGATGCGGCAAACAAGGCAGCCGCCGAAGCCAAGAAGAGCGGGAAGAAAAACCGCAAGACCTCGCAAAACCTCGGCAAGGACACGAGCGACAGGACAGGTTTTGCAATCAATTTCATGAAGCAGCAGGCTGTGCTGCGCGCCAGGCACTTCCAAAACGTCCAGAAGCAGAAGCTCAAGTGCTGATTTCTCCTTTTTCTTTTTTCTTCTTTGCCTAGCGCCCGCGCGCGTCCTTTATTTTAATGCCAACGAACGAGGCGAGCATGGCAATCATGCCAAACACCATTATCCATTGACCTGCAGCCTCTGCTTTCTTGTAAGGCTTTGCAACCTTCCTCTCAGCAATCAGCATCATCTCGCTGTCCAGCCTTCCTATCTTCTGTGCTGAAAGCAGGGGGGTTTCTGCCGCAAGCTCAAATGTGCTTGCCCTCCGCCTTGCATTTGAGTCGGCAATTGGCGCCTGCGCATAAAACGAATTGCGCACCTTGCTTTTTGCATTGAGCGCCCAGCCTGATGAAACCTCGGAAACCGCCATGCCTGCCACAACCAGGGCTACGCTTGAGTAAAAAGCGATTTTTCCCAGCCTCTGTGGCCTTCTCGTCTGCATATGCATGGCCAATATGCCCTGGCATGTGCTTAAAAATATATTTATGAAGGAAAAGCGAAAAAGAAAAATAAAAAAATGAAAAGAAGCTACTCCTCGTCCTCGTCTTCCCAGTCCTCGTCGAAGTCATCGTCCTCTTCTGGGGTGTCGTCCTCTTCGTCGTCAATCTTATAGACTGGGAACCTATAATGGCCAAGCATTGTGCCACCTCTGGCTGTATAAAAGGGGAAAAATATATAAGCAATTGCAAGTTTGCGCGGTTTCACGTCGGAGGCAATAGGGTTTTAACGTTTTTTGGAGTATTTCAGAACCGGGGTGGGCAAATGGGTATTGTTGACAGCCTGTCAGGCATTGAAGGGGTTCTTCTTCAGCTGGGGCCTCTAGTTTCAGTAATCCTCATAGTGCTGGGCGGGCTTGCGTTCGGGCTTGCGCAGACGCAGCCATCAGACCAGCGGGGTAAATACATAACAACAGCATACGCGCTTCTGGCGGGCGGAATAGTGGTTGCGGCAATCACAGGCGCGGCAACGCTCATTGCAAGCAACTCGGCAACGCTTCTGAAGTAAGTGCCTGCTCAGGACTTTAGTTGCAGATTCTCAACTGCGTCAGCGAACTTTTTCGGAGCGGCCACCATCAGCTTCCCCAAAAGAAGCTCGTCCCCCTCAAGCTTGGCTTCCATGACTATTTGCTCAAAGATGCTTTGCTCTATCTTTTTGCATGCGGCAGAAGAAACTGAGATAGATATCTGGCATACCTTCGCAGCGCGTAGCAGCGCGAACGGACGGAACACAGGCAAAACGGGAGCGCGAAGCGCGGCAGCGACTGCGCGTGGGGCGTCCTCTAGAATGGTGAATATTTCGGATGCTATATGCAGGTTCTTGTTTCCTTCAAGCAATCCGAATGCGATGTCCCATGCAGCGGATTTGGAGGCTGCGTCGTTTTTGCACCTGGCAAGGACAAGCCCTTGAAGAAGGGGGCGCCCTCTGAGCATTGTCGCTTTCTTTCTTGCCTCGTCATAATTACCAATCTCGGCAAGGATTATCCCAGCGCCTGCAACCAGCTCGCAATATTCCAGAGTCTGCCTCTTTGCTTTCTCGTCAAAAAGCACACGTGCCTTGAGATTGAGCTCCACTATGCATTTTACCGCAAAGCCACGGTCTTCTGCTTTTGCCGCAAGCAGGCCTGCCTCGACAAAAAAACCCTGGCTGAAAAGGACAGTTGCCCATCCCAGAGAGATTTTCGGGTCAAGGGAATCGATGGCAAGCGCAAGGAGGCCTCCCTCTTCGCATGTCCTTTTGATGAGAAGCTCGGACGTTTCCTTAAGGAGCTTGAAGCCACGCACCTTTGCAATGAGTTCTTCCGAGACATCGAGCCCGCCTGCCTGGAGGACAAGTGCCAGGAAAGAGAGCTGCTGCTCTGCCAAATCAGCCGTTTTCGCTCCGCAGGAAGCGTAAATCATGCCCTTTTCATATTTGGATAGACACTTGTCCGCGCAGTTGCTGGCAGCCAATACGTCCCCGAACATCCCAAGTATGATTCCTTCGTGTAGGGGGATATGAAAATTCGCATAATTCAAAAGCCAGGTTTGCGCCCCCTTTGTCGAGTAAAGCTCAAGAAGGGCGCTTTTCGCCTCGGCAAGCTTCCTGCTAGATTCCAGATGAGATGCAACCATGCGCTTGGCTGGGTTGCCTGGCGGGCCTGATCCGCAGTCGCCTTGGGAATGATAACGCTGGGCACGATGGGTGAGATGGTACATGTTCACACTGAGGAGATGAGAAGGCAAGAGTATTTAAATATATGGTAAAAAATGGAAAAATAAAGTATCAGTCCAGAATGGTGTACTTGCTCATGTAAATCTGAGTCTGCAGGACTATCAGGAAAGGCATGAGCAGAAGCGAATTCAGGAGAAGCACGGCAAGCGAGCCCACCTTGTGCGGAAGCAGCGCGAGGGCGGCAAAGTCAATCACCGCAAGCAGCACGAACGCAATCACAAGCCAGAGCAGGAAGTAGGGCAGCTTGGAAATTATCATTGAAACAGACTTTTGCGCAGCGCGGTACGGGCGCAGGTCGTCTATCACCAGCGCTGCGGGCGCATAGAAAAGCGGCAGCCACACTACTAGCGAAAGGGCTGGGGCAAGGAGCTTCTGCGCGCCCATCTCAAAAGTCAGCAGCTGTATGATGAGAAGCGCAATGGTGCCAAGCAGGAAAAGCATGAACACGTTGAGAGTGTAGCCGGTTATTCCCTTGAAAACCTCCTTTTTTATGCTCGTGCCAGTCCTCTGCGACTTTATCACTATGTTTATGTTCACAATGGCAAACGATACCAGGTAAAGAGAAATCAGCACGCCGCAAATCACAATCCCCAAGTCCGCACCAGTCATGTCAGGGATGCTTCCAGTGCGGAGAAAGCTTCCGCCAAGCGCGGAAAACACCGGCGTGTTCACCATGGCGGGAATAAGGAATGCAATGAGCGATGGAATTGAGAAAAACGAGATGAGCCCGATGTTTTTCGCATACGACTTGAGCGAAAGGGACAGTATGCTTTCAGCCATGCCCCAATAACTGATTTCATTCTTATAAACCTAGCGCCCGAAAGCTTTCCATGAGGTTCCCGGCTGCCGCAGGCTCTTTCTACACATCTTCCGTTTCACAGCTTCGCGCAGAGGTGAAAGGCTATCTTGAGCAAGCCGCGCGCAAGGTGGCGGCAAAAGAAAGGCTGGCAATCGTCTCCCCGCACGCAGGCTATCCATACTCAGGCGCAACAGCGGGCTATTCGTTTGCCTCATGCTCCAATTGGAAAGCGCGCGACCTCACAGCAATAGTGATTGGTCCCAACCACACAGGCATAGGCACGCCAATTTCGGTTTCGCGCGAGGACTGGAAAACGCCACTGGGCGAGCTCAAGTGCGACACAGAGCTTGCAGACGCAATAGTGTCAGAGGGCAAAATCGCGCGCAGGGACGAAACAGCGCACCAGCAGGAGCACTCCTGCGAAGTGCAGCTTCCCTTCCTTCAGCTTGCAGCGCCGCAAGCGCGCATAGTGTGCATCTGCATGGGCTGGCAGGACGAAAAGTCGGCAGAGGATTTGGGCAAGGCGATATTTGCGGCTGCAAAGAAGACAAAGCGCAACATAATAGTAATTGCATCATCCGACTTCACGCACTATGAAAGCGCGCAATCAGCAAAGGAAAAGGACACGCAGGCAATTTCGCTTCTTGAGAAAATGGACACAGCAGGCTTTGAGTCCCTCGTGGACGCGCGCGACTTGTCCATCTGCGGCCATGGGCCGATTGCAGCCGCGCTCGTCTACAGCAAGCTCGCGGGAGCAAAGAAGTGTGAGCTTCTCCACTACACGCACTCAAGCGAAATTACTGGAGACGGGGGGGAAGGCGTGGCGTACGGGGCGCTTGCGAT
>CAZYTZ010000022.1:16274-18569 GCA_964650545.1 Microcaldota archaeon | reverse complement strand
ATGCCAGGTATTTCGTTCAGTCCCTTGTACACTATGTCGCGGCGGATGCGAAGCTGTTTTTTGAATTCGGGAATGTGGGATGATGGGAGCGAGAATGCTGCCAATGCGCCGCGCTGCATTTCCCAGTTCACTGACAATCTCTGGTTGCAAAGCTTCACTATTGCGTTGCGCAGCGGCTCCACTCCTTCTCCGTGCATTGCAAGGTAGCCCACGCGCGCGCCAGGGTAGACGTAGTTCTTGGAAATCCCGTTGCCGGAAACAAGCACCTGGTCCTTGCCAACCACATCGCGCATGTTCACTGAGTGCTCCTCGTCCAGCGTGACCTGGTCGTATATTTCATCAGCTATTATGGGAAGCTTGTGCTCTGCTGCCAAGTCTGCGATTTTCTTGAGAAGTGAGCGGGGATAGTTTGCGCCAGTGGGATTGTTGGGGTTGATGACCACGATTGCCTTTGTCTTGTCGTTTATCTGCTTTCGCATCTGTTCTGGGCCGGGAAGGAAACTTTCGTCAGTGACGTAGTAGTTGTTCTCCCCCCAGCTCACCGCAAGCTTGGTGTTGTAAAGCGGATAGCTTGGCGATGGAAGAAGGACGTTTTCGCCTGGGTCCACAAGCGCCTGGAAGAGAAAATCTATGCCTTCTGAAAGCCCCGAGTGGATGGTGACGTTCTCCACAGGCACGCCTTCCCTTTTTGCCACCACTGCACGAAGCTCCGGGTCGCCTTCCGACGGGCAATAGGCTGAATAGCGGGGCTGGCGCAGCGCTCCGATTATCGCTTCAGTTACATGCGCAGGCGGCTCGAAGCCGAACTGGTTGGGGTCGCCGATATTGAACCAGTGGATTTTCTTGTCAGTCGCCTCCACCCTGCGCGCAAAGGTGACTATGTCGCGTATCTCGTAGGAGATTTGCTCCACGCGCTTGGAAAGCCTGACCACCATGGGGGGAAAATGCAGATTAAGATATAAAAGCCAGATGTTCGACGGAAAGCGTACTTTTGGCTGATTAGGCAAAGTAATATAAATAAGATTAATCTTATTTTACTTACCAGGGGTGTTTGGATGGACATTGCAGTGGTCACGGTTTCATCGAGGGGGCAGCTTGTGCTCCCGCTGTCAATGCGCAGGAAGCACAAGATTGGGAAGGGCGGCAAGGTGATGCTGGTGGACAGCGGCGGCACCATAGTTGCACGGGCTGTTGGGCAGATGGGAGAAGACATTGAGGATGAGCTATACATGATGGGGCGGGCTGCGAAAGGCTGGAATGAGATTGGTGCAGGCAGGGCAAAGAAAATGAAGAAGGCGGACTTCCTTGAGGAGATGTCCAAATGGTAGCTGATGCCGTTTATACAGAGGCATTCAAGCGCGCAGTCAAAAAAATCAAGGATGGCGCGGTGAAGGAAAGGGTGAAGAGGCAGGTTGCTGAGACATTGGAAAGGCCGGACCTGGGAAAACCGCTTCGGTTCCAGAGGAAAGGAGAGAGAAGCGTTTGGGTGCCGCCTTTCAGGATAATATATTCCGTTGAAGGGAACACGGTCTATTTATTGGATTTTGACAAGCGCGACAGGGTTTACCGCTGATTTACCCCTTTCCGAATGCTTTTTAACAGTGCGCGCCCTGAAAAGTGCATGGCAAAGCCAAGGAACATCAGGCGCTCGCCGGAAAACGAGCGCAGGAAGGAAGGCGTGCTTTACGGCCTTCTGGTCTGCGCATTAGGCAGCATATGGCTGGCGCAGGAGATTGGCGTGATAAGGACAGGCTTGCCCATAGGCCCAATCATAATTATAGTGGTGGGCTTTCTCATGATGCTCCCCTGGCTTGACTCTTCAAGGAAATAGGAGGTTTTTGGATGGATTTGGTTTTTGAGGCAGCCATAAAGGACAGGCCAAAGCTCGTTGCGCTTCTCGAGGCAGACCCGTATGGCAAGCCCTGCTTTTGCAGGAACGGCTACAAGGTGAAGGACGGCGTGCAGGTTTCCCAGGACAAGGAAAAGTGCTACGTGTTCATGCGCGCGACTGACGAGTTCGCTGTTTTTGCGCGCGGGAAGCTCAAGGGGCTGGTTGATGCCGAGGGCAAGGAGCTTGTTGTGGAAAGCAAGCCAGAAGTTGTTGCCGCGGTTGCCAAGGCTATTTCCGACGAGGAAAACAACGCAGAAGTCGGAATGGGCGCAATTTTCGGATGAGCGCAAGCGCTCCTTATTTTATATTCTTTCCCAGCCACAGCAGTCCTGCTGTGATGATCTCGAGGTATTTCTGACGCCGGCCCCGAAGGCAGGCCGTGATGACGATCTTGAGTGCTGAGC
>CAZYTZ010000022.1:0-16174 GCA_964650545.1 Microcaldota archaeon | reverse complement strand
TATTTCTGACGCCGGCCCCGAAGGCAGGCCGTGATGACGATCTTGAGTGCTGAGCAACAAATATTTGCCTTGGAATTTCCAGTCAGAAGATGGGCTGTCAGGCACGCCTGTCAGCAACCAGAGGCCGTTGGTGGGCAAAGGGCTTGCCCTCGGAGTTGCGGGGGGAAGATTGGTTGCTTTCCACGCTCTTGAGCTGCAGCCGCACCCCGCCCTGCTGGCGGTCCGGGCCACCCAGCAAGTAGTTGACAAAGCCCCTGCACTCGTGATTGTAGCCGCGGTCCGTCGCCCGCTCGACGGCTTGGTTCACCCTGGCATAAACCAGTGAAGCCATATATTTCCAGTTCAGATAGTTCTTGTAATAATTTTCAAAACTATCCACCATGTCTGCACCGAAATTTGGGTGCCATGTGTTCCTTTATTAAATTAACCCGGATTTCTACGGCAAACAGCGAAGTATGCAAAGGAAACTTCTTGTTTTATATGAAACAAAGTGTTTTATAACCTTGCTGCGCGCCAATAAGCTGGAGGCGCTGCAAACTCTTTTAATATGGGGCTGAGCAGTAGCCACAGGTGTGAACATGGCGCAAAAACTTTGGGGCGGGCGGTTTGACAAGCCTGCAAGCGAGGAGATGTACTCTTTCCTCTCCGCGGAAAACGCGGGGCTGGACGCTGCGCTGCTGCAGCATGACATCAACGGCAGCCTTGCCCATGTATGCATGCTTGCAAAGCAGAAAATCATCACAAAGGGCGAGGCATCAGCAATACTTTCCGCACTCAAAGAGCTCCAAAAGAAGGGCAATTTCACGCTTGACCCCAAGCTTGAGGATGTGCATACCAATGTTGAGGCTGCTGTGACCGCAATTACGCCTGAGGGGAAGAAAATGCACACTGCGCGCTCACGGAACGACCAGGTTACGCTTGACACGCGGCTGTACATGCGCGAAGAAATAAACGGAATAATGGCGCTTTTGCTTTCGCTGCAGTCGTCGCTGAAGGCGCTTGCGGGGCACGATTGTGTTTTTCCCACTTACACGCACACGCAGGTGGCGCAGCCAGCCTCGCTTTCTTTCTGGTGCCATGCACACTATTGCGGAATTGAGCGGGATTTGGAGCGCCTGGGCCAGCTTTATGCGCGGGTGAACCTGTGCCCGCTTGGAAGCGGCGCTGTTGCAGGCACCACGTGGAACATTGACCGCGATTACACGGGCAATCTCCTGGGATTTGAGGCGCCCACTGCCAACCCCATGGACAGCGTGGGCAGCCGGGGCGAGCTTGAGGCTGAGCTTCTTTCCGCCCTTTACCTTGCAATGGCGCACGCAAGCAAGATTGCGACTGACGTGATATTGCTTGCCAACAAGCGCCTCATCATCCTGCCTGACGAATACTCCACAGGCTCGTCCATGATGCCGCAGAAGAAAAACCCAGACCCGTTTGAGCTTGTGCGCGCAAAGGCGAGCAGGATGCTGGGGCTGTACGTGCATGCTGCCGCGCTTCTCAAGAGCGTGCCATCAGGGTACAACCTGGACTCGCAGGAGAGCAAGTACGCGCTCATGCAGGGAGTGGAGACTGCAAAGATGACTTTCTCCATCCTCGCGCATGCGCTTCCGCTTCTCAAGTTCGACAAGGAAGAGATTGCGCTTGAGCTTGAGAAAGGCTATGCGTGCGCAACCGAGCTTGCTGACCTGCTTGCGAAAAAGGGCGTGCCTTTCCGCACTGCGCACGAGGTTGCCGGCAAGCTTGTGAAAGAATGCATTGCCAAGAAGAAGTTTCTCTCCGCGCTTTCGGCTGCAGAAGTGTCATCCGCAGCAGGGGTAAAAATCAGCGAGGCTGAGCTGAAAAATGCCGTATCAGTTGACAAGGTCGCCCGCTTCGCTGCCGCCTACAAGTTCCCATCTTCCTCGCCTTATGCAAAAGCGCTTGAGAAGAACAAGTTGGCGCTTGCCGAGGCTCACGCTCTTTTGGAAAAGGAAGTATCTGCGCTTGCAAAGTAGAGCTACATGTCAGGCATGGGCAGCTGTATTGCTGAGAGGAAGGACTTTGCCTGCTGATCCTTGCCTGTAAACGGATAGGCAATCTGTATCTTGTCCCAGTTGTTGGGGGACATTTCCCATGAGGGGATGCTGTCAAGGCTGTGCTTGAGCGCGGTGAATTCCGCGCTTGACTTTTCGTTTATGCCATGCGTGGAGGGCACGCTTGGAAGCTGCTTTGACAATGCCATGCACGTATATTTTCTGCTAAACTTATAAGCCTTGCCGGGGAAATCGCAGCATGACGGACGAGCTTGAGGATCAGATGATTGCAAAGACGGAAGAGCTTACTGAGCAGAAGAAGGGCGACGAGGCGGTTGCAGAGGCAAACGAGCTTGCAACCATTGACCCTGCCGATGCCATTGTCTGGTTCGTGAAGGGCAAGGCGCATTACATTGACAACCAGTTCGAAGAAGCTCTTGCCTGCTTCTCAAAAGCTGCGGAGATTGACAAGGAAAACCCGCAGATATGGCACATGATGGGCTATGCGCTTATTACTCTTAACAGGCTGGGGGAGGCAAACCAGGCGCTTGAGTACGTAAAAGCTATGGAGCCTGAGAACTGCGAGGCTGTGTGCGCGCTGGGCATCTGCCAGTGCATGGAAAACAAGCCCGATGACGCGCGGCAGAACTTTGAATTGGCAATTGCCATGAACAAGTCTATTGCAATGGCAATGCTTGACCACTTCCACGACAAATTCTTCTCAATCAGCAAGGAAACCGCGGCAGGCACAAAGGCCATCATCGAGCGCACGCTTGACACGATAAAGATAGTGCGCTGATTTTCTTTTTCTTCGTGGTTGCGGATGGGTTTATATTCATTTCCTGCCAATTACCACAAAAAGAGGGGGATGATATGGTTTCGAAACTCGTTTGCCATATAGGAGACGTCAAGATTAGCAGGCGCAAAAACGCAAAGGGAGATGTCTTCTTCAGGATTCCATACGTGACTCCGACATTTTCCAAGATGACTCAAAGCGATTATTACGGCATCTCCAAGCGCCGTTTTGAAACCGCGAATAAGTACAGGGAAGCTAAGATGCATCAAAAGGCCATGGAATACTACAAAAAGGCGCTGGAGGCAGATTCAAATAACGAGACGGCTATCCTCCACCTTGCAGCTCTTCATGCCGATCTTGGAAAATATGCAGAGTCGGCCCAGTATTATTTCAGGCTTATTGAACTAGGCACAAAATGGAAAACAGGTGCAGAAAAAACACCAGCGCGAATACATACTGTAAACTCGATAATAGCCGAGGGGCATGAAGGCCTTGGAAAGCTGTTTGCTAAGATGGGCAGCCGAGATATAGCGATATCCCATCTTGAGAAGTCCCTGGAATTCATGCCAGGCATAAATCACCAGCTAAGCCTCGCTAACCTCATGATGGGCCTGTACACTGAGGTTGGCAACAAAGAAGCTGCAGATAGAATCAAGGCAGTCCTCTATTTAGTCGACTGATTTTCAAATCCCGAAAAACTTCGCAGCGGCAATGAGCACTATTATTGCGCCCACCAGGCCTTCTCCTGCGATTACGCCGCCTGCGACCAAGCGCCATTTCTCAGTCTGCTTTTTCCTGTCAATGAAATAGCGCGCGGCGCCTCCGATGAATAATGGGAGCGAGAGCGAGAAGGGCACGTAAAGACCTATGCCGAATGCGATTGCCACTGCGCCAAGCCCGAGTTTCCATGCCGCAATGGTGAACAGGAAGCCGATTGCCGCGCCTGCTGCAAGCGACTGTGAAAGCCCGCCGGCCTCCACGACCTGCTTTACTGCAATTGCCTGCGGCGCGGGGAATTCTGCAGTGCCAAAGCCTGCTGCGGCAAATGAGATGATTAGGATGCCCATCACAAGCGAGGCGGAAATCACGCCTGCCGCCTCTGCTGCAAGCTGGTGCTCTGGCGGCGTGCCAAGCAGATGGCCCGTCTTGAAGTCCTGCATTGCATCCCCGGCAATGCCTGCGGCAATGCAGACAACCGCTGCGAGAAGGACTAGCTGCAGCACGCCAAAGCCGAACAGGAATTTTGCCGCCAATAGCACAATTAAGGCGAATATCTCCATGGGGTCCACATTCATCTCGCCGGTAATCCGCGCGCCAATGAATGCCATGAGGAATGCACCCGCCACTGCAAGAAGGGCAAGCGGCAGCGACAGGTCAAATGCATAGACCATGATGATTGCGAGGAGAAGGATTGCGGCCGCGCCCCACCTGCCCATCCTTGCCTTCCTGTAATATTCCGCTGTTTTCAGGAAAAGGGGAATGCCGGCCACGATGAAATACGCGATTGCCGCGCCAATCACTATTCCTACGCCCAATGGCTGCGCCGTACCTTCGCCAAAGTATGGTACCACGAAGAAAAGAGTGGCAAGCGCGCCAATGAACCAAGCAAGCGTGAAGCGCGTGCCAATCAGGTAGCCGCCTGCAAACGGTATGAGCGAAAGCGGGAGGGAGAAAAATGCAGTGTTTGCAGCTGCAAAAACCGCTCCCACGCTGAAAGAGCCCAAAAGCGCCTTGGTTTGCTTTCCGCCCTTGTCCCCTGCAGAAATTATCGCCGCGGCTGCTGCGCCGTCCGCATAGGGCAGCTTTTCCTCCACCACCATGCGCTGGCGCAGCGGGTAGACAAAAAGGAGGCCGAGCAGGCCGCCTGTGAGGGAAACGAGAAGGATGTCAGTTGCGCTGACCGGCAGGCCCAGCATGAAAAGAGCTGGGATTGTGAATATGATGCCTGCTGCCAAAAGGCCGCCTGTGGAGGCAGTGGTTTGCATGACGTTCGTTTCGTTCCTATCCTTCCCCCCAAGCATGCGCATGAGCGCAAGCGACACCACCGCAGTTGTCACCATGGGCCAGTACACGCCGCCAATCTTGAGGCCTGCGTATGCAGAGTAGAGCGCCACGAGAACTGAGAGAAGCGAGCCGATGAGAATCGCGCGCCAGGGGAACGGGGCTTTTGCCATGGGACGCGGTTTGTCCATTGCCTTATATATATCTTTTGACAGGAAAAACGTCAGTCGTCTAACATGAAATTTGTGTCCATTTCGCTTCGCGAAATGTCCATCCAGTCGGGCTAACGCCCGACTGTCCACCCAAATCCTGCGGATTTGGCTATCCTGTCGGGTCGATACCCGACCAGCTGTCCGTTTCGCTCGGGCGAAACGAACATGCCAGGTTGGCAGTTGAGTGCCTCGGGGCACTGCCTGCCAACCAGGACGGCAGACGACGTTATGCCAGGTTGGCAGAGAGGCTATGCACCCGCCTGCAGACCCTAGGGGGCAGATGGTTTCCATCCGCTTCCCCCTAATGGTTCACCCCCGCTGTTGAAGATGGGGTTGAAACTGCAGACAGCGGGTTAGGGGGGTTCAATTCCCTCACCTGGCTCATGTTCTATTATTAGTTACCACACTTAAGGGGTAAATGCCTTTTATTTCATACCGAGCAGAGACAGGAAGAATTCAATGAGCGCATCCAGCAGCCCCTTTTGCTGCGCTGGTTGGGGCGGCATTTGGCTAGTCTCGTTTGGAACTGGCTTGTTGACTGGAGTTTGCCTTTCCGTTTGCCCATTGCTTTTTTGCCCCCCGCTTTCATTTACTGCTGGCGGAGCCGACTTGCATCTGTAGCTGCAGCCATTTTCCATCCATTCCGTTTTTTTGGTGGTTTCATTACACTCTACTTCAATGGGCTTGCCATCCTTGCACGGCGATGGTGTCTTGCATTTGACAGGGCAACCCGAAGAGTCGTTCCAGACTTGAGAATAGTTTGCAATGTCATTCGGGCACGATATCTCTCTTGGCGATGACTGACAGGTAGAGGCAGGCTTTGCTTCAGAAGTGGTGTTTTGGGCAGTGCTCAGCACGCAATTCACCGGCACAATCACATAGTCGTTTTCATAGTCTGATTCAATAAGAAAATGCACATAATTGATTAAGACAAGAACGTCAAACTGCCCCGGCCGGTCGCATTTGGCCGGTATTTTTATGCTGGCTTTTTCACCGGGCTTGAGCGAAGGGAGGTTGTATGGTTCAGCCTTTGCCCCTGTGCTGCGGTAGAAGTAGCTCCAACTGACAGCAATCGGCTGGCCGTCCGCGGTCCATGTTTTATTGGTTGGTTCTGCGCCCAGGTTAGTTACCTCCAGGCTAGTCCAAACAGTTTGGTTCACTACCCAGGTTGACGGTATTTTGTATGATGTAATTGCATAATCTGGCAATTCGTCTGCAGGTATTTCAGGGGGGTTGACGCATTCAATAATTGTCGAGAGTACATTGTTGTTTTCATCCAGTTCATCTATTTCCTCGTTCGCGTCTGCTATCGCTGTCACATTATAGTTTTTGTTCTCAGTGCAGGCAAACATGGGCGTTCCGTCGAAATTATACTTCTGATAGTCTGGGAAGGAAGGCGGATAGGTGCCCAGTCCATATATAATAGGGATGTCTACGAACCACTTGCCATCAATGAAAACACGGGTGGTTGAGGTTTCGTTGGTTTTTCCGGTTCCATTGTTTTCCGTCCGGATGAACCACACTTTTGATTGGCCTTTTACTATCTGGTGAATGGTCGGGGTAATTGTGGTTACCACATAGTCTGGTTTCTGGTCTGCTTGAGCAGCCAGGCCGCCGTCTTGCGCCGAGCCCTCTGCAAAAGCGATGCTGGTGGCTGCCAGAACAACGATGGCAAATAGAACAAATCTCATCCACATCCCCCGGCTTATTGAGTTTGCACTACTAATAAAAGCTTATGTGGCTGCCTATCCGGGTGAAAGTGGGCAAAAGAATATGGCTTTTCCGGCGTTGGAATCCAATAAACCTAACTCCCTGAGGGGAATAGCCCTCACCTGGCTCTACTTTTTATTGTTAAATTTGCGCTCCGATATTTTCCATTCAATCGCCTTCAGGCATTCCCGGCCCGCCCTGCTTCCCTACAAGCTCCCTGATGCTTTTCATGGCCTTTTCCCCGGCAACCTCAGCTTTCATGGCTTCCAGTTTTTTCTCAAAATCCTCCATTTTTTGCCTGCGCTCTTCTTCTTTTTTCTCTCTAAGCTCGGTTTCCTTCCTGGCGTCAAGCTCCTTCCGATGGAGTCGCGCAGCCGCCTGGATTTTCGCGAATTCGCCCTCGCCAAGCTTGCATACTGCTGCGATTCTTTCTGCAACCTGCGCGGCAAATGCCATCACAGCGAGCATGGAGCCCTGCCCGAACGTTTGGGCATCGGTTTCAAGCCATTCCATGCATGCCTCGACCGCGACCTCCCGCATGCCGGGAATGGCTGCCTGCTTTTTCAGGAGCCCCTCGGCCATGCCGAGTTTCATTTCTATGAAAGCGTTGTATTCTTCCCAGACGCAATGCGGCCCGCAGCAACCATTTAGTCTCCGAAATTCTTTCAAGTCCACTTCGAGGTACTCGCGCAGCGCAGCAAGAGCGGCCTTCTGCCTCTTGGCCTCGCCCAGCGCATGGCGCAACGCCATGTCCGCGGCTTTTTCGCGCGGGCTGGCTTCGTTTTTGTCCCGCCACTGCTCATTCACCACGATATTGTATTCCAGCTCCACTGCCTTCTTTGCCTCCTCTTCAAAACCGTTCTTTTCCGCGGTTTTCTTTGCTCCCCGGCAATCCCCAGCACGGAGCATGTCCCTGCAGGCTCGCAGGTGCGCAGCTTTGCGGGTTTCCTCGCCTAGGCCGAACATTGCCGCAATCTTGTTTGTAATTGCAATCTCCGCCTCCCCGCGCCTATACCATTTCCCGTAGGCCCAAAGCGCGATTTTTTCCACGTCATCCCTATCCAGGCACTTCGCTGCCAGGCCTGCCTTCTCGAAGTCCGGACGGTCATAGTGGATCACGTCATCGTAGAACCCTGTAAAGTACGAGCCGCAGTAAGAGCCGGTGCATTCCATGGGCCTGTTCGAATGATATATTGGCCTTTTCTCCACCCACTCATGAAAAAGGCTTTTCTTCAGTTCCCCCCTCGCCTTCTCCTTTTTCGCTTCGTCCAGCTTCGCTTCTCTTTTCCTAGCGGCATTGGCATAACCCAGCTCTTTTGCGATTGCAACGTCCAGCTCCAGCCTGTCCATCAGGGGCAGGGCCTTGATTGTCTCGCAGCCCCCGCATTTGACTATGAGCGCCTTGGCTTTACCGAACCCGGCAGGAGCCCTTTCCCCTCCTGCTTGGGCGATTTTCAGCTGCCTGTTTTCCATGCCATTCACCCCACGAGCTTAGTCCTTTTCCCCATCCCGGCAGGCGGGGGCGGGCTTGTTGCCCTGCTTTCCCGCAAATGCTGCGTTTTGCATTTCCCCCGCCCTCCTGCGAGTCTTGGTTTGCTGCTGGCTGTATTTAATTTTATTTCCAAAAAATAGGTTTATTTGCTCATCTCTTAGGCAATTTTTTAATATTTTCGGAGTAAATACTCCATTATCGGTGATTCCAATGGGTGAACGACTTGACGAAAAGGACTTTGCCATAATCGAGCAGCTGAAAAAGGACTCCAAGTTCTCTGAGCAAAAGATTGCCAGGAAGACGGGCATCCCTATGACGACGGTGCACAACAGGATTGTGAAACTGCGGGCTAGCGGAGTGATTGAGAATTTCACGATAAGGCTGGATTACGCAAAAATCGGGAAGCCCATAGTGGCGTTTGTTCTCCTCAAGGCCACAAGCCAGGCTGACCAGAAGGAACTGCTCGGCCAGATATCAAAAATAGCGAGTGTATATGAGGTGGCGATGGTAACCGGGGCTTTCGACATCCTTTTCAAGGCGAGGGTGGCAAGCATGGACGAGCTGAAGAACATTGTGGTTGGCAACCTGAGGAAGCAGAAGAACGTTGGCGAAACAGAAACCATGGTCTGCTACGAGCTGGTTGAGAAGGTCTGAGCTCTGAAAGATACAGCACTTCCTGGAAGATTATAGTGCTTTCCTATCGCGCGGAAATGATCTGCGTGCAGCTCTCAGGCTGACGAGTTCAAGTCGTGGCTTTTACTAATTCCTCCTGCGCACGGCCGGCAGCTTTTCCTCAAAGCCGTTTCCGTTGGTGAGCGTGATTGGCGCGCGCGATTTTTGCTGCGCGAGCCTTTTCATGGACGAATAGTACTCGTCCTGGTTGTACTGGTAGATTGCCACGCGCCTCCTGTGCAAGTCGCGCTTGTCGTGCGCGGTTTTTGCCAAAAGCGCGAAAATCCAGCGGCGCTCGCCCTTCTCCTCATACACGTCGAATTCCACGTCCCCGAAGCCAAGCCGGTCGGATTTTTCCTTGGTGTAACGCTTGATGTGCGCGAGATGCTCTGCAACCGCCTTTTTGGCAAGCGCAAGCGAGGAGAACACGCCGCAAAGCTCCTCAAAGTCATACACAAGGTAAATTTTAGTGGCCATGTTGAAACCTGGTCAGCCTATGCCCATCAGCCCGAACAGCAGCATCATTATGCCGAACAGAAATGCGAGCGATGCCACGTTTATGCTGCGCGCAATCTGCAGAAGCGCGCCGATTGTGAGATAGCCGAAGATGAAGCTGGACACAACAAGCATGATGCCATCGGAGGCAGGAAGCGAGCCCATGCCGCCCTGCGCGGCCTGCGCACCCCAAAGAATAACCTCGGCAAGGAGCACTGTGGGGATGGAGAGCAGGAAGCTTAGGTGGAATGCGCTTTCAGAGTCAAAGCCGCGCCATATTATGCCTGTTGTGGAGGCGCCTGCGCGGGAAACGCCGGGAAGCACGGACAGCCCCTGCAGCATGCCCGGGAGTATGCCATCCCTCCAGTTGGCTGCGTTCACCGAGCGCCAGCGGTGACGGTGCTGCGTGCTGAGCAGGAAACCTGTGAGTATGAGGCCTGCGCCCATTACGGAAAGCAGTGCGTCGCCTTGCAGCGTGGGCAGGATAAAATGCTCGATGAGAAGCAGAGGAATGCCCACCACGCCTGTGAAGAAAAGCGCGGAAACAATGAATCCTATTTTCGTGGTGGAGTGTCGCTTCCAGTTCGTAGGCGCATGCGATATTTCGCGGAGAACCTCAAGGATTTCGCGGCGGAAGTAGATGGTGGCTGCAAAAAGCGTGCCTAAGTGCAGGAAAAGCAGGACTGAAAGCACGTTCTCGTTTGGCCCTCCGAACAGCTCGGTGTAGGCAAGCGCGTCCAGCGTCTTTGACGAGAGCGGGAGCCACTCGCTTATTGCCTGCACTATGCCAAGTACTATTGCCTGCAGTATGTCCATCAAACCAGCGTTGGTGTAAGCCCCACAATAAATTAATAACCTATCGCACCTGAAACCATGCGACTGAAACGAGTGAAACCATGGCAATTTGCGACAGGTTCAACAAAGACGTTGAGGAGAAATGGCAGAAGTGGTGGGAGGAGAGCCACACTTACTGGTACGACGAGGGCAGCTCGCGCCCTGTCTACTCCATTGACACTCCCCCTCCTTTCACATCAGGCGAATTGCACATGGGGCACGTGCTTTCATACTCATACTTTGACTTTGTGGCGCGCTACAAGAGGATGCGCGGCTTTTCCGTGTATTACCCGCAGGGGTGGGACTGCCAGGGCTTTCCCACTGAAGTGAAAGTGGAACAGAAATACGGAAGGCTGCCGCGCGACGAATTCAGGAAAAGGTGCGTGGAGTGGACTGGCAAGTTCATTGAGAAAATGCGCGCGCAGATGAAGTCCTGCGGGTTTTCAGCTGACTGGCGATATGAGTACAGGACAATGGACCCGGAATACCACAGGAAGGTGCAGCTTTCGCTTTTGAAGATGCATGAGAAGGGCCTGGTGTACCGCTCTGAGCACCCCGTGTTCTGGTGCACGAAATGCATTTCCGCGCTTGCCAAGACGGACACTGACGAGGCGGAGCGCGACACCGAGCTTCATTACATCAATTTCGAGCTTGCGGGGAAGCCGCTTGCAATCGCCACCACGCGCCCTGAGCTCATGCACGCCTGCGTGGCTGTGCTTTACAACCCAAAAGACGAGCGCTACAGCAAGCTTGGCAAGGGGGAGATCACCACTGCGCTGGGAAAGGCTGTACCGCTGCTGCCTGATCCTGACGTGGACAAGGAATTCGGCTCGGGCGTGGTGATGGTGTGCACATTTGGCGACAAGCAGGATGTTGTGTGGATGTACAAGCACCGTCTGCCAGTTGTCAAGGCAATGGATGATGTTGGAAAACTTTTGAATGCCGGCGAGTTTTCAGGCTTGAAAGCCGAAGAGGCGAAAAAAAAGCTGCTTGAGAAATTTAAGTCTGAAGGGAAGCTTGTGAAAAGCGAGAAGATTCGGCAAGTGGTGAAGGTTCATGACAGGTGCAAGCGGCCAATCGAGCTCCTTCTTTCCAAGCAGTGGTTTGCAAAGGTGACTGGCAAGACGGATGAGATAGTTGCAAATGCAAAAAAGATAAAGTGGGTGCCTGAGTTTGGCATCCAGTACCTTATTGACTGGGCGAAGTTTGTGGAATGGGACTGGGTGATTTCGCGCCAGAGGGTGTTTGGCACGCCAATACCGTTCTGGATTGGGAAGAAGACTGGCAAGGTCTATCCTGCTGAGGAGAGCGAGCTTCCGTTTGACCCGATTGCGAAACCCGCCAAGACCGCTCCTGACGGCGAGGAACTGGTTGCCGAGGCTTCCACTTGCGACTGCTGGGTGGACTCGTCCATCACGCCGCTTGTGATTGCAAGGTGGGGCGAGGATGACAAGTTCTTTGCGCGCACCTACCCATCCTCATTGCGCCCGCAGGGCGTGGAGATTGTGAGGACCTGGGCGTTTTACACCATATACAGGTGCGCGGAGCTTACCGGCAAGCCGCCTTTCAAGGAAATATTGCTCAATGGGAATGTCTTGGCGCCTGATGGCAAGAAGATGAGCAAGTCTTTGGGCAACATCATTGCCCCGGACAAGCTTATCACGGATTATTCCGCCGACGCGGTTCGGCAGTGGTCTGCGCTTTCCGGCGCCATGGCAAAGGACAGGCCTTTCTCCTACCAGGACATGCAGTACTCCAAGAGCTTCCTTACGAAAATGCTCAATGCTGCGAAATTGGTGGAGAAAAGCTGCGCAGGGTTTGATGGGAAGGCACCCGATGCAAAAACGCTGCGGCTGCCTGACAAATGGATATTGTCACGCCTTCAGAAAGTAAAAGCTGAGGTTACATCTGACTTTGAAGGGTTCCAATTCCACCATGCCACTAAATTGGTGCAGGATTTCTTCTGGCACGAGTTTTGCGACTTTTACCTTGAGTACACAAAGCACAGGCTTTACATGCCTGAGACTTATGGCGAGGAGAGCAAGCGCGCGGCGCAGTGGGCACTGAAAACCGTGCTTCTGGAGTGCTGCCAGCTTCTTGCGCCTGTGACTGCGCACATGAGCGAGGAAATCTGGCAGGCTTTCCACCCTGGCAAGAGCGTGCATTTGTCTGAGTGGCCGAAAGAAGACAGGGCGCTCCTGGATGAGGATTCTGAGAAGAAGTGCGCTTTTTTGAACGAGGCGGCTGCGCTTGCGCGCCAGCACAAGGCTGAGAGGAAGCTGCCTTTAAATTCCGAAATTGCGTCCGCTGACATTTCGTGCGAGTTTGGCATTGATGAGATGAAAGAGGAGCTATCCGCGACCGCAAGGATAAAACTTATTAACTTCACAGCAGGAGAGAGGAGCATAAAGTTCCCGCAGTAGTGGTTTTATGGCTCGCAAGAAGAAAACAGGGCATTCGAAGGCTTTGCACAGGAAGACAAAGGCAAGAAAGCCAAAAAAATCGCCGATTACCGCCAGGCATGCTTCGCTTTATTACCCCAAGCCGGACGACATGAGAGACAGGGTGAGGATGGAGCCGCCAAAAATTCCGCAGCCTTCCTCCCCCATTGACATAAGGCCAGTCCCTTCGCTTTCCAGGATAGATGAGCCGAGGAAAAAGCCGCGCCACGATGCCATGGTTTCAGTCGGCGGCGGGGCGGCGCTTTCGGCCTGCATTGCGCTGTTCTTCTATTACGTCATCGGCTTGGACGTTGTGTTCTCGCTTGCCCTTGCGCTGCCGTTTTTCATAGGCCTGTCCATACTTTTCTACAATTTCCTGGAGCTGTCCGAGCGCGTGTCAGGCTGATGCGTGCGCCTTTTGAAAAGCCTTAAAAACCCCTAGCATATACTATAGCTTGCTTCGGCGGGACGCGACGGTCATTTCGCGAAAGCGAAATGGACGCCCATTTTTGCGCGAGCAAAAATCGGGTGCGCGACGAGTGAAGCCTTCGGGCTTTATTTTGCTAAAGTTTCCCGCCACTTTGGCAGCAATCGGCGATTGGAAGAGTTTCGCGTTAGAAAGGAGGTTATGCAATGGCACGACTGCATTCAAAAAAGAGGGGCAAGTCAGGCTCGAAAAAGCCGACTGTCAAGGTTGTCCCTGACTGGGTGGAATACTCGGCGCATGAAGCCGAGGAATTCATTGTAAAGATGGGCAAGGATGGCATGGGCCCGACCGCAATCGGCATGGCGCTGCGCGACACTTATGGCATACCTTCAGCTGAGACGCTGTGCGGCAAGCCCATCTCGAAGATACTTGAGGAGAACGGCGTGAAGCTCGGCTACCCCGAGGACATGCTCAACCTCATCAAAAAAGCGGTGAACATGCGCGAGCATTTGCACGCCAACCGCTCTGACAAGCATAACAGGACAAAGCTCATACACGTCGAGTCAAAGATCGGGAGGCTCGTCAAATACTACACGAAGAACGGAAGGCTGCCTGCGGACTGGAAGTACAACCCGGAGACCGCGGCGCTGTTGGTGAAGTGATTTTATGGCAGACAAACCAAAAGTCAGCAAGGCGAAAGTCGTCGACAAGTGGAAGACCAAAAGCTGGTACACGCTTGTGGCGCCCGAGATGTTCGACTCGAAAGAGATCGGGCAGGTGGTGTCATCCGACGAGCCAAACCTCATCAACCGCAAGATCAAGATCGGGCTGGGAGACATGCTGGACAGCTTTTCGCAGTCCACCGCCTACACATCCATGTACTTCCGCATAAAGGAGGTCAAGGGGAAAAGCGCGCACTGCGCCTTCATCGGCCATGCGCTTGTGCCGGGCTATGTCAGGACGCTTGCGCGCAGGCGCCGCTCGGTCATGAACCAGGTGGACGACGTGGTCACGAAAGACGGCGTGGGCCTGAGGATCAAGGTCATCTGCGTCTCCGGCCTGAGGGTGAGCGAGGGCGTGCGCGCGGACGTCAGGAAGGGCATTTCCGAGGCAGTGCGTGCGCTTGCCTCGCAGATGGACTACGCCACGCTTGTGCAGGAAATGGTGTTCGGCAAGCTCTCCGCGAAAATCTACGGCACTGTAAAGAAGATGGGCCCAATCAAGCGCGTTGAGATCAGGAAGAGCGAGCTTAAGGAAAGTTTTGAGAAGGAGACACAGGCAGATTGATTTTGTTTTCTCTTTTTGTTTTTCTTTGCCTTTAGCGGAGGCGCGCTATTTGCTCGTCGAGCTGCGGGAGCTTGTTTTCCCAGTCGTAAAGCCTGTACGCGAACGAGTTGCGCCCATTTATCTGCAAGCCGCGCTCCAGCGTTGCATGCTCCTTGAGGTTCTCAAGCCTTTGGATGGCGCCTGACAGGTGCGGGGGAGGCTTGTTTCCCGCGCGCTTTTGCAGGCTGTAAAGCGTTTCGTTGTATAAGCGGATTTTTGCCAGCTGAAAATCAAGCAGCGCGTCGATTCTTGCCAGTTCTTCTTTGCCGCCAGGGTGCTTTTTGCGCCAAATTATCAAGTGCGCGCGCTGGGCTGAAATTGAGCGGAGATTTGACCGAGGCTTGTTCTCAAGCGCATGGTATTCCCTTTTTCCAACTTCAAGCCCCATGCAAGCACCGCCAGTAATATGTGTGAAAGTGTATAAAAACAGATATGCTCCGGAAAGCTAGGACTTTACCATCACGCGCTCGCCGACTGACGAGACGTCCTCGAACTGCACCGAGAGCTTTTGCCCCAGGGGCGAGCGGTAGAGGATGGAAGATTCTCGCGGGTCCACACCCAGCACCTTGCCAAGGTAGGCGCCGTTTTCCGAAAAAATCTCCTTGTTCTCAAGCTTCACGCGCGCGACAATGTCGGTCTTGATTATCTTCATTGCCCAGATTGCGAAAAAGCCGAATATCATGCTCATCACGATGGCAAGCAGGAAGTCTGCGAATGAGACGTAGGGCGCAATGGTGTTGAGCACCCAGTCGGACGCGACCGAGAGCACGAACCACATTATTATGGTGGTGATTGCGTAGAGCCCGTACTTAGGAAGCTCTATCTTGCGCTGTTCCTTGTCGTTCATGATGTCAATCATCTTGCCTGCGAATAGGATGATGAAAGAGATGGCAAGCAGGTTGGCAAGCGTCTTTACTATGAGCGCGGCTGTCTTCACCCCGTTCATGCCATTGGCAACCGCCTCGGCGTAGCGCTGCGATGCCGCCCATGCCGAGACCAGCACCATGATTATAAAAAACAGGTAGACTATGCTGGATATCTTTTCCACTGAGAAGCGGAATGCAGATGCCGCGCGCAGCACCTTGTCCTCGATGCCGAATGCCTTTGCAGCAAGGTAGATTGCAATCAGCCCTGCAATGGCGTCAAGCCCCAATCCCAGGTAGCGGCTTGCGGCAAACAGCAATAGCAAAAGCGCGGGCAGGCCGAAAATCAGCCGCGCGTAATGCGGCTCCTTGAGCTTTTCGAGTATGACGAAGTATGTCTTTTCAAGCTCCTTTGCCTGCTTCATGACAACAATGTCCACGCTGTCGATTTTCAGGCGCGAGTGCAGGACGGGCATGACCTGGTCGTCTGCCGCCCCGTCGGTCACGAAGATGCACGAGTCTGCCGGGAACTCCGCCAGCACCCGCTCAAGCTGCGCAGATATCTCCTTGTCAGCCTGGTAGCCAAGCGAGGGAGAACCTGTGAGAGTGGCTATCTGCACCCCTGGCTCTGACGAGAGGGTGTCGTAGATGTTTATTGCGCGGAATATGGTGTTCGCGTCAGGGTCGGACGGGTCTGCAAGCGCCAGCTTGGTGGCTGCGCTGAGGTTCGCCTCCCTGCCGAGTATTGGGCCAGATACCTTTGCCTTCTCGAACAGGTCGTTGTCGCGGTCTATGCAGAGCACCAACCTGCCCTTTTTCACTGTCATAGAGGGAGATTTGGCAAAAGCTATTTAAATACGTTCGCGATAGAGAAAGAAGCGGTTTTGAGCTTCATT
>CAZYTZ010000021.1:0-18584 GCA_964650545.1 Microcaldota archaeon | reverse complement strand
CTACAACGGTATAAAATTTGCCCGCCCTCTCTTTATAAACATGCAGCATGGCGCCAGATGCCTTGTCTTCTATTTGCACGCCCTTCTCAACAGCATTTCTTACAGTGCCTACCGGTATTCTCCTTTCCAGGATCTTCTCATTTGCATGCTTTGTGACAAGCCATCTCTTTCCCGTCATCTTTATCGAAAATTTGCGCATTTGGCGATTAATAAACCTGCGCAGACCTCCATGCCGGTGGTATCGCCCGGCGCAACCATTATTAAAATCCCCTTCGCAGCCCCGTCATGCTCAAGCCGATTAGCGTGCTTGCAATCCTTCTGCTCCTTATTGCCGCCGCTGCAGCGCAGGAGGCGCCGCAGCTTGCCACGTCGCTTTCGGCACAGGTGCTTGCGCAGGGAACGGTAACGGCAATGGGCGGCTCAATGCACGACTTGCACATGAACATCTCCGTGCCCTCGTCAGAGGCTTACCAGATAGTGGAAGCAGGCGAGCAGATACTTTTCGATTCCGACGGCAACGGCTACCTCGCCATATTCTCCGCCAGCCCATCCAACCCATTCACCTACTCCAAGACAATCAGCGTGCAGTCGGTTGCGCGCACCACCCAGTCGCTTCCTGGCAGCTACAGCGTACCGTCCGGCTACGCAAAATACTCCTCTGCAACATCCCGCACGCAGTCCGGCGATGCAGGCATGCGCGCGCTTGCCCTGCAGGTAACCGGTGGGGTCCAGTCTCCTTTTGAGAAAGTCGCGCTTTTGGCAATTTACGTCAACCGGAACATGAAATACGACGAGTCCATGGTGGGGCAGGAAAATGACGCGCTTTGGGTGAAGCAAAATATGCGTGGGGTGTGCACGGAATACGCCACGCTTTTTGCAGCCCTTGCCCGTTCAATAGGCATACCCGTGCGCTACGTCTCAGGCTATGTCTACAGCGACAAGTACGATGACTGGATGGGGCATGCATGGGCAGAGGCATACATAGGCAAATGGGTGCCTGTGGACCCCACGTGGTTCGAGGCCGGCGCGCTTGACGCAATGCACATCGAGGAGACAAAGACAGCGGAGTTTTCAGACCGCGACATGCTCTCTGCCTCGGTGTCCAAGCAGGGCGTGAAGCTTACCTGGGACACAGGGCAGAAAAGCGGCGCAGTGGCAGGCAACATCGACACTCTTTCGGCAGGCTATTTGGAGCCGGAATCAGGCTTTGAGCTTGAAGCAGCGGAAACCACTCTCCCGTTCGGGGGAAGCACAATCGCATACCTTGCAATCCAGGGCTCTGACTACCGCGTAATACCCGTTTCGCTCAAGGGCTGCGTCGGGACAAAAAGCGTGGAGCTTGACGAGGGCGAAAAATACCTCATTTTACAGCCCGGCAAGACATCAACGCTTGTTTGGGAAATCAATGCATCCTCCTCGCTTGCCAAAAACTACATCTACTCCTGCCCGCTCACATTGAATTCGCCCTATCTTGAGCAGCGCACGCTTGCAATAAGGGTGAACCAGTTTGAGCAGGACCTGCCTGCGTTTGAGGCAAGCCTGCAGAAAACCAATATTGCGCCAGGGGAGGAAAACAGCGTTTTCATCAAGGTCCCACGGCAGCGGCGCGGAAATGAATTCGTGGCAGTGCTTCCTGACGGCGTCTACCGCGGAACGGCAGCCAGCGCAGCATCTGAGATTGCATTCACGTCAGCTGCAATAGGCAGCGTGCCAGTCTACGTTGCCGCAGAGGGCGGGGGCCGCGCGCTGCTTGGCTATTCCTCTGGCAGCAGCAAGCCAAGCGTTTCCATTGACAGCTTCACAGTCCCCTTAGCACTCGTGGCGGGCAAGCCCTCATTCGCGCATGCCAACGTCTCGGCATCAAGCTACCCGGCAGAAGTCACGCTGGACTTCTCATTCGGCACGCACGCAGAGCAGGTTATAAGCCAGCTTTCCGAGCCAGCAGCATTCGAGTTTAGCTTCACGCCATTATTGCCTGGCCCGCAATCAGCAAGCCTGTCTGCAGCCTCGTCAGGCTCGCAGGACTGGGAAAGCAGCCTATCAGACGTGCTCGCCTCCCCCTCGCTCATGCTTGACAAGGCGCAAAGCACCTACTCAAACGGCACGCTTTACACCACGATTTCATTTGTTCAGATAAGCTCCCCGGTTTCCCCAACCGTGTCAGTAAACGGCGCCCCTTACCCTGCCGGCGGGCCGCTCACGCTTGAGCTTCCCTTTGGCGAGCACGCGCTTTTGCTTTCCTGGCGCGACTCTGCCGGCAATGAATACTCGTCCAGCCAGGAAATCACGGTCTCGCAGCCCGACGTATTTTCAGCAGCCGGGCAGCCGCAGGGATGCGCCCTTGCAATTTCCCTCCTGTCCATAGTCCTTATATTCTCAATATTCAAAAGATAAAGGTGCAAAAATGGAAATAACATTCATTGGAACCGGCGGCGGCAGGTTCAACCTCATTGACCAGCTTCGCAGGACAGGCGGCTTTTACATAAGCGGTTCGCTGCGGCTTCACATCGACCCGGGGCCTGGCGCGCTTGTTGCCTGCAAGGAATTCGGAATCGACGCCACGAAAACCAACGTGGTGGTGGCAACGCACAACCACATAGACCACATGAACGACGCAGGCCTCATGCTCGAGGCAATAAACTGCTTCCCGGACAGGAAGCGGGGAATCATTGTCTCATCGAAAAGCGTGCTGGTGGGCGACGAATACAACGAGCGCGGCATTTCCTCCTACTTCATCAACAAGCTCTCGCGCACAGAAGTGGCAAGGCAGGGAAAGCCAATCAAGCTAGGCAAGGCCACTCTTACGCCCACGCCAGTCCGCCATGAAGATGCAACTGGCTTTGGCTTTGTGCTCTCAATGGATGGCTGCCGCATTGGCTACACGTCCGACACTGAATACTTTCCCGCCCTTTCGCAGCATTTCCGGGGCTGCGACATTCTGATAGCAAACGACCTCAAGCCCAAACGCAACTCAATAGGCGGCCATCTTTACAGCGCAACAACCGCGCGCCTGGCGCGCGAGTGCTCGCCTCGGCTTTGCGTGCTCAACCACATGGGCAGGTCGCTCATAAAGTCAGGGCCTGACCGCGAGGCAAAGAAAATAGAAATGCAAAGCGAAGTGCGCACCATTGCGGCAAGCGACGGCATGAGAATCAACCTTCCCTCGCATGGCTCCCCCATCATTCGAGACACGCTCGGGTTTCGAGCCGCAGGCTCGAAAACGCGCCAGCACTCCGTGCTGGCGCTCCCTTCCCTCAAGGTGAAAAAATGAAGCTCTTCTTCCTTGGCACAAACGGCTGGTTTTCCACAAAAACAGGCAACACGGTGTGCGCAGCAATTGCGCTTCGCGACAGGCTCATAGTGCTTGACGCCGGCGACGGGATTGCCAAGCTCTACCCGCTGATGAAGCGGCTTGGCATGCGCCGGGCAGACATATTCCTGTCGCACCTGCACCTTGACCACGCAGGCGGGCTGCACACGCTGCCGCTCATGCCGCGCGGCATGCGAATCAGGATATTTGCGCACAAAAGCTACATTCCCGCGCTTCGCAGGCTGCTTGCCCACCCATACACTGCATCAGCAGAAGAGCAGTTCGCAAAAATCACACTGCACTCCTTTAGCACAGGCGAAAACCGCCTGCCCTACGGCGTGCGCGCGCTGCCGCTTGACCACGCGGACCCGTGCTTTGGCTTCCGATTTTCCCTGGAAGGAAAGCAAATTGCCTACTGCACGGACACTGGCCATTGCAAAAACTTCGGCAGGCTTGCAGCAGGCGCAGATTTGCTGATAACAGAATGCACCCTTCCGCCCGGGGCAAAAACAATGCCCATATGGCCCCACCTCTCGCCCGAAGCGGCTGCGCGCGAAGCAGCAGCCGCAGGGGTGAAAAGGCTCATCCTCACGCACTTTGACGCGAAACAACCCAATGGCCTTGCCATCCGCAGAACAGCGCAAAAGGCCGCGCGCAAAATCTTCCCGCGCACAGTCGCGGCAAAGGACGGGATGGAAATAGGAATTTAAACTTACGATTGGTGAAACCACTATGGACCTGACGCCCGCAGCGCAGTACAAGGACCTTCTCATCCTTGCAATAGTCGCATGCTACATCTTTGCGGCAGGCAAGATAGCCGATTTCCTATCAAAAGCAGGCAGCAAAATCACAAAGCGCGAGGTGGCCCTCGCGCCGTTCGCATACGTTTTCCTCTGCACGATTTCCCTCATCCTCTACGCATCCTCCGGCGCCTGGGTGCCGCCGCAGCAGACAATAATCACAATGGCAGCCTACCTTTTGCTGGTGCCCCTTGCCCTGTGCATTGCGGCGGGCGCGCTAACGCTCCACGCATTCTTCCACGACAGGCTCTCAGCGCTACAGTCGCTTGATCTGAGCATGCACATTGTGCTTGCGCCCATCTTCGACGGGATGAAGGGCTACTGGACGGCAATCGGCGCGGCGGCAGTGCTGGTGCTTGCCTCCTCCCTTTCCTTCTGGTCAAGCGGCGGCAATTTCTCGTTGGTCACCCTTGACTTTTTGATAATGTCCGCCATTTTCTCGCTTTACTTCCTCTACCGCGCGCTCACCTCGCAGGATAATGAGGGGCGCGCCTCCAACGTGGTTTCCATGCTCGTGATACTTGCGCCTTCCGTGCTGAGGCTTTTCCTGCCAAGCGTGGCTTGCGCATTGCTTGCGCTCATCCCCATCCAGTTCTTCAAGGACTGCCCGCTTTACCAGGCAGGCAACGAAGTCACGCTCGCGCTGTCCGTGCTTGCCACCCTCGTCCTTCTCGTGCCCATAATCCCGCTCCTCTATGCGCTTGCGGTGAACGTGCTGCGCGCAGCCTCTGCCTTTTCCATACTGCTCCGCAAGGAAAAGCCCGCCAGGGCAAAGGGCGGCGAGTGAGGTTTTTAACCATTGTCTGGCAATTCAGGCGCATGGACAAGGACAAGGTCACAGTGGCGGTGGCGCTGGTTTTCCTTCTTGCATTCATGGTTTTCGCAGCCTATCTTTTCAGCATCAACACCGCCCTTGAGGAAAAGCTGGACGCCCTCAATGTCTCCACCTCGCAGAAGCTCATCCAGATGCAGAAAGACTACAACGAAATGAACTCCCGCTACCTTGTGGCTCAAAAGCAGCTGCGCGACGCCAATGCGGCACTTGATGAGGCAAATGCCGGCCTCGCCCTCACTCTGGCGCAGCTTGCAGAGGCAAACCTCCAGCTTGAGGAAAGCAAGCAAAGCCTTGCAAGCCAGCAGCAGTATGTCTCAGAAATCACATCCAACCTCTCCAAGCTTGAGAGCAGCATAAACGATTCCATGTCGTGGTTCCGCGGCAATGCCTACATGCCCTCTGGCTACAGCTGGGCAGGCGACATCTTCATGTCTCGCATCTCATCCGACTGCGTTGACAAGGGCAGCCTTAACTTTGCGTGCATCTCTCATCTCATGGAAAACACCGCGTTTGCCATCCACTACCGCGAGGACATTGCGGCTGGCAGCGAGGACCACCTGCAGTCATTGAAGGAGACAATCGACCTTGGCTGGGGCGACTGCGAGGACTATTCACTGCTTTTCAAGGCAGTGCTCAACTCAATGCGCGAGGAGGACAGCGGCCTCATTGCAACCGCCTGGCAGCCGGCCGAAAGCGGCGAGTTCCGCGTCTATCCCAAGGAAGCATCAGACAGCGGCAACGAGCCTTACTGGGTGTACAGCAAGGCAAAGGCAGCCCCCATGGGCTCGCTTTCCAACTCCTATGTCATCTGCTACAGCGTAACTCCCGCAGCAGGGCATTGCACAGTTGCCCTCACCGGAGTGAAAGTGAATGAAAGCTCGCAGGTGCCCTTCCTGCAGGGTGCAGAGGTTTTCGAGCCGCAAAGCGGCAGGTACTTAGGCAGGATAGGCGAGTCGCTTTCCATCTGTACCCACCAGGGGTGCAAGAACATGGGTGGCAAGATATGGCTAGTAATCTCGGACTCGGACCTTTACATCTACAATGACAACGGCTGGGGGGGCTATGCCGACACCTTGGCGCAGGTGCAGCAGGAAAAGGCAAGCCTTCCTTCTTGACGCGCGCATGGAACGGATGCTATATATTGAAGTTGTGCTGAAGCACAACTGCTAAAAAAGCGCAATGTGGCGCTTTTTTATTTATTGCGCGCGATTTCCAATAACTAAATTTATGAGGTGGCATCTATGGATATTGAAAAGCCCAGCATTCTTGACGCATCAGAGCCGGTTTCGCGCGCGATAAACGAGATTTCCCGCACCGGGCTTCCTGTGGTTATCACAAGGGACGGCAAGTACTTCGGCATAATCGACGAGCGTGCAATACGCTCGCACACAAACCCCGCCAAGGAAAAATGCGCCTCGCTTGCAGAGCGCGCGCCCTCGCTTTCCCCTGAAAGCACGGTGATGGACGCATGCAACGCATTTTTCGCAGGGCGCTTCAAGGCAATTGCGGTGATTGACAAGGGCAAGGTGCAAGGCGCAATCACGCGCCATACGCTCTTCCGCGAGCTTCTTGGCGAGAAAATGCTCACAAAGAAGCGCGTGTCAGAAGTGATGACCACCCCGGTGCACACGCTTGACATCGGCTCGTCCATAGGGCAGGCCAGAAGCGAGATGCGGCGCAACAACATCCGCAGGGTCGTGGTGACAAAAGACGGCAAGATTGCGGGCATCCTCTCAGTATTCGACCTTGCCACGTCGCTTTCAGGCCGGATGGAAAGCAGCCCGTTCTACCGCGGCGGCGAGAAAACAAGCATGGATGCCACATCAATCTCATCATACGTGAAAAAGCAGGTGGAAACAATCGGCGAGAGCGACTCGCTCGCCTCAGCAGTGAAGAAGATGCTTGACTCGCGTGTTGCAGCCCTCATAGTGCAGGACGGCGGCTACCCGCACGGCATCGTGACTGGCAAGGACATACTGCATGCCGCGCTGGTGAATGAGGGCGGCGCTGCGCGCGTGTTCATCTCCGGTTTATCGCACGACAAGCGCGAATACGCCTCCCAAATCTCCGGAGCGGGAGAAAAGCTGCTCACGCGGCTTGGCAAGAGCGCGTCTGTCCGCTCGCTCGCATTCCACGTGAAAAACGAGGGCTCAGGTTTTGCCATCCGCGCGCGGCTGGACATGGCACGCAAGTCCTACAATGCTTCTTCATCAGGCTTCAGGATAGAAGTCGCGCTGCGCGAGGTGCTAGACGAGCTTGAGAGGATGGCGGAGCGCGACAAGCCAACAGGCATGGGCAAGCGCAAGGAAGCGCAC
Source organism: Microcaldota archaeon (assembly GCA_964650545.1). GTDB lineage: Archaea > Micrarchaeota > Micrarchaeia > Anstonellales > Anstonellaceae > UBA10161. The sequence continues at coordinate 11,324 of CAZYTZ010000021.1, read as the reverse complement.
AAAAGGAGGAAGGATTAGCGGGTGCATGATTTGGCATCTTCCACCTACCAGGCACTTGACAAGGCATGGCGCTCAACCTGCAGGGTGCTTTTCGGCGAGGAAGTGGGCGGGCTTGCCCCGTTCGCCGAGTGGCTCAGGGAATACGACTATGCCACCCGCTCGGAGCATTCCTCGCTTTCAGGCAAACCCATAGCAATAACGATGGACGATTACTCCCCCAAGGCGCGCTTCCTTTCCTTTGATGAAGTTGATTTCGGGAAGAAGTTTTCCCCCATCCCGCTTGATGACCTCAAAGACATTGACAGCCTGGTGCAGGCGGCGCAGGAAAGGATGGCCTATACTGGCAACGTGGTGCTTGGCAACTCCTCTTGCGTGGAGGCCAGCACCGGGGTGCTGGACAGCCACTACGTGCTCTGCTCGGAGATGGTGAGCAAATCGAAATACGGGGCGTATTCCCGCTGGGAGGAGGAGACTGAATACTGCTTCGGGGGGAACGGCTCGACGCTTGGCAGGTTCTTCGTGAAAAGCAGCGGGAGCAACCTCACGCGCTGCTTCGAGTGCCACATGGCAAACGACCTGTCCGACTGCTACTTCTGCGCCAAGACCATCAACGCAAGGGAGTGCATGTTCTGCTTCGGGGTGGAAAACAAGTCGCACTGCATGGGCAACACGCAGCTTCCGCGCGAAAAATACGCCGCCATCAAGAAGAAGCTCCTTTCCGAAATCGCGGAAAAGCTGCGCAGGGACAAGCGCATATTCTCGCTCCTCAAGATAGTGGAGATGTCCTCGAAATACCCGCCGAACGAGCTTGGCATCCGCTTCAAGCCCGCAAAGCCGCGCCCCTTCACCTTCAAGCCAATCAGCGACGCTTTCGCGGCGACCACCTCGCTTCTGCTGGGGAAAAAGCTCTCCATGCAGGATTGCTCGGGCTTCCTGCAGAAGCACGTGCCCGACAATCCCACCATCAAGTCGTGCCTGACCGGCGCCGATGTCACAATCGGCGGCTACCGTTCCAACCTGCTCAAGCTTTACAGGCTCAACGGCAGGATGGCAACCGAGGACGAGATAAGGGAAATAGGCAGGCACGGCATAGGCGAGGCGAACGTTGAAAGGCTCGCCATTGACGAGGGAATCCTCACCGGGCTGCTCCACCCTATAGCATATTTCAACCTGGAAAAAGACGTTGGCAAGATAAGCAACGTTGCAAAATCAGCCGTGGTGATAAATGCAACCGACGGCTACGAAATATCCGCGCACATCCAGGCCAAGAAATGCGCGTATTGCTTCTGGACGCTCAACGATGAGGCAGTCTTCGGCTCGTACATGACCCACAATTCCTCGTTCTGCATAAACACGTATAACTCGCAGCGCCTCGCGCGCTGCTTCGAGTGCGACTCCTGCGAGTCGTGTGCAGACATCTACTTTTCGCACAACTGCGAGAACGTGCGCGACTCCATGTTCTGCTTCAACGCCAAGAACCTCGCGCACGCAATCGGCAACGCGCAGCTGCCGCCAGAGCAGTACAAGCGCGTGAAAGCCTCGCTCGTTTCACAGGTGGCGGACGAGCTGGAAAAGAAGCACGACTTGAAGTGGGACATATTCTCAATCGGCGCTGCGCACAAGAAGTAATAAATACCCTCATTCCGAATGTGCTGTTGGTGCATATATGCTTGAAACCACTCTCTGCGGCATTCGGCTCAAAAATCCCCTCATTTTAGCATCAGGCATACGCGGCAACTCGGCAGGGCTTCTCATCCGCGCAGGCAAGGAGGGCGCGGGCGCGGCAACCAGCAAATCCTGCTCGCTTTCCCCGCGCGAAGGGCATGCAAATCCCACCATGGTGGACACGCAAGGCGCGTACATGAACGCAATTGGCCTTTCCAACCCGGGCGTGGATGAGGAAATCTACGAGATACGCGAGGCAGTGGCAAAATCAGGAATACCGATAATCGCCTCCATCTACGCAAAAGATGTGCGCGGCTTTGCAGGCGCGGCAGCGCGCATCTCGGAGGCAAAGCCTGCCATGCTGGAAGTGGACATCTCCTGCCCCAACGTTCACCGCGAAGGCGCAATGTTCTCCTCCTACCCAAAAGACGCGGCTGAAGTATGCCTGGCAGTGCGCGATGCAACCTCCATCCCATTTTCAGCAAAGCTTTCACCAGATGTTTCAAACATAGGCGAAATCGCGCGTGCATGCGTGGCAAGCGGCGCTTCCTGCATCACCGCGATAAACACGGTTGGCGGTATGTACATTGATGCCACTGCGAGGCGCGCAGTGCTTGCAAACGCGTTTGGCGGGATTTCAGGCCCAGCAATAAAGCCAGTCGCGCTAAAGAGCGTGTATTTGATAAGGAAAGCAATAGGCGAAAAGGTGCCAATCATAGGCACAGGCGGCGTGTCAAGCGGCATTGACGCAATTGAGATGCTAATAGCAGGCGCAACGGCAGTGGGCGTGGGAACGGCAATCGCGCAGCGCAAGGAAAGCGCGCCATTTGCCGCAATAGCGAAAGAAATGGAAGCGTTCATGAAGAAAGAAGGCATCGGGAAGCTATCAAACCTCAAGCTCCAAGAGTAAGTGACAACATGCCAATACACCAAACAGCCATAGTGGCGCGGGCGGAAAAGGAGAATGACATAGTCACCACGCTCACGTTCGACATTGCGCTTGACAACGCGCAGCCCGGGCAGTTCGTGATGCTCTGGCTTCCCGGCTTTGACGAAAAGCCCTATGGCGTGGCAGGCATCTCGCCGCTTCGGATATCCGTCGGCGCGCGCGGCCCCTTCAGCAAAAAGCTTGCGGCAATGAAAAAAGGCGGCAAAGTTTGGCTGCGCGGTCCATATGGGCATGGATTTTCCCTCAAGGGAAAAAAAGCGCTGCTTGTAGGCGGCGGCTATGGCTTTGGCCCATTGCGTTTCTTGGCGGAAGAGGCAAAGAAAAAGAAAATATCTGCAACCGCAATCTGCGGCGCAAGAAGCAAGGGGCTTCTCATGAAAGAGGCAAGCTGCAAAACAATATTCACAACCGACGACGGGAGCTTTGGCACGAAAGGCAATGTGCTTGTTGCAATGAAAGAGCTTCTCGCAAAGGAAAAGTTCGACATCGTTTACACCTGCGGCCCGGAGCGCATGATGTCTGCAGTCGCCTACGCCGCGCGCGCAGCGCGCGCGGACTGCCAGCTGCTGCTTGAGCGCTACATGAAGTGCGGAATCGGCATCTGCGGGCACTGCTGCTGCGGGGACAAGCTGGTGTGCATTGACGGCCCTGCATTCGGGCTGGAAATACTTGACAACCCGGAATTCTGCAAGGTGTGGCGCACAAAAACAGGAAAAAGGGAACCAATATAGGCGCCCTTCAGCGGCGCAAGGCATGAGGGAACCATCATGAGCCCATCTCTTATCGTTTTCAAGGGCGGCAAGGTAGTGGCACCGCAAGGCGTGCGCCGCGCAGACGTGCTGGTGAACAAAAGGAGCGGCAAGATACTGCGAATCTCCTCCCACATCCTCTCCAAGGGCGCGCGTGCAATAAATTGCTCGAGCCTCCTGCTGCTGCCAGGCGCAATCGACCCGCACGTGCACCTGCGCGACCCGGAAGACACCAGCAAGGAAAGCTTTTCCACAGGAACTGCATCAGCGCTGGCAGGCGGAGTCACAACAGTGATTGACATGCCCTGCTACCGCAACCCCGCCACCACGTCGCTCTCAGCTTACAAAAGCAAGCGAGCGATTGCAAAAAGAAGATGCCGTTGCGACTACCAAATTAGATTTGGCGCCTCCGAGCGAAACCAAAAGGAAGCCGCAAAAAGCAGCGCCCCCTCCCTCAAAATCTTCCTGTGCGAAACAGGAAGCGAGCTAACTTGTTCCTATGCCGCAGCAGCGCGCCATTTTGCATCATTCCCAAAGGAAAAGCCAATCTGCGTGCATGCAGAGGACAATTCACGCCTAAAATCGCGCAGGCTGCGCTTTTCCGAGCATGAGAAAATCCATGACAAGCTATCTGCTCAGATTGCCTGCCAAAAGGCTCTCAAGCTTGCTGCGCGCGCAGGCAAGAGGCGCATACACCTGTGCCACCTCACCACGGCAAAAGAGGTGGACATGTGCCGCAAGTACAGGAATGCCACGTATGAAATCAACCCCGCGCACCTTCACCTTTGCATTGACGACTTGCGCGACTTGGGCTTCCTGGGGAAAGTGAACCCGCCGCTTCGCAACAGGACGGAAATGAAGCTGCTTTGGCGCAAAGTGGGGGACGACACCATAATTGCATCTGACCACGCGCCCCACCTGCCATCGCAAAAAAAGCTCGGCGCGCCAGGCGTCCCTGGCGTGGGCACGCTGCTTCCCCTCATGCTGCAGGCAGTGCACAGGCGCAGGCTAACGCTACCCCGCCTTGCGCGCATCTGCTCCTACAATGCCGCGCGCGCCTTCTCGCTTTCCAGCAAAGGCGAGATAGCCGAGGGCAAGGACGCGGACATAGTGCTAATTGACATGCACAAGAAATGGAGGATTTCCGCGAAAAACCGCTTGAGCAAGTGCAACTGGACGCCATTTGAAGGCACCGAGGTCTACGGAAAAATAGAGGGCGTGTACCTGCGCGGCAGGCTCGCGTACGACGGGAAGAGGGTGCTTTCGCGCACAGGCAGCGGGAAGGAAATCCGCTAGGCAGGCATGCCCATTTTTAATATGTTATATGCAGGAACAGGGCGTGGAGGTGGCAGTGCATGCCAAACTATGGTTCTTCCGAAATAGGCGAGATGGACGACGTTTCATTCGCAGCCAAGCTCTCAATAATGCCGGACTCTTTCCTTATCGGGCAGGCGGGCAAGAGCCCGGAAGCTTTCCTCTACCTTATGGAGCTCGAAGGCTCCCCCCTGCAGGAGAGGTTTGTGCACCTCTGCGCAACAAACCTGCCCCTTCTGCAGGCTTTCAAGCCAGGCGACCTTCCCGAAGGCTTTCTTGCCGGCGTCGCGAAGGCAAACCCCGACGGAGTGCTGGGGCTGTTCCTGGGGAACGGCGGCCCGCTGGGAGATGCCGAGCGTGGCGCGGTTGTTGACGCGCTGTCGCTTTTCGACCCGGAAGCTGCCCTTCTCAAGAAATGGGCGCCAAGGCTTGACGATGGCGCGCTGCGCGGCCTCATAGACCAGGAAGGCATGCCAAAAGGGACTTACATGTACGCCAAGGTGTTCCTTGGCGCAGTGAAGATTCGGCCAGAGCTCCAGCTCTTCGCCATCGAGACCCATGGTGCCCGCATCGTCCCGTATATCATTGGCCCGTGTCCGGAGGCGCTTGCCATCCACGGCGAAACAACGGCGCGCCTTGCATACGCCGAGATAGTCGGCAAAGGCCTGGACACAAAGGCAATCTCCGCAGGCATCCGCCTGCCAGACGCCATCCCAATCATCCGCGAGGCGGTTGATGATGCGATGAAAGGCGGGGAAAAGGGCGAAATGCAGGGGGCGGAGCAGCGCATCCTCGCGTCTTTCGCGGCCGCGTCAGCCAAGCACCCGAAAACCGCCCTGCTTGACCTTGGAAAGCTGCTTGCCGCAGCGCAGCAGGGCAAAGCCGGCGAAAATTTTGCTTTCGAGGCAGTGCCTGAAAAGGAATGCGAGCGCGCCTGCCTTGCGGCAATAAAAGCAGGCAATCCCGATCTTCCCAAAATCGTGCCGCTTCTCACGCCCAGGCTTGCCAAGGCTTACAAAACCAGCCTGGCGCGCAAGGAAAAAGCAGAGGAAAAAGCCGCCCCAAAGGAAGAAGCCGCCGTGTTCCTGCCAGACCCCCAAGCCGAGGCTGAAAAGCAAGGCATCCTCCTCAAGTCCGCAGCCAGCCGCATAAGCGCCATCAAAGCGGACATCAGGAAAGGCAAGGTCAGCCTTCCCGTGCCTGGCAAGGCTGCCAAGTGAAGGCGCGCGGCTGCCAAAAAAGGCGCGGGAAGGAAGTGCGCTAGGCAGGCGGCTGCGAGCACTTGATTATCAAGTCCTTGCCGATTTGCCTTTTCGTTATCTGCTGGTTGTCGATGTACTCAATGTACTCAAAGCCGAAGTTCTTCACCACGGCAGAGCCGTAGGGCGGGGTCTGGCTGCATACGGATGAGGCGGCGAAAAGGTAATAGCTTCCGCTGGCTCCGCCTGCCGCTGTTGGCCGGAACCCGAAAAACCGCTTCACTGGGACATCATAGTGTGCCTTGCCACTATCGGTAGTGTCCGCAAGGTACATCTCCTCGCCCGGTGCCAGGTAAAAGTAGTCGGAAATGTTGCACGTGCTTGACGGGCAGCCCAGCACAGTGTTGTAAAATTGGTACATGGTGCGCCCATCCCCTCCGAGCAGCTTGGTTATCCGTATGGGATATGCGCCGTTGTTCCTCAGCCTCAAGTACGGTATTGCATAGTCTGTCGGCGACGATGCGCTATATGCCATAGCAGCCATCTCTGTTATCGCAATCGGCGACGCGCCCGCCCAGTAGGTTTTGCTCTGTGTCTCCTGTGCATCCGACGCCATCCCGGGGAAAAAACCCAGAAGCGCGACTGACACGAGCGCTACGATTAGCACGACTGCAAGCAAGACGAGATACTCAGTGGCGCCCTGGCCTTGCAGCAGCATTCAACTCAGCTCCAGCCTCACCTGCTTGCCGCCTTCTGCTATCGGGGACGGAAGCGCGCTAACTTTTATGAAATAGGTGCCTGCTTTCGTTATCCTCTCCAGGCCCACGCCCTCGAGCGCGAATGCCGTGCTTGCCACAATCTGCTTTGTTCCCGCGGCAGAGTCTATCTCAAATACAATGTCCATGCCATTCACGCCCACGCTTTTCACGTATGGCGGGACCTCAATCTCATCAATTATGGCTGCCGCGCCGCCCAAGTAGCCCACGGAATCGGCAAGCGAGGCCAGGCGGTGCGCGGCAAACTCCGCTTTCTGCACTGCCAAGTCCTCGCCGGAAACATTCGCCCTGCCATAAGCGTAAAGTATCACTGGTATGAGCAGGAAAAGCGCAATGCCCACCAGAATCAGCACTTCAGTGCTTACCTGCCCCTTGCTGCCTGCCGTTTCCATGAAGCCATTCCCCCGTCCATATTATTATTCCTTCCCCTGCGCCATCATCCATAGCCGGAGCCCCGCACTCTCCCTAGGGAAGCGCGCTTCTTCTCGTCTATCACCGCAAACACAAACACCAGGAAGAAAACAGTGGCAAGCAGTATGATGAGCATGGGGTTGAACACATAGAATGGCACGGCCTTGCCGGCAATCATGAAGCTGTCAGCAAGCGCGCTCATGTTGTATATCGCGTGTATGGCGATTGCGAGGAAAACCCCGGGCACGAACGCAATCCGTGCATAAGGCCGCAGCTTCCTCACGCTTCTTGCATAGCCAATCGGGACTGAAACCGCGGCAGTGAAGCAGCCGTGCGCCAGCGTGTTGAAGAACGAGCGGTAGAGTATGAGCGAGCCCCAGCCCAAAAGCCCCATGTCAAACGGGTTTGTCTTGAAGGAGAAGTAAAACCAATTTTCCACGAACGCAAAGCCTGCGCCGCAGGTGAACCCCAAAAGCAGGCCTGTGAGCGTGTCGTTGTACTCGTGGTGGCCTGACATGAAAAGCACGCCAATGCCCTTGAAGGTCTCCTCCACCACCGGGGAGACCAGCATGGTGGCAATGATGACGTATGGCGCAATGTCATAGCCGCGAAGCTCTGAAATCACGCCCGAGCTTACGACCAATGACAGGAAAGCCGCAAACATTCCCCAGGCAAACATGCCTGCAAAAAGCCGCAGGGGCTTGCCCTCCTCGCGCTTCTCAAAATACCATGCGGCTGCAAAATAGACAAGGGGCACAGCAAGCGAGCCCACGGCTGACAAAAGCATTATCTTTGCCGCATCCTCAATGCCTGACGACTGCGACAGCGAATCCGCCATTATCCACACCAGCACGCCAACGCAGGCAAGCTCGAACAGCATTGTTATGGGGTGCATGATAAGGTCGGCAATCTTTTCTTCAAACGGCCTGTTAGCGACCATGGGCGACATGAGAGTGCCGGTGGTGTACTCCCCTGCCACCGCCTCGGGGCTTTTTGTCCTATAGGCATGCCTCACCACAAAGAACAGGAGAAGGACCAGGACAAGCGTGATGAGCGGCACCCACAAAAGCACCATCCCGGTCAGGCTCTCCCTAATCTCTTTTTCATAAACCGACCAATCCTCGCTTATCTCGAAAAAAGTCCCGTATGTTTCCCCACCGTCGCCCCTGCCCACAATGGCATACCTTGTCTTTGCAACAGCCTTCCTCTCGTAATGCACGCTCACCTCGAGCACTATGTTGCTTTTTGATTTTGGCGCAAGCGCGCCGAGCAAATTCACAATCTTCCAGCCGCCCCCCTCCTGCCTGATAAGATAGACTGACATTGGGGAGTCGTTGGGGTTGCCTATCTCGGCCTCCACAATCACGATTTGCGGGCTCACAAGAAGCGTCTCGTTCCTTATCGCTATCGTTGCATCAAGCCCTGTGCTGAAGTCCGCCAGCTGGTCAGCTACCTGCTCTGCAAAAGCCAGCTGGGATGCGGCAAGGACGAGCGCAAGGAAAAAAAGGGTGCTTCTTGCCACTCCAAACCCCCTAGAAAGGTATGGGCACATATAGCCCGATGTTCCTTATAACCCAGGCATATGCCTTGTACCAGATTTCGTTCCTTCTCTTGATGATGACCAGCAGCTCCTTGAAGGCGTCCTTTTCAGCGCTTGCGAGCTTGCTCTCGGTAATCTTGACATGCTCCTTGCCATCCACCACTGTCTTTTCCTCCTGCGAGCCAATCTGCTTCTTCGCCTGCGCGTACCACGGCGGCAGCGAGGATTTCTTCTTCTTTATCGCGACTATGAAGTCCTCTGTGGTGACGGCCCGCTGCGTGCCTGACTTGAACGCAGTCCTCCACGGGATTGCCGCAGCCTCCTCAACAACCGCCTTCAGGTCAGAGCTTGCATAGCCTATGGTGGCAAGTGCGAGGCGCGTGTAGCAAATCCCCTTTGCTGCAGGCACTTTTTTCACGTGCAGCCTGATGATCTCGGCGCGCGACTTGAATTCAGGCTCTGGTATGATGATTGCCTTGCCAAAGCGGCCTGACCTTCTCAGCGCAGGATCCACGTCCCAAGGCGCGTTGGTCGCGCCCACCACGAGCACGTTCACGTTGTTTGACTCCACGCCGTCCATCTCGAAAAGCATCTGGTTGACAGCCATCTTCATGTGCGCATTGGACTGCGTCATGTCCTCGCGCCTCCCGCCCATTGCCTCAACTTCGTCGAAGAACACAATGCACGGCGAGTTTTTCCTCGCGGTCTCGAAAATGTTGTGCAGGTTCTTTTCCGTATTGCCAACATACATGTCCACAATGTCGGAAATTTTCGCATTGATGAAGTTCGACTGGCACTCGCCGGCCGCCGCCTTCATGATGAACGTCTTTCCGCAGCCTGGCGGGCCGTAAAGCATGATGCCGCCCCCTGCAAGCTTGCCGTACTTCCTGGCAAGCTCGGGCTTCAAAAGCGGATAGACAATCGCCTCGTTTATCTCCTCTTTCATCTTGAACATGCCTGCCACTTGGTCGAACTTCATTGTGGGCCTTGTGAGAAGCTTTGCCGCGTTTATCCCCTGGTTCTGCTGCGCCTCGCCAACCGCCTGCGTGCCGCCTCCGCCCCCTCCTGCCAGCTTGCCCTTGGCAATGTCGCGGTGGTTTATCGCCTCGGTGAACTGCGGGTTGAGCTCAATCGCCTTGTCATAGTCCGCAATCGCCTTGTCCAGCTGGTTGAGGTAGTCATATGCCAATCCCCGTATGTGGTATGCCTCGGAAAAGCTGCTGTTCAGCTTCACTACCTCTGTGAAATCCTCCACAGCCTTCTCATAGTCCTGCAGGCACGCGTAAGCCAGGCCCCTGTTGTAAAAAGCCTTCAGGTATTTGGGGTTAAGGGCAAGCGCGCGGTCATAGTCCTCTATCGCCTCGTTGAACTGCTGCTTCCTGTAGTATGCATCCCCCCTGTTGTTGTAGATGACCGGGTTTTTCGGGTCAAGCTCGGCTGACTTCGAATAATCCACAATCCCCTTGTCAAAATTCTTCAGGTTGTAGTGGCAAAGCCCGCGGTTGAAGTATGCCTCTGAGAAAGTGGGGTTGAGTATGATTGCGGTGTTGTAAGCCTCAATGGCCTTTTCATAGTCGCCCTTCTCGTAAAGCGTATTGCCCCTGTGGTAATACGTCCTTGCGTCAGTCGGGCTGGGTTTGTCTGCCATAGGCTATCTCCTGTTTCCGCTTTCCCGCTGAAATTTATAAAGATGCCTTTGGCAGGAAAACAGGCTGGCGCTTCCGCGCATCACGATGTCACGGCCGTGCACTTTATTATGAGGGGCTTTGCCCCTACCTGCTGCTTTGTTATCTCCTGGCTCTCCATGTATTGAGTGTACTCGAACCCGAAGCCGTCGACTATGAGCGTTCCGAGGCTTGCAGTTGAGTTCTGGCATCCGGAAGAATAGGCAGCAATCACATTCCCGCTCGTGGACCCCCCGTCCTGCCTTATCCCGAACGTGGCAAAGCTTGAGCCGCAGCCAGAGTAGCCGGTGGTGCAAAATACCTTTTCCTCCCCTGGCGCAAGGTAATACCAGTTTGAGATGTATACGACGCCTGCAGTCCCGCAGAACGAGGCAGGGCACCAAACCTGATTTATCGATTCCCCTGCCCCAAGTATCTTCGTTAGCCTTATGGGATAAGGCCCGGTGTTCCTCACTCTCAGGTACGGCCAGCTTATGCCGGCATATGCCCTGCTGAACACGGAGTCCATCTCCACAATGGAAATCGGCGATGCACTTTGCCAGTAGGTCTTAGATTGCGTGACCTGCGCGTCGGAAGCCATCCCCGGAAAGAAGCCGAGCAGGGCAACGGAAACAAGCGCCACAATGAGCACGACTGCCAATAGAACGAGATATTCGGTTGCCCCCTGGCCGACCAAGGGGCAATAGGTCCGACTTGAGTTGCGACTCAAGTGGACCATTTGTCGATGCATCGACAAATCGGTCGCGCCGAAGCGCGAGCGTGTGGCGCCTTGCCCGCGGCAAGCGCAGGCAGCCGGCGCACACGCCAACCCCGCCGCCCTCTGCCCGGGCTGGGGGTGATAAGTTGCAGAAGGCAACTGCGTGGCACCCTGTGGGCGAAAGAACCGCATGGCGCGCTTTCGCTGTCCACAAATAAAAAGCGAGCGGTGCGTGAAATCACGCAGGGTTCACGGCGGTTATTCTCGTTATCCTGTTCCCAGACGCCTCAAAGTCCACGCTCACGTTCATTGCAGTGACGTTTTCCTTAGGCGCGCCAG
>CAZYTZ010000020.1:0-18620 GCA_964650545.1 Microcaldota archaeon | reverse complement strand
GCGACACGCGGTCGGTCATGACAAGCACTGGCTTTCCGAAGATGGCCGCGGCGACAATCATTTCGCCTGTGAATTTGTCAATTGACTGGGGGCGAAGATAGGCTGCGTCGGCAAGCGAGAGCGAGTAGAGCAGGGGCTGTATCTTCTCCGGGTGCTTTGCCGCATGGTAGATGCAGATAACCTTGTCCCCTTCCTTGCAGTTGTAGATGGTAAAGTCGCTCTCCGAGCCCTTCTTGCCGATTTTCCTTGCGAACTCGGCGTCAGGCTCGAGCGCTGCGATGTGTATGTGCATCATATGCGGCTACGGGGAATCGAACCCCGCTCTCTGACTTGGGAAGCCAGAATTCTACCGATGAACCATAGCCGCGCAGCGGCTAGCAGCCGTCCGTCAGGACGGCTCAATAGCCGCATCTGTTTATGCCGCTGTTAGGAATAATGTGTTTTAAACGCTTTCTGAGGAATCGCGCTATGCAACTGCCAAAGCGCGCGATTTTCGCCTTCAACGCCAACCTTGACCACATCTGCAATGTGTCGGATGATGCCATGGTGGCGATAGAGCGCTTCTCGCCCGCGCTTCATGCGCAGATGGACGAGTGCTTTGCCTGGGGCATTGGGCGCGAGGCGGCAATAGACGCGAAAGCCTGCGAGTTTCTCCTATCGAACGTCAGGTTCGACAGGGAAATGGTGGGCGGGCAGGCGGGGAACGCCGCGCAGACTGCGTCCGCGCTGGGCGTGGAGTGCTATCTGCACGCCAATTTCCCGAGCAGCAGGCTCCTGGAGGCATTTTCCTACCCGCAGAGGGTGATGCTTGCCTCGGAAAAGGGCTTTGTTTCGGCGGACGGATTCCCTTCCCAGGCGAAAAGCGCTCACCATTTTGTCTTTGAGAACAGGGGGAACAATACGCGCTTCATAGCCTCTTACGACCCTGTGCCGCTCCACCTTGACTCTGACTTCTGCAGGCACATCGACGCGGTTCTCCCCAATGTTGGGCATGCGTTTGTGGGCGGCTTCCACCTGCTGCAAAGCACGGACAGGCTGGGGAAATTCGCCGAAGAGCTTGCGAGGTGGAAGAAGATAAACTCCAAACTCCGCATATTCTGTGAGCTGGGAGACTTCCAGTCAAAGGCGGTGCAGGAGGCGGTGCGCGAAAGGATATTCCCGCTTTGCGACATGGTGGGGCTGTCGGACGTGGAGCTTTCCTCGCTCGGCTGCCCGCTTGAGGAGCTTGCGGAAGAAGTGCCGCTGCTTTTCCACGCGCCTGGCAAACAGGCTGCGCTGCCCAGGGAAAGGGAGGATGCCGCCGCGCTTTCCTTCGCGCGCAAGTGCGCCTCGTTTTTGGCGGAAAAAGGCAGGCACGGCACGCTTGCCGAGGTGGAGGCGCATGAAGGCGGCTTTGTGGAGCGCCCCGCGCAGATAGTGGGGCTTGGCGACGCGTTCTCGTGCGCGTATTTCCTGGCTTCGAAGCGCTGATGCTGCCCGCTAAGCTTTGTAAAAAGAAAAATGCGACTGCCGGGATTTTCAGAGCCGCAAACCCGTGGGGGTTTGGGCGGTGACGGACTAAGGGACGGGCAAAAGCAAAGCTTTTGCACGCGAAGTCGTCGGTTCGCCGACGACAACGGAGCCCCCTTGGGCTGTCATTTGAACCCGGATCTCGAGATTAATGCGGACAGTCCCGCAAAAACACACGCAAGATTGCCTTGGCAATCTCGTGTCCTAACCAGGTTAGACTACGGTCGCATTCCAATTGCAGGTTTGATTGACGGCTTCCATTTTAAAACTGTTTCGCCCGCCAGAGCGCACAGGCGCGGAGCCGACACACATTTATATTATATTCTTGCGCAATGGGGAAGCATATGGGTGCGCGGGGCTTTGTTTTCTCACTGGACGCGTTTGTGGCGTTTGTCCTTATCATGATCACCGTCAGCCTCCTGATTTTCACCATAGGCACGCCCAAACCATACCATGCCGAGCTTGAGGCCGCGCACATCCTGGCGCATGACACGCTGCGGGTGCTTGCCACCAGCAGCGACAACCCGGAAAAAGGAACTTACCTTGAGCAGATATTGGAAAATGAAAACAATAAGCAGGCAATAAACGAAATAATGAAAAAAGTGGCTGGAGGGGACAAGAACTACCGCACCATCATCCCGCCAGGCTATGGCTACATGCTGCAACACCTTAATGTTGACGGGGAGGCAAGCGACCTTCCCGAGGATGAGATCGCAGGCGCCAATGGCTGGCAGACGCTCTACGATGCAGGCACAGATGGCTGCCCGGATGGCGACAGGTGCGGCAAGAGCTTCACCAAGCTGCAGGCGTCCTCAACCACCTTCCTGTCCCTTTACACAATCCAGCCAAGGAGCGGCGAGTCGCCATATTGCTATGCCAGCTGCCATGGTTTTGAGGGAATTGACAGCAACGGGGATTCGATTTATGCCAGCACCTGCAACGCCACGCCATGCGAACGTCCGCTGTCGAATTTCGGAGCAGGCAAGAGCGTTGTGAAGATATTGCGGTTGGTAGTATACACGTGAGAAAATGGAAAGGACAAACAAAAAAATGAGCGGGTTTTTCTTCGCGGTCATGGCACTTGCCATACTTTCGCTCGTGCTCATGACTGTGCAGATCTGGGTGACCACGTTTGAGCAGTCGGATTACCGCGCGTCCCAGCGCTTCAAGGGAGAGGCAATGCGCTCTATACTGGCAACTGTCTCGGACAAGGCGCTTTCCGACTTTGCCAATGCCTCGGCGTTTTACGCGACTTACAAGCTAGTGGATTACACCTCTAACATGAACAATGGCGGGCTTGGGACATTGCAAAGCGATGACCCGAAAAATCCAAACACTGGCTTGGTGAAAAAGACCATCCGTGAGCTCATGCTTGATGGGGAAAGCGAGCCGAATGCCGGCCGGCCGATTACCTACGGCGATGGAGAGAAGGAATCGTACACCATTGAAAAATGGCAGGAAAAAGTCAGCTCTGCCGCAAGTGCAATGGGCTTTGAGATAACTTTCACAGGAGTGGATGGATTCAACTACTGGCAAATGGACCCCTGGACAGTGGGCGTGGAATTTGACCTTGGCATGGACATATCCGACGCGGAGCTCACCATGGAGCAAAGCAAGACCCTGCATGCAGAGAGCAGCTTTTCCATAAATGGCTTTCTGGACCCGTCCATTCCCAGGAATGACATGCTGCACAGACAGGGCATAGACCGAACAGAAGCCGCAGAGAAGCAAATTTTCAAGCTTGCTGCGTATGATGTGCCGGAAAATGTGTGGCCTGTGCTGGCTGACGAAACCTCAGGGGGAAGCGGCGGCGACTGGGAGGGCAATGGCTGGTTCTTTGGGAAGGTGGCATACCTTGATGACCGGGCAGAGATGGGCAATGCATCATTCAAGCAATATGTGCTCGTAGTGGACAAATACAATGACAGCCTGCCAGGCTATGCAGACCAGTACGGGGCAGTGGTGCTTGACTATCCGCTTGAAGTTAAGAGCACCCCCACACCGTCAGGATGCGTCCTTGAGCAGCAGGTAAACTGCCTGAACTGCATGCAAAGATGGACAGGCACGGGCTGCGACGGCGAGTGGGAGATTTACAACAATGAGGTGGATGTGCCTGTGATTGTGCCGAGCGGGAACTTTAACTTGGAGGATGATGTAGCCAAGGTTGTAAGGAAAGTGGAGGGCTCTGACAAGACTGAGCAATACTTGCTCATAGACAACCAATATGAAGGCAGGAATAGCAAGATGAGCGGCTACCACAGGATTTGGGACATCACCGCGCTTCGCGACATGGCGATATGCGGCTTTTACGTACACGATCCGGACAGTGCATCTCCGTCGTTCTTCCAGCGCATGGTTGCCAATTCGCAGTACCTGAAAAGCAAAGAGCTTGGCATAGAGAGCTTTGTGGTGGGCAAGTGGGCCGGCGGCGCGGATGATGACCCTGGCAGTGACCTGTCTTCGCGCCTTGACTGGGAATTCTACAGCTCAGGAGTATGGAACCCGCCAAAAATAAAGGGCATGATGGGCTGCAAGAGCGAGGAGATGTGCAGCTCTGATGATGCGGTCAAGATAGGCGTGGGCCACTTCAGGCTCTCGCAGAATGCAATTAAGAGATACAAGCTGGAAGAGATTTACTACGGGAGCGACAACGCTCTAAACGACTAGGCAATGAGTGGTTATGGTGGAAAAGATGCGAGGGCAAGCGATCATTGAGTGCCGCTGCGGCGCCACTGCAGGCCGCTTGCGAGGGCAAGCGACCATTGAGTGCCGCTGCGGCGCCACTGCAGGCCGCTTGCGAGGGCAAGCGACCATTGAGATGCTGGTGATGGTAGGCTTTGCCATAGTTTTCATAGTGCCGCTTGCGTTCCTTTTCCTGTCAGCCTCAAACAACGAGATTGGCAAGTCTTCGCTCGTGCAGGCAAAGGCAACCGCGCGCTCAATTTCAGACGCCGCAGGGGAGGTTTACCTGCAGGGCGCAGGGGCAAGGAAGGAGATTGTGGTGAATTACCCCCAGGGAGTGACTGACGTGAGCGTGGAGAATAGGCTGGTGGTGCTCACCTTGGACACCGCAGGGGGAACGCAGGATATTGTGAGCGCCACGTTTGCAAACATAGATGGCGACCTGTCAGGCAAGCGGGGAGCAGGGCTACAGGCAATAAGATTGGTGAATGAGAATGGTTATGTTGTCAAAATCTCATACGTGCAATAGGCGTGCGCAGGCGGCAGTTGAATCGAACTGCGGTTCGATTGCCTGCCCCCTGCGGCGTGCGCAGGCGGCAGTTGAAATGCTTGCCTATGCTGCGTTCTTCTTCATGGTCTTTGTCACTGCAGTCGCAGTGTTCCTGCAGGTGCAAGGCCAGGAGCTGACGCGCGCGGAAAACGCATACGCACAGGAGATTGCTTACGGGTTTGCAGACAGCATACATGTTGCATTTGTCGCAGGCCCGGGCTTTTCAGGCTCTGTGAGCGTGCCGCCAAAGCTTCTTGGCAAGGCTTACTGGCTCTATCTGAGCAAAGCTTCAGACGCCGCCTCGCAGGAAACCGGCTTTATATATGTGGCATGGGATTCCGCGAATGGGGAGGCGAGCTTTTCAGCGCCCACTGTGACTGCGGATTATGAAATCGGGCCGGGCAGCAGCGGCATGGTGACCTACGAGGGAAATTATATCGTAATAGATCCGTCAGAAGGCACGAGGATAAAGATTTCGAACGAGGGCGGCAAGATAAAGATTGAGGGATTGGCATGAAGGGACAGTATTTTTCATTTGACGCGATAATCGCCACCGTGATAATGGTGCTGGCGTTCTCTTCCCTGATTTCCTACTGGTATGGCGCGCAGGCAGTGGTGGAGGACCGCGTTGGCAGCAGGCTTGCGGACGCGAACAGGATTGCGGAGACGCTGCTGTCGCCAGGATCGCCGGAAGATTGGGACGACGAAGATGTTGTCCAAGACATGGGAGACATACGGCAGATAGGAATTGCCACAGGGTTCAACAATGAGCTTGACTTGGACAAGGTTGATTTGCTTGAGGGAAATGCTGATCCTAACGTCCCAAATTCCAATTACGAGGCAGTAGGCAACCTGATGCGCGCAGGCGGGAATTATTACGTGGTCATAGAGCGAACCGACTCGCCCGGTGAACCGATTGCCATGATAGGCAAGCCCTACCCTGACAAGGCAACATACGTTGCCGTGGCAAACAGGGGCGTGACTTACAGCGATGCGAGTGGCAGCCACCCTGCGCGCATGCGCGTGTTCCTTTGGAACGAATAGGAATGTGGGAGAATCAATATGGACGTTTCCGAAATCTCGACAACTGCGAAAATCAAGATACCACTTGACCCGCTGCAGCAGATAATCGGGCAGGACGAGGCAGTTAAAATCGGGAGGATGGTGGGGAAGCAGCGGCGCCACCTGCTCCTGGTCGGCCCGCCCGGCACTGGCAAGTCCATGCTGGCCCAGGCAATCGCCTCCACGCTTGAAAAGCCAAAGGAGGAAGTTTTAGTGCTTCACAACCCTGAAAAACCTGAGCGGCCGCTCATCCAGGTTAGGTCTGCACAGGCGAAGAAGGCAAGCAAGAGGCCTGCTGCCGAGCTGCTTGACCCGTATTCCGTGCCTGCATTTATTTCCGAGAAGCTTGGCTTCCGCTGCAGGCGCTGCGCGCGATTGTCCTCGCCTGATGCTTCCTCGTGCTATTTCTGCGGGGCTGACAAGTACCGCCGCGTGCGCGGGCCTTTTGACGACCTGCTGATGGGCGGCGCGCTTGAAAGGCAGGACAGGGTGAATACCACGCGCGTGAGGAATGGAAAGGAGGAGCTTGTTGTATTTGAGCGGCGCAGCGAGGAGATTGCGCTTCTTACCCAAAAGGAGCTTTCCAGGATAGCTGAGCTTGAGAAAAAGGCGCGCTACAAGGTGCTGTTGCCCCTTGACAGGTCGACGTTTGTGCAGGCGACCGGCGCGTCTGAGACTGAATTGCTTGGAGATGTGCGCCATGACCCTTATGGCTCGCACCCGCAGATAGGCTCGCTGCCCTACACGCGCGTGGTGCCAGGCGCTGTGCATGAGGCGCACGAGGGAGTGCTTTTCATTGACGAGCTGTCCGCGCTTGGCAAGCTGCAGCGCTTCTTGCTCACCGCCATGCAGGAAAAGAAATACCCCATTAGCGGCAGGAACCCGACCTCCACAGGCTCGTCCGTGCGCGTGGATGCCGTGCCGTCTGACTTCATACTTGTTGCGGCAGTGAACTTCAATGACGTGCAGAACATCCTTACGCCGCTCCGCTCGCGCATTTTGGGCAATGGCTATGAGCTTCTCATGAACGCCCACATGCCCGACACCCCTGAAAACCAGATGAAGCTCGTGCAGTTCTTCGCGCAGGAGATTGTGAGGGATGGAAGGATTCCGCATGCAGATGATGGCGCCATTGACGAGCTTCTTGGCTTTGCGCGCAGGAAGGCAAAGGAAGTGGACGGCAAGGCAGGCCTTACATTGCGCCTGCGCACGCTTTCAGGCGTGCTGAAGATGGCAGGCGACCTGGCGTCATCTGAGGGCAAGCAGCTGATTTCGCGCGAGGACGTAAAAGCCGCGCTTGCTGCCGCACGCCCGATTGAGGAGCAGGCTGGCGACAAGTACGGAAGCTGGTACCGCGCAGGGCTTGCTGATGCGGGCATGAAAAGAGAAGGGAGCGGAAACGAAGTGGGCTGACTAGCCGCCGCCGCTCAGCTGCGGCGAGCACTTTATCCTAAGCGGAGCCGTGCCAATCTGCCTTTTTGTTATCTGCTGCCCTTCGATGTATTCAATGTACTCAAAGCCGAAGTTGTTTGCCGTCAGAGTGCCTGGCGAGTCTGAATGCAGCACTTGGCAGGATGAGGCAAGCGAAGAGTGTGACAGGAAAATGGCCCTATTGGTGGGAATCCCGGGAAAACAGACCGGTGAACCAAAATATCGCTCCTCGCCTGGGGAGAAGTAGAAGTAATCGCTTATGTTGGGGTATGGCGTTGGGCAGCCACCTGTGCAGTAGAATGTAGACGTGCTGATGGAGCCATAAAGGGTCTTTGTTATGCGGATTGGGTACATGCCGTTGTTCCTTACCCTAAGATAAGGTACATCTGAGGTATTGCCAAACCAGTCTATCATGGCGCCGAATTCGATTATGGCAATCGGGCTTGCGCCTCTCCAATACATCTGCGACTGCGTAATTTGCGCGTCACTTGCCATCCCCGGGAAGAAACCGAGGAGCGCGACCGAAACCAACGCAACAATTAGCACTACTGCGAGAAGAACGAGATATTCGGTTGCCCCCTGTGCCAACAGGGGGCAATAGGTCGCGCCAGAGCGCGAGCGTGTGGCGCCTTGGCCGCGAAACAATCGCATGCTGCCAATCCTCAGGCAAGCGTTTTATATCTTCCCCAGCGCCCAGATGATGAGAAGCACGCCCCCAATCAGCATGAGCGGGAGCGCGAACTTCATTATTGCCACGACTGCGTTTATTGTTGATGCGATTTCCGCGGACTGGCCCGTGCCAAACACGCGAATCCTGAAGCGCTCCTGTGCTGTGCCAAAGCGAACCGGCTCAAGCTTTGCCACTGCTTCTGAAAAGAGGCTCTGAACTGCTGAAAAGATCGCGCCCCTGTCATCCGCGCCCAGGGGGTGCAGCACGCCCTGCACCGTGTTTATCTGGTGCGTATCAGTGCTCATCACCTCCCCATTGCAGGAGTAACCATGCTCTTTTCCAAGCTCGGACATGTGTGAGATGAGCGACTCGCGGAAAGACGGCGTGACGCTGTTGGAGTCTGCCAGGAGAAGCGCGGTGAGGCGCTTTCCCTGCGCGAAAAGCGCGAGCTTCAGGCCATTGCTGCCAAGAGTGGCAATGGAAGGCTTGGCTGATGCGCTTGCGAACAGGAACGATGATTGCTTTTGCGGCTTTGAGAGGAGCTTTTCAGTGGCATCAAGCATCTCAAAGCCGATTGGGCTTCCCACTTCCACTGATGAGATATCGCCTGTTTCAGCATTGTGCTCATCCACCACGCAGGCGTCTTTCGTGTATCTTTTCGCCTTTTCAAGAAGCGCGAGGCCTAGGCCGAAGTTTATGTCCTCGGTTGTCTTGGGGGCTCGCGTGTATGAGAGGAATGCTGATTCGCCTATGCGCATTGCAGATGCGCGCACGCTTCCCACACCGCAGACATTGTGCGATAGCTTTGCAGGGGCAAGGCGCAGCCGCGTTAGGGCCTTGCGGCAGGCAAACACCACCTTGCCAATCTCGGAAGACGTGACAGGATTGAAGTCATGCGTTGCGGTCCCGTGGAACACGAATACGTTGCGCTCGCCCCCCTGAGAAAGCGCGTCTGATATCATGTGCGTGAACTCGCTCCCCCCGAGGTTGCCAAACGGGCCGAAGTGCACGTAAGGAACCACGAACAGCGTGTCGTTTTTCTTCCCTGAGAAGCGTGCCAGCCACACCAAAGTCTCTGCGTCCTCGCCTATTTCGTCAAACACCTCTTCCAGGTCCTTTTCGCCGTAAAGCCATTGGGAAAGGAACATTGAAAGCGCATCCATTGATGAGACGCCCAGGTTCTTTTTCATTGGCGCCGAGACCACATAGAACAGGAGGTAAAAGCCGCAGATGAACACAAGCGATGAGAGAATGACCCTCAAGAGCACGCCTGCAGGGTCTGCGCCGCTGCCAAAGCCTGCCCCTGTGAGGAAGAAAAATGCGAAAAACGCAAGCTGCATAAGGGCGAACAGCGGCGCGCTTTTCCTGAAGTCAAACGCGATTATGAGCATGAAGTACCAAAGCGCGAATGAAAGGGCAAAGCCCACGAACACCAGGTTGGCTGCTGCGGGCGACATGCCCCCAAGAAGGAGCGAGGCAAGGTAAAATGCGCCATAGCAGGCGACAGTGAGAAGGGCAAGGAAGGAGGCTCGGCGGAAGATTGCCTTTCTTCGCAGCACGAAAAGCCCGACCGCGGAGAGGAAGGCGGGAAATGCCAGGAGATAGATGCCGTCAAGGCCGCCTGCAAGCGCCCCTAATGGGGTGAAGATACCGCTTTGAGCGATTGAGAAAAGAATGCCGAAAAGGAAGGAAAGCGCGAAAATCGCAATGGCGGTCTTTGCAGGGTGGGGCAGTGAGACGAAGTACTTTGAAATCGCCAGGGCATTCTTCTTTGCCTCCTGCATCAATCCACCTACTTGTCCTTGCTGTTGAAATCGCTTTTGCTCTTTCCGCTGCGGGCAAATTTTTGCGAATCTTTGCCCTGCCTGGTTTTGAGCGCTTTTGCAGGCTCTTCTTCGCCCATTATCATTTCCTGCAGCCGCGAGGTGTTTTCAATGTATTCCACTGCCACCTGCTCGAATGTCTTGCCTGATTTTTGCGCAAGCTTCATGAGCTCAAGTGAAATGTAGCGCATTTCGGAGTTTGCACTGTAAGCTTCGTCTTCTTCACCATCCATAAAATTCCCAAACACGTTAGGGTATATGGATATATATACGTATCTTCTAAGCTTCGACTATGGCGAGATATTGCCCGATATGCGGGAAATCCGATTCAGATGCCCCTTTTCATGGCGAAATGTGCATGGAGTGCGCAAAGGCAAAGATAGGGGACCTGCCAAATGTGCATGTTTCAGTGTGCTCAAAATGCGGTGCTGTGCTTGACAAGGGAAGGAAAAAGAAGGAAACCACGATTTCGGCAGAGGCTACGCGCTTGTTGAAGCTCAAGGGTTCGTCGCCTGTTTATCCTGAAGACATGGCAAGCGTGGAGTATGACACGCCAACAGGAAGAATCAAGCGGGACTTGCTTGTGCTTGTCAAAAAAGAGCAGTGCCTTGTCTGCGCGCGCGCAAACTCGCAGTACTTTGAGGCGATAATACAGCTGCGCGGCAGCGACAGGCGCAATGTGGAACAGATGACTGAGACTTTGGCAAAGCGCATTGAGTCGCGCTCATTCATCCCGAAAATAGAGGAGCTGAAGGAAGGCATTGACATCTACTGCGGAAGCCGCAGCGAGGGGATTGCCGCGCTCAACGCTCAGAAGCTCGGCTTCATGAGAACTGAGAAGCTCGCAGGCGAAAAAGACGGGAAACGGCTGTACAGGACGACGCTTCTTGTGAGGCTTTAGGCGATGCGATGGCTTTCATTTTCCAGGTGAAAACGTTTTCCATTGCATCAGACATGCAAAAGCAACTTGCCAGGATGGACAGCATTGCAAACGCCCAGCCGCCGCAGGAGTACATTGATGCCGTTTCGGACAGGAAGAAATACCCGGCAATGGATGAAAGACGCCTTTCCGGGCTTATTTTCAGCAAGGAAAACCTGGCAAAGGCAAGGATATTCATCTCTGGGGAAAGGCACACTACCGAGTGGCAGCGAGGATATTTCGCAGCATCCATGCAGAGGCTGAAAGAGCTGGGCTTCACCACGGTTGGCCTGGAGTTTGTATGCTCGAGCGACCAGGGACTTTTGGACGGGAAAAAATACAGGCAGCTGTCAGAAATCTTCAAGTCGCACTGGGAGTGGGACGCGCCATTGACCAGGGAATCAATAATGGGCCTCATAAAGCAGGCGCATGGGCACGGCTTGAGGGTGATTGCGCTTGACCTTCCGCCTGAAAGGCAGGGCAGGGAGATGGCTGCGAGCGATGCAGGGATTGAGGCCAAGGACGCCTATATGTCCAGCCAGGTATTGGACGGGGCGGGCAATGGCAGGATGCTTGTGCTGTGCGGAGCAGCGCACAATAAGGGCATTGCCGAGCGCCTCTCAGCGCAAGGAGTGGCACCCCTCTCCGTGATTTTCGTTGGCGGCGACAGCCTGAAGCCGGCGCCCATCCCGGCAGGCGCGCAGCCAGGAGTAGTTGCAGCCGGACTGTTTGAGAAGGCAGGAAGGCTGGCTGGCAGGAGCCAGGAGCTTTTTGCCATTCCGAAAAGCAGCGGCCTCCCAGGCGCCAATGAGAATTATTACCCTGACTACATCATCCACATGCCTGAAACAGAGCCAATGCCGGCTTTTATGAAGCCGGTCAGCCCATGGCGCACGCCAGAGGAAAAGTAGGAAAATGAACAATGCCCAGCCATGTAGAAAATATGGATGGGTTTGACAATCTAACGAAGCTCTCTGAAGTATTCTGGAAACTCCTTCATGTCAGGCTCTTCGCCCTTGCTGCCGCGCTCGTGAGACCATTTGCGCGCCATTACCTCGTGCGAAAGCAAATCCCTTTTCAGGTGCAGTGCGTCCCACTCGATGTTGGGCTCGCGCACGAACTTCACAGGGCACAGCGCGCCTTTTTTCAGGGTTTTCCCGTCAAGCTCGAAAGGGTATAGGCGGCATACGAACGGGCGGTCGGAGTAAAGCGAGCATGCCAGGTCAGGGTTCAGGAAAATGCAGTCGCGCGCCTGCCTGCGTATGATGATGAACCATTCCTCCACGCCCTTGTGCGTGTGCACGAGCAGCGGGTAGTGCGGCGTCTCGCGCGAGTTTACGTCCTTGCGGAATTCCAGTATTTCCTCCGCGCGCATGCCTGTCGCGTGGATGAGGCGAAGCGCCTCGGGGATGGTGAGCACCACTGCCAATCCTCGGCAGCAGCGCGCAGTGCAGCCCTTGCATGAGTTTATTATGTTGGGGTTGATTTTGTGCATTTTGTCACCCGCTGTTCAGCTTTGGATATTCGATTGGAATGTCCCTGAACTGGTCTATCTTGTAAATGTAGGTCGGCTCCACGCGCTGGATGATGTCCGAGAACTTGTATTTCATCTCCTGGATGATTCTCCTGAATGGCTCGCCGCGCTCAACCTCGATGTCAAGCACTAAGTCCCAGTAGCCTATCACGCTGATATGGTGCACTATGTTCGGGTGCAGCTGGCAGTAGGTAAAAAGCGTTTTTTCCCTGTCCGAAGTGAGGTTTGCAAGCTTGAAAAGAACCCGGTGGCGAGGCTTTCCCAGAAGCACGTGGTTCGGCAGTATGGTGTAGCTTTGTATGATGCCTGCCTTCTCCAGCTTTTTCACGGTGTTTTTCGCGGATATTTCAGATATGCCGGCCTTGCGCGCGATTTGAACGAGAGGCACCCGTGCATTGTAATTCAGCATGGAAAGCACTTTCCTTTCGTTTTCATCAAGCGCCTCTTCGCGCACTTCCGCCCCGGTGAATGCGGAATACGCCTCCTTTGGCCCCTTTTTTTCCGCATCGATTAAGTAAGAGCGGTGGAACTGGGTGAAGCCGATGGGAATGGTGGTGTCGTATTCTCGGAAATTCTTGCTGTAGCGGTTGTTCAGCCCGGAGATTATTTCCTTGAGGTGGAATATCCCCTTGGCGCAGATTGCGATTATCAGGTCGGCATAGCCCTCGCCGCGCATGATTATTGGAATGAACTGGTGGCTGTTCAGGTAGGCGAAAAATTCCTTTTCGGTTTTCTCGTCCATGTTCTGCAGCTTGATGAAATACATCCCGAAGAAGTAGCCAGGCTTGCGGTACTCTATCATGGGCCAGCAGTACTGGAGGATGCCTGATTTGTAGAGGTTTTCCACCCTGTATTTAACGACTTGCGGGCTGGTTTTCAGGGATTTGGCAATTGAGCTGTAGGACTGCCGGGAATCCTGGTCAAGCTCATAGAGGATTTTCCTGTCTGTCAGGTCCATAATTTTAAATTATATGATA
Source organism: Microcaldota archaeon (assembly GCA_964650545.1). Classification (GTDB taxonomy): domain Archaea; phylum Micrarchaeota; class Micrarchaeia; order Anstonellales; family Anstonellaceae; genus UBA10161. Next base: position 5,463 of record CAZYTZ010000020.1, on the reverse strand, counting down.
AAACTAATAAAATAGCATGTTTTTTAAAGATTTTATGGGAGAGATTTTAATAATAACTAACCACATAAGCACCCTTGGCAACAAAGGGGTTTTTTGTGGATATCAACGATGCTTGGAAATCTGCCTGCCGCGTTCTTCTGAAGCGCGAGATTGGCGGCATTGAGGAGTATGAGGCTTACTTGAAGAAATACGTTGGGCCTGTAAGGAACATCAGGCGCTCGTGCCTGTCAGGCAAACCAGTTACCACTGCGGATGACGACTGCGGCAAGGGGGTGCGCTACATCTCGAATTCCGAGCGCGAGAAGTACTTCAAGCTTAATTCCGCGCCTTTTCCCATTGACGACATAAAGGACATTGACTCCCTGACGCGCACGATTGGCGAGAGGTTTGTTTACTCGGGCGGCATTGTGCTTGGCAATTGCTATGACGTTTCGCATGTGCAGCGCTGCTCCAATGTTTCCTGCGTGCACCAGTCGCAGGACGTGTCTGACAGCAAGTACGTGGCGCACTGCGCAATGCTGCGCCGCTCAAGCTATGTTTTCGGCTCGGACTGCACTGGCGAGATAGACTTTGTGATAAAGAACTTCCAGGGGTGGAAAAGCAGGAGGATGCTTGAGACTGCAAACACGCAGTATGTTTCCGACGCCTATTATTGCGCAAACGTGCGCCAAAGCCAGGAAATCATGTTTTCCTTTAACCAGGATGCAAAGCGCTTCGTGATTGGCAATGTGGAGCTGCCGCGCGAGCGCTACATGGCACTCAAGGAAAAGCTGGTTGCCGAAATCGCGGATGAGCTGGAAAGGAAAAAGGATATTGTCTCGCTTGCGGAGCTGTTGGGCGCGCCTGCGAGAAAGGGCACGGAGGAGAGGCCGAAAAGCTGGGACACGGAGGGCAAGCCATACTTTGGAAGGCCTGCGGCTTACCCTGCTGCGCTTGACGCTGCGTTCGCAGGCGCATGCAAGGTGGTGCTGGGAAGGCAGCTTTCGGGAAAGCTTACAGACTATGAAGGGTGGCTCATGCACCACGTGCGCGCGCCGCCAAAAACCTGCTCTGCCGCAAGCAACAAGCCCCTTCTTGTGCTCCCAATCCTCTTCAACGAGCCAGTGAGGGAAACGCATTTGAGCGAAGAGGAAGCAAAGATTGCGGGGAGAAAAAAGATTGCCAAGGCAGAAGTGGAAAAACTGTCGCTGGCAAACGCAAAAAAGCTGCTTGCCCCCATTGCTTACTTCACCTGCGACGTGGCGCTTGGCAACAACATGGTTGTGGAGCAAGTGGTAAGCTTTGCGGACTCGAACACGGTTTTCGGCTCGTCCACAATGTATGATTCCAAACGGTGCGCGTATGACTGCTGGGTGTCGCACAAGGCCGATTCCATGTTCGGCTGCGACCATGTGTTCTACTCGCAGTTCTGCATCAACTGCTACCGCTCGCTGCGCCTCCAGCGCTGCTTTGAGGTGAACGACTCGCTTGACTGCTCTGACTGCCACTTCTGCCACAACTGCGAGGGCCTGAAGGACTGCATGTTCTGCTTCAATGCCAAAGGAATGAGGAATGCAATTGGCAATGTGGAGCTGCCGCGCGAGCGCTATCTCGCGCTGAAAAGGCGGCTGCTGGAAGAGGTTGCGGCAAGGGCGGAGAAGGGGCGCGGCATGGCGCTTGGCATCTACAATATCGGCTCCGCGCGCCCCTATTTTTAACTCTTTTTCACGTATTTCCACTTCATGGACGCTGATCTTGAAAGACGGCTTGACAAGGACTGGAACGCCACTTGCCGTGTGATATTCGGCACAGAACTTGGCAAGCTCGCTGATTTCATGCCGTGGCTCACCTATTATGCGCCTCCGTCGTCAAAAAGGAAATCGCATGTTTCTGGAAAGACAGTGTCTCTTGCCACAGACCGCTATCCAAAAAACGCGCGGTTCGTGTCCGACAACGAAGTGGAGCATAATCGCGGATATGCGCTGTCTATCAACGACATAAAGGACACTGATTCACTCCTGCGCGCGCTTTCAGAAAGGTGCGAGTATTCAGGCAACCGGCTGCTTGGCAACACGGCATTTGCAGATTCGTCCGACCTCATCACCGATTCCCAGTACATTTATGCCTCCAACCAGATACAGAGCTGCTCACACGCTTGCGCGTCCACGCTCATCCGCAGGGGCAGCAAATATGCGTTTGGGTGCGTCTGGCACGGAGAGTGCGAGTTTACCCTCAGGGTGGCAGGAGCATACACCGTGAAGCGCTGTTTCGAGTCATTCATGATTACTGACTCCTCTGGCCTTGCGTTCTGCCACGCGTGCCTGAACTGCCATGACCTGATGTTCTGCTTCGGGCAGCAGAACGCGAGCTACAGAGTGGGAAATATCCAGCTGGAAAAAAGCAAGTATGCCTTGCTTAGGGCAACGCTGATGTCTGAGATAGCGGAAAGGCTGAAGCGGGATAAAACATTCCCGTCATTGTTTGAGCTGGTTCCAGACACACTGCCGAAAAGCATTCCTAAAATCAGCGTGAAGGAGGAAAAAGATGTGCAGAACGTCGAAGTTGTACGGAAAGGTTTTGCGTCCACGTATGGGATAATTTTCAAAAAGCCGCCAAAACACAGGCTGGAAGAATACGCGGACTGGCTTGAGCAGGGCACGGTCAGGGCAATTGCGGTAAAGACCCCTTATGGGCGGGATTCCTATCTTCCTGAGAACTTTTCCATGTATTCCAGGATGCCGCGCTCCAGGCTTGTGTCGGTTGCCGAGATAATGGAAATGGGCAAGCACGAGATGCCGGCTTCCTGCCTTGAGGGATTTGAGGGGGTTTTGGCAGGCATTAAAGACCACTATTTCTTCACCGGGGAATTTTACAGCGGCAAGAGCAGGAACGCAAGCACCACTCCGTGCGTGTTCAACGCTGTCAACACCTACAAGGGATTTGACGCCACAAACGCGGAGAATACCGCCTATGCCACTCTTGCCCTCAATTCAAAATACATCTATGGCGGCAACTGGACGCTGGAGTCTGAGTTCTGCATAAAATGCTTCAACTCGAATTTCCTGGTGCGCTGCCTTGAGATGGACAGCTGCACAAAGTGCGCAGACTGCTATTTCTGCCACAACTGCGAGGGGCTGACAGACTGCATGTTCTGCTTCAACATGAAGGGCGCGCGCCATTGCATTGGAAACACGCAGCTCACGCGCGAGGAATACGTGAAGGCAAGGGACGCGCTGCTTGCGAAGATGACTGGCGAGCTTGATGCCACGCGCGGGCTTAAGATGAGCATTTATAATGTTGGAGCGCCGCATGAAAAGAAGCAAAGTGATTCCAAATGAAACTTGACGAAGCCTTCCAATCCGCGTGCAAGTGCATATTCGGCAAGAGCCAGGGGCCAATGGAGAAGTACAAAAGCTACCTGGAGGAGGCTGTGGTCGGAAGGAAAGTGAAGTCAAGCAGCACTGGAAAGGAGATGCTGGTTGCGTTTGACGATTACCCCAAAGATGCACGGTTTGTGGACTTTGCGCAGGAGCTTGGCAAGGGGCTGCCCAAGCTTGAGGAAGCAGTCCCGATTGACAAGATAAAGGACATTGACTCGCTGGTGGAAGCAGTGTCGGAAAGGCTTTCATACAGCGGGAACAAGGTGCTGGGCAACTCGCACTTTGTAGAGCTTTCGGACAATGTCTTTGACAGCAGCTTTGTCCTGAACTCCTCATTGGTGTATGGCGGCAAGTATGTGGCATATTCCTTCTTTTCGCGCGAATCCGAGTTTGTGTTCGGCTCGCGCTCCATTGCGGAATGCACCATGGCGGTAAGGTGCCACTACACATACAGGACAAGAAGGGAATTCGAGGTGACATACACCGGCGACAGCTCTGACTTGATGTTCTGCTCCAATCTCATGGGCTGCAGCGACTGCCTGTTCTGCTTCAACCTTCACGCAAAAAGGCATGCGATAGGCAATATCGTGCTGGAAAAGGAAAGCTATGCCCGTCTTCGGCAGAAGCTGGCGGATGAAATCGCTGATGAGCTTCAAAGCAGGGGGAAGCTTGGGATATCGATAATAGACATCAAGCTTGGCCCCCCTAAGTGATTGCATGGAAAGGAAGATTGACAAGGCATTCGATGAGACTGCGTCCATACTGCTTGGCAGGCGGCTTGGGAATGTGGATGATTACTCGGGCTGGCTGGGCGAGCATGTTCCGCTCCCGTTCCCCGCAGCCTCGGCAGTGAGCAAAAAGGAAATATGGATGGCGCCGCCCATTAATTTTCTTGACATGAGGTTTGACGCAAGAAGGATAATCGGCATGGATGAGATGGAAAAGGTGAATAAGAGCCCTTTTGGCGCAAAAGAGCTTGAGGGTGTGGAGAACCTGCAGCAGCTTCTGAAGAAATTCGTGCCCCCGATAGCATACTACTGCGGCAACTTCAGGTATGGCGCAGGGCAGGACATCGAAAAATGCAGCGGCGGGGGAGCGGGCAGGACGATATACTACAGCGAGGACGTCTTCCACAACGTAAAGAACGTAGCATTCTCGCATTGCGTGATAAACTCGAATAACATATTCGGCGGGCATAACGTTGTGAAGTCAGGCTTTGGCATCAACATCTACAATTCAAATGCAATCGCGCGCGGCTTGGAGGTGGACGGGTGCCTGTCCTCAAGCGACATTTACTTCTGCCACAATTCCGAGAACCTGAGGGACTGCATGTTCTGCTTCAACGCGAAGAACCTGAAGAATGCAATAGGGAACGTGCAGTATCCGCGGGAGGAATATGTGGCAGTGAAGAAGATGCTTCTTGCAGAAATCGGCGCAAGGCTGGAGAAAGACAAGAAGCTGCCTTGGAGCATCTACTCAATAGGGGCGAGAAAATGAGCGAACTGATACAGGCTCTTGACAGGAAATGGCGCAGCACCTGCAGAGTGCTTTTCGGCAAGGAAGTGGGCGCACTTGTGGTTTTCGGCCCTTGGCTTATGAACATGGGCGAGAGACTCATTCATAGGAAGTCATCCGTTTCCGGAAACGAGGTCACCTATGCGATAATGGATTATGCTGATGGGAGCAAGTGGATTGGCTTTGATGAAATTGATTTTACAAAGAAAGAAAAAAAGTTGCCGGTTGAGGGGATGGAAAGCTTGGATGCGCTCGTTTCTGCGCTTCAGAAACGGTTTTACTATGTTGGAAGCGCGGTGCTGGGAAATTCGAAATTCGTGGAGAAAAGCGCAGGCATCACTGACTGCTTTTACATGCATGAGACGGGTAGGATCACTGAGTGTAAGTATGTGGCATACTCAATACTGGGAAGGCTGGGCGAGGACTGCTTTGGCATAAATGGCATTGGCGAGAGCGCAATGTGTGTAAAGTGCTGTGAAACTTTCAGGGACAGGCGCTGCTTTGAGCTTTGGCAGAGCCGGTCGTGCTCAGACTGCTATTACTCGCATAATTTGGATGATTGCCAGGAGTGCTTTTTCTGCTTCAATGC
>CAZYTZ010000019.1:0-18738 GCA_964650545.1 Microcaldota archaeon | reverse complement strand
TTCCTGCCCTTGATTATCTTGACCTTTGAGGGCGTGAGCAGTATCTTGTCAGTGTCAATGCGCGCGATGTCGCCGTTTATCTTGGTGATGTGCGCCTTGATGTTGTCAATGGTCTGCTTGAGCTTGTTTGGCTGCTTGCTCATGGGCGAAACATTCAGGAGGATGATGTTCTTGGCTTTCAGTTCCTCCATTATCACGCTCACGTCGTTCTCGCTCTCAAGCGCAATCGGCTTTACGTAGAAGTCAGCCGCCTCGTGGAGAACATCGACGTTTTCCATCTCGACGGTGTTCATGTATTCCTCAAGGTTCATGTCCTTGCCCACGCCGATGCTTTTGGTAATCTTTTCAAGTAAGCCCATCTTCTCACCTCAGTGATTCATAGCTGCGTTTGTGATATTCGGAGTATAGATTAATAAGGCTTAGCGGTTCCAGAACAGTCCCAGATACGTCTGGGAAAGTGGGTGGCATGAAGACGTTCTCTGAACTATTGAATAAACCGACGGTCTTTGCCGACCGAAACGTGCTTTCTCCCCACTACATACCGGAGACCCTGCCGTTCCGCGGGTCTGAAATAGAGAAGATAATGGCGTCAGTGGTGCCTGCGCTGAAAAACGAGCGCCCCCACAACATGTTCATCTATGGCAAGACCGGCACTGGCAAGACCTGCTCCACAAAGCACGTGCTTGTCAAGTTCTCCGAGCACAAGTCCAATTCCAGGCACGTCTACATGAACTGCAGGATGTACAACTCCCGCTATCGCGTCATCCAGAAAATCGCAAAGGAGCTCCTTCCCATGCTTGATTCCATGGGCTTTGGCCTTGCCATGCTCTATGAAAAGGTAATGGAGGAGGTTGGCAAGGGCACGCACCTTATAGTGGTGCTTGACGAAGTGGACATGGTAAAGGACCTGGACGATCTGCTCTACACCCTCACGCGCGCAAACGACGAGCTTGCAAAAGGAAGCGTGAGCATACTTGGCATCACCAACAGGGTGAATTTCAAGGACAAGCTTGGCTCGCGGAGCAAAAGCTCGCTTTGCGAAAACGAAATGGTCTTTGCGCCCTACACTTCCACCCAGCTGCAGGCAATAGTGCGCCAGCGGGCCAAAATGGGCTTTAAACCGCACGTGGTGGGGGATTCGGCAATCAACCTGTCAGCAGCGCTCACTGCCAACGACTCTGGCGACGCGCGTTATGCTCTCAAGCTGCTTTTGAAGGCAGGCGAAATCGCGGACGACCACGGCATCACCAAAATTACGGACAAGGAAGTGGAGGACGCTCGCCGATCAGTGGACACGGACGTTGCCTTTGAGGCGATTTCCACTCTTCCAGACCACCAGCAGCTTGTCCTTCTTGCAGTTGCGAATTTGGCGATTGACAAGGGTAAGAATACGCGCCTCACAACCGGCACGTCCGACGAGGAGGACTGTTTCCTCACATCCGGCGAAGTGTATGAGGAATACTGCCGCGTTGCGCGCAAGCAAAGAAAGCCGCGAAGAAGCGCGCGCTGGCATCGCGAGTACCTCAACGACCTGGAAATGCTCGGGCTGATTACAACCATAGAATCCGGCGCAGGCATGCGCGGCCGCACGCGCCTAATCCGCCTTGGCTATCCTGCAGCAGACGTGCAGAAAATAGTGGAAAAGAATTTCTCAATAATCGAGGGCAAGAGCTAATCCTTTTTCTTGAACAGCTTCCAGGCTCCAAATGAAACGGCAGCCAGGACTATTGCCCAAAAAAACGCTTCCAATGCTAGCTGCAGCCTCTTGGCGCTGATGAACGCAACGCCTCTTTCTTCCAAAGCAATGTGTGTCGTTGTATTTGCCAGCTCTACACTATCAATTTCCATCATAATCTCAAGCGAATCGGGCAGTTTTCATCTTCCACAGCCCCTCGATCTGATTTTCGCACGAAGCAATCAAGGTCCTGTTGTCCTTTGCCTCTTTAGCCAGGCTATCTGCCATTTGGAAAAATCCTGTTCCAGCCAGTTTTGCGCTTTGGTACTTTTTTGCATTGCTTGCCAGCCTAGCCTCAATCTGGCTCTTCTGTTCCTGAAGAATGCGCATTCTTGCCTGCTCGGTGCGGCTGCAGCCAACCAGTGCCGAGAAAACTAACACTGAAGTAACTATCTGGAGCTTCCTCATGCACACATTCTGCTGCAAAGCATTTTTATCCTTCTTCTCTTTACCACACCTCAAGCGCGCACGCATTTAAAGAGCGCCCCCCTCATTTTTGCATGGCCTCAGGCAAAAATCCGCGCGCGCTCCTTCTGGAGGTGCTTTCACTCAAGAACCTGCCCCGCACAGGCTGGCAGCTGACGCATGCGCCGCGCGAGTCAGTGGCCGAGCACACCTATGGCACGGCAATAATCGCGCTAGCCCTTGCAAGAATGGAAAAGCTGAAAGCGTCAGATGAGGCAGCGCTTATCAGGATTGCGCTCCTCCATGACTTGCACGAGGCAAGGATTGGCGACTTAGTGCCCTCGCAGAAAAGAAAGCAAAAGCCAAACGAGGCAAAAGTGGAGCGCGACATGCTTTCAGGCACTCTTTTTGAAAAGGAAATCAAGCTTCTTGCGAACAAAGGCCGCCTGCGCACGCTTGCAAGCGACGCAGACAGGCTGGACATGCTTTTCCGCGCAATTGAGAACAAGAAAAAGGGAAGCGCGCGCATGTCAGTGTTCATCGACTCCGCGCTTCGCGGGATAAAAAGCAGAAGCGGCAGGGAATTGGCACGGCTAGCGCTTGAGGCGTGAAACAGGATGTTCCCTGCGTGGCTTTGCGCTCGATTTATAAAAACAACCTTGCCAAACACAGCCAAGGTGGTGTGGTGAAGTACAAGCCAGTGCATCAGTCTTCTTTCAGGAAAACGGCAATCAAGGCAGTTAAAACATTTGGCGTTGTCCTTGGCATAACCGCATTTTTCGCGGCTTACGCGGTGTTTGGCAAGCCAAAGCTAGCCGCAGGTGCAACTCCCTCGGAAAAGCCATGGCCATCGATTTCAGTCAGCGACACCATAAAGAACGGGGCAAATGCAATCTATGCGAACCTCTCGCTCCAATCCCGCCAGCTGTTCACAAACCTCTGCAACCAAGTAAACAGCAGCGGTGCCATTCCAACAGGCTACTTTTTCCCGGAAAAGCTTGCGCTCCAGGCGATTGCAAAATGGGGCAGGAACTTCTTGGAAAACCCGCGCGGCACCCTCGAGGCGCTTGAAGACGCTGAAAAATGCGCGCGAGTCACGCAGAACCGCAGTGATATCGACCGCGTCGCCTACATGCACGCGGCTGCACAGCTCCAGTTCTTTCGGGAGCTTTGCGGCGCCCTGCCTGAGCAGCAGAAGAGGCTCCTGGGCGAGGCATTCAAGATGTACGTGGTGCCTGCGGCTGAAGGCAAGGACCCCTTCTAACCAGGGATGCAATTCAGCAGATGATACTTGGGTAGCCGAAGCACCCCCTGCCAAAGCAAGAGGTGCGTCTATCGCTTGCCAAAAGAAAAACGAAAAGGAGCGTCACTGGTCCATGAGCTCAAGCGCCTTTTTCACCGACATTCCCTCGCGGATGCTCAAATCATCCGCCCAGGTGGTGAAAGTGCGTATTTTCGCCTTGAACATGTCCTCAAACGTTTTTACGCCCGTGACAAAAGCAGCGACATCGCCGAACTTCTCTGCAGCCTCCTTGCTCACATAGCTGCATGCCACATAGCCCTTCTTTGCCTTCACGATGATAAGCGGCACATTGCCAAGCGGAAAGCTGATGCCAATGTACTCCTTCCCATCGTACGAAATTTTCTCTTCCATAAAACGCCTCCTTTGCTGTTGAAGGCGGGCGCGCGCTTACCAGCGCCTGCCGGAGTTCCAGCTGTCTGAAAAGGGCCTGCGCTCAGGGCGGGGCGCTCTTCCAGCCGCGCGGATTGCGCGGTTCTTGAGCTTCTCGAATATTCTCTTGGATTTTGCGCACGAGATGCAATAGTGCTTCTCCACGTGCGTGGTGGACTTCACGTCGTCCGCGGTCTTGAGGTCCGTGGAATACACGTTCATGGTGTTGTAGGTAATCATCTTGTCGCGCGGCATCGACCTTCCGCACGCGTCGCAAGTCCCGAGCCTTTCCCTTCCTCTTGTATTGGCCATGAATATCACCGTCATTTCTCCCTTATCTTGATCGCATACCTGCCAGGCGCCTTTATCTCCAGCTTCTTGCCGATTTCAGACTTTTCAGGGTCCAGCACAATCAGCTGGCCTGAAAACTTCTCGGTCAATTCCTGCGACTGGCATGCCGGGCACTGCTTCTCCTCGTTCACTATCAACCGGCAGTTCTTGCAAGCTTTCATGAAAATCACTCACCCTTCTTCTTTTTCTTGCTCTCTTCCCTATTCGCCTTCGGCGAATGGGCGCCGCCTCCGGCAGCCGTCTTCCCCGCAGTTTCCTTTTTCCCGCCGGAATCCGCCTTCCTCACGGAGATCCACTCTTCCTTGCCAAGCCCGTCAGGCCTCATGGTCATGCCGATTTTGGTCTCCGGGATGTTGTTCTTCATGCTCACTGTGGATATCTTGGCATAGATCCGGTCCCCTTTCTTCAGAAACTTCTTGCTCTCCCTTCCCACAAATGTCTGGGTCTTCTTGTTGAAGGTAAGGAAATCGTTTGCAATCTGCGACAGGTGGACAAGCGCCTCCATGGGGCCCAGCGTCACAAACGCGCCGAATTCCACCACTTCCGACACTTCACTCTCGATTATCTCGTTCACCTGCGGCAAATAGGTAAGCGTGTCAAACTCCACGTCGTAGTAGGCAGCGTTGTCGCCCGGTATCACAAGCCCGTCTCCCTCTGGCTTGACATTCCAGACAGCAAGCGAGACTCCCGAGTCCTTGTTCACGCGCCTCTCGTATTTCTCGCGCAGTATCTGCGTGAGCGCATCCTCCAGTTTCATTGAGAAAAACTGGGCGGGAAGCCTCACCCTGTCCTTGCACGAAAGAACGTAGTACATAGTTCCACCTTTCCAATTGCAATTCCGGCAAACCTGCCTGCAGACGAATTCGAGCCCATATCCTAGGGGCGGGTTTTCCTTCTCGTTATTGCTCCGAAAGTTTAAAAAAGTGCCCCTAAAGCCTGCCTCAACGGCTTTCTCACGGCTAAGGCTGAGATAACAGTCACATTTATATACCTTATACAACATATCTTCTCTGTGGTGATAAGATGAAAACCAAGCATTTTAATTGCACAATAGGCAACGAAGTGAAGACGGTCCCCCTAGTCATATCAAAAAAGCAGGCGCTCAAGTTCGCCAAGGCACACCGTGCCTTCTTAGATGCTGATGCCCGCAAAGCAACCGTATCCACTGGTGGATGGGTCAAAAACCACGATCCGACCGTTCATGACAGGGCGCAGGCGCAATTCAAGGCAGAAATGGAAAACATCTACCAAACTGTCAACTACAGCATATTCCTCTCCCAACCCGTGTTCAATGAAAAGGAATTCAATTTTGTGGTGGAAGCCCTCAAAGACAGCACAGGGGTCGACAACTACAAATCTAGCAAGCGCAGAGCAACCGCCGGCGTTTTCTTGCGCAGCATCGCGTCTGCGGTCATTGGATACGGTGTTGGAGGCATAACCTACTTCTCCAGTGCCTTTGCATCTTCCCCGACGCAACTCAAAAACAGCTTGGCAGTTGGCATAACGGCAACTGTTCTTGGGATAATCAGTTCTGTCATCTACGGAATAAAGCGTAGGAATGATGCCGCGCTCAACATGGCAAAGAACGTGCAGATTACTATACAGAATGCAATCTCTGACTTCCGCCCGTTGCAAGAAACTTCCAAGGAGAAGTTTTGAGCCAACCAACGCGAGTTTCTTCTTTTCTCTTTCTCATTTTTTTCTCATGCCCTGTTATAAATCGCCTGCATCGTCAGCGCATCCTTCTCAAGGAGCGGCGACTCGCAAATAACCGTGCCTTCCCAGCCGTTTGCCTCCCATGCGCGTGCAAGCGGCTCGAATGGCGGCGACTTGCTTGCAATTGGCAGGTGCTTCTTCTCACCTGCCTCAATCGCCTCAATGCCTGAAAAGTGGCAGTGGAAATGCTTTGCAGCCTCTGTGCCTGCCCGCTCCTCCACTTTCTCAAGCACGCGCGCAAAGTCCTCAACAGTCTTCAGTTTCCCCTCCCTTGCATGGTAGTGCGCGAAATCAACCACGGGCACCACGTGCTTGTCGCCAAATTCCTCTGCAAGGCCGATAATCTCGTCAAGCGAGCCATACGCGCTTTTCTTGCCGGTAAGCTCAGCCCCAATCTGCACGCCGCTGATTTTGCGCTTTTCCATCTCATCCAGGCAACGCCTCAAGGTGGAAACCACCAGTTTCCTGCATTCTGCCGCAGGGCGCCCCATGTAAAAGCCAGGGTGTATAACAATCGGCGTTGCGCCCAGCCAAAAAGCAGCCTGCGCAGTTGCAACAATGTGGCGCACGCTTCCTTTAATCTTCAGCTCCTCCTTTGCGCAGCAGTTGATGTAGTAGGGTGCATGGCAGGAAAGAAAGACATCGTTTTTGCGCGCCGCCTCGCCAGCCTGCAGCGCGGTGGCCTCGCCCATTTTCACGCCATGGACAAATTCCACTTCCATTGCGCCAAGCCCGATCTCGCGGCAGTAGGCAATCCCCTCGGCAGTGCCTCGCTTGCCAGGCGTGCCAATCGGAATTCCCGCAGGGCCAAATCGTATCATTCACCCGCCTCCTCAATTTCCTTTTTTTCCTCCTCACCCATCTTCTTTTTCAAATGAGAATAAAGCGCCAGCTTGAATGCCTTGAGGGGCAGAAGCGCGCATTTCAGGCGCGTGGGGCCGGGCGACACGCCCAGCAGTTCCAGCACGCGCTCCTTGCCAATTGCGCGCGCCTTCTCAGCACCTTTCCCCATCACTTCATCTGTGAGCATGGAAGCAGAGGCAGTGCAAATCGCGCACGCATGCCCGTCAAACGAGGCATCCTCAACTTTCTCCTTGCTCACCTTGAGGTAAAAAGTGATGTCATCCCCGCAAAACGGATTTACTGCGTGCCCCTGCGGGCAAGGCTTGGGCAGTTTCCCTCGGTGGTGCGGTTTTTTGTAATGGTCCAGTATGTTTTCGCGGTACATGCCCTCGTTCATGAAAGCACCTTCTTTGCGCGCGCCACTGCCGCCGCCAGCTGCTGCGCCTCGTCTTTCGTATTGTAAAGGTAAAAGCTTGCGCGCGCAGTTGCCGATGCGCCAATTGCCTTCATGAGCGGCTGGCAGCAATGATGCCCGGCGCGCAGCATCACGCCATCATCAGAGGCAATCTGTGCAATGTCATGCGCATGAAGCCTGCCGACATTGAATGAAACAATCCCAGTTTTGCTGCCATTGCCATAAACATGCACGCCGCCAACTTCCTTCAGGCTCTCCACGCACGCCCCACGAAGCGCTGCAACGTGCCGCTCAATCGCACCCATGCCAATCTTCTTAAGGTAATCAATTGCAGCTGATAGTCCTACTGCACCTGCCACATCCTGCGTGCCCGGCTCAAACTTTTGCGGAGCGCGCGCAAATGACGTGCCTGAAAGCTGCACGCTTTTAATCGCGCCCCCGCCGCCAAAAACCGGTTCAAGCAAACCAGCCAGCTCTTTTCTGATGTAAAGCACGCCCAAGCCAGTTGGTCCCAGCATCTTGTGTGCAGAGAATGCAAAAAAATCGCAGCCAATTTTATGCACATCCACTTTCATGTGCGGCACTGACTGCGCGCCGTCCACAACTGAAAGCGCGCCTGCTTTTTTTGCAAGGCGGCAAAGAAGCGCTGCATCATTCACAGCCCCCAGCACATTGGATGCATGCGTGAAAGAGAAAACAGAATCAGCACCCAGCCCCGTCACATCTTCCTTGCAAATTCCACCCAAGTCTCTCATTTTCACATATTTTATGCTCGCCTTTCCCTTTGCAGCAAGTTGCCAGTTTACGATATTGGAGTGATGCTCCATCTCAGTCAAAAGAACCTTTTTTGCACCCATCTGCTCAACGCAGAAGCGCGCTGACAAATTCAGCGCCTCAGTGGCATTCCTGGTAAAGACAATCTCTGATGGTTCTGCGCCAATGAAGCGCGCCACTCTCTTTCTTGCATTCTCGTAAATATCGGTCGCCTGCTCAGCAAGCGCATTGCCGCCGCGGTGCGCGTTTGCATTGCTGTTCTCATAGTAGCTGCGCATTGCCTCAAGAACGGCAGCAGGCTTTTGCGTGGTTGCGGCATTGTCCAAGTAAGCTAGCTGTTTCCCATTCATCTTCCTTGCAAGGATTGGGAAGTCCTCCCTGATTCTATCAACGTCAAAAGCCATCAAGCCCACCCATTTTCCTTTCCACAGCCGCTCTCACATCACTCATCTGCTTTGCCTCAAACCCCAGCAAAAAGCCCTCCAGTATCATCCGCCTGCCTTCTGCCCCATCAATTCCGCGCGACTCAAGGTAGAACAACTCATCTGCTGAAACCGGGGCCATTGCAGCGCCATGCCCTGCAGTTACCTCGCCAGTCTTCACGGAGAGCATGGGCACCACTTTGACAACCGCCTCGCGCGAAAGCAGCAGGCTCTTTGCCACAAAGTGCGCATCTGCACTATTTGCCCCCCGTGCAATCTCAACATTCCCCTGTACATTCACCTGCGCGCTTCCAGCTGCTGCATACCTGAACGAGGAGCGCGAAAAGCTTTTCGGCTCATTATGTAGGTGCTCTGTGCGCGCGAGCAGCCTCTGGCTGCCGGAAAGCAAGGCAACCTCAAAATGCTCGCACCTGCTGCCTGTTTTTTGCGAGATTTTCACATTGCTTTTGGTTTCCCTGCCGCCAAGCTGGCAGCCAATGAGCGTAAGCGCCGAGTTTTTGCCAATCTTCGCTTCCACTTTCAGCTCCACATCCTTGTCCGCCGGCGCGGAATTGACAATGGCAATCTCCGCCCTTGCACCATCGGCAAGCATAATGGAGTAGGAAGCAGAGCTGGTGGTTTGGAGGAGCATACATTCCTCTTTGCCGCTGGCAATGCTTATCCGTTTCATCATCATCCCACCGCACCTTCCATCTCCATTTCCACCAGCCTGTTCATCTCCACAGCATACTCCAGCGGCAGCTCCTTGACAATGGGCTCGATGAAGCCGCGCACAATGAGCGACACGGCCTCGTTCTCGTCAATCCCGCGGCTCATCAAGTAGAAAAGCTGCTCATCGGAAATTCGCCCCACTGCTGCTTCATGCCCAATCACCGCGTCAGATGAGCGCACATCAATCACCGGCACAGTCTCCGCAACCGATATTTTATCTGCAATTATGCTGTCGCAGCGCACATTCGCCTTCACGCCCGTGCACCCTTTGCCAACGTGCAACAGGCCGCGGTAGCGCACCAAGCCGCCTCCCCTGCAAATACTCTTCGACACCACGCGCGACGAGGTATTTGGCGCCATGTGGAGCACCTTTGCGCCAGTGTCTTTCACCTGGCCCTTGCCTGCAAGCGAGATTGTAAGATGCTCAGCTCGCGCCCCCCTTCCCACCAGCATGCTGCATGGGTAAAGCATGGTTGTGCCTGACCCCAATGTGCCACCAACCCATTCCATTATCGCATTCTCGGAAACTATCGCCCTTTTCGTATTCAGGTTGTACACGTTCCTGCTCCAGTTCTGTATGGATGTGTAGCGCACGCGGCTTCCCTTGCCTGCAAATATCTCCACCACTGCGGAATGAAGCGAGTCGCGCGTGTAATATGGTGCCGAGCAGCCTTCAATATATTGCACGGACGCGCCCTGCTCCGCGACAATGAGCGTGTGCTCCATCTGGCCAAAGCCCGGGTAGTTCATCATGAAATAAATCTGTAGCGGGGATGGCACTTTCACGCCTTCAGGGACATAAACAAAGCTGCCTCCAGACCAGAAAGCGCCGTGAAGCGCTGAAAACTTATTGTCCTTTGCAGGCACGCAGCGTGTCATGAAATAGCGCTTCACGAGCTCAGGGTATTCCTTTACGGCGGAGTCCATGTCCGTGAAAACCACGCCAAGCTCGGTTATGTTCTTGCGCAGCGACTTGTAAAGCACCTCGGAATCATACTGCGCGGATGCGCCTGACAGGAACTTGCGCTCCGCCTCAGGTATTCCCAACACGTCAAAGGTCTTGCGAATGTCTTTCGGGACCTCCTCCCATTTCGTAGGCTCATTCTCCTTGCCCTTGGGGCGCACAAACGCAGTCAGGGCATCCAAGTCAAGCTTTGACAGGTCGGCCCCCCATGTGGGCATTGGCTTTGACTTGAAAATAGCAAACGATTCCAATCTCTTCTTCAGCATCCACTCAGGCTCGCCTTTCACCCCGGAAATTTCGCGCACCAGCTTCTCAGTGAGCCCTTTCTCTTTCGTCTTGTAGCCCACGTTCAGCTTGCTTTCCTCAGGCACAGCTGACAACTTGGCATCCCTACCGTAAAGCTCGCTTATCTTCTTCTCCATATCTTTCATCGCAATACCCAACTATACCCATTTTCCTCTATCTTGTGCGCCAGTTTTTCATCGCCTGATGCCACAATCTTTCCCAAGTGCATCACATGCACCCTGTCTGCCCTGATGCTGCGCAGCACGCGCGCATAGTGCGTCACGATTATCATGGACATTCCGTTGCGCCTGACTTTCCCAATCGCTGCGCCCACGCGCTCCAGCGCATCAACATCAAGGCCCGAGTCCGGCTCGTCAAGCATGGCAAGCCGCGGCTCAAGTACCGACAGCTGCAGTATTTCGCTCATCTTCCTCTCCCCGCCAGACATTCCGTCGTTTATGCCGCGCGAGTAGAACGAACGCGCCAGCCCCATTGCCTCTGATTTTGCCTGCAATATTTTGTCAAATTCCACCGCACCCATCTCATCTCCAAAGCGCGCGGCATACGCGCGCCGAAGCATGCTTGCAAGCGAGACGCCTGGCACCTCAATTGGGGATTGAAAAGCAAGAAACAGGCCTCTCCTTGCGCGCTCATGCGGCTTTAGCGTTAACAGGTCCTTCCCTTCAAACAACGCAGCGCCTTTCACTGCGTACTTCGGGTTGCCTGCAAGCGCGGAGAGGAGGGTGGACTTGCCGCTCCCGTTCTGCCCCATTATGACATGCACCTCGCCCTCGCCAACATCAAGCGAGATGCCTTGTATGATTTCCTTGTCTCCTGCGCTTATTTTCAGGTTCTTCAGCGATAAAAGTGCCATCAAAATCTACCTCTTCTTCCGTTTTAGCGCCATGCAAATCGCGCACGGGTCGCGCTTCCCCAGCCCGCTTCCTTTTGCAATCACCAAAATCCAGGAGATGCCCACATCCATGTCTCGCGCCTTGACCTTCCCGGCTGCGAACTTCTTCGCAAGCGCGCAGCATTCCTTTTTCGCGCGAGCTGGCAGTTTCCCTGCTCCTCGCTTGCCTGAAATGTATTGTGAAATAGCCGCCTCGCTCGTGCCAAGCGCCGCCGCAATGGACGCGCGCGGCACGCCTTCCTTCTCCATGCAAAGCGCAAGCTGGGAGCAGACTGATGGGAGTATTTTCCAGTGGACTTCTGAGCATGGAAGCATATTTTTCACCTGAGTTAACAATTGTGAAAATTTGGCAGGCTAAGGTATATAATATGCTAGCAAAACGAAGAAATCAAGCCGGTGCCTTGCACTTTATTATAAGCGGCTCGGTTCCGGTTTCGCGCTTAGTTATCTGGTTGTTGTCGATGGACTCGATATACTCAAAACCAAAATTCTTGATCACAAGCATGCCATATGGTTGTGTGGTGCTGCATAGAGAAGATGCCCCTCCAAGTATCCCCCCGCCCGAAGACGCAGCCACCCTTATCCCATCCAAATCAAACAAACCATACGTGTAGCCGCTGACTGGCCAATAATAGAAATATTTCTCTTCCCCGGGCCCCAAAACATAATAAGAGCTGATATTGAGAGTAATCCCCGTTCCGTTGCTCCCGCATGCGCTGTTAAAGCATCCGAACTGGTCTATCCAGCTTGTGCCTGCAAGAACCTTGGTTATCCTTATCTGATATGTGCCAGTGTTTCTCATTCTAAGGTAGGGGAATGTCCTTCCATCTGTAAAGCCCGCCGCTGCCCATTCTGTTATCGCAATCGGCGACGCGCTTGACCAGTAAGCCTGCGACTGCGTTATCTGCGCATCTGACGCCATTCCCGGGAAGAAGCCGAGGAGCGCGACTGAGACTAGCGCCACGATTAGCACAACTGCCAGAAGAACAAGGTACTCAGTCGCACCTTGCGCACGCATCAATCGCATGCCTATTGTGGGGGGGGAGCGTTCCTTTTATTGGTTTCTTTGCTTTTGGCAAAAATCAGTAATGAAACCTTCGTTCGTACTCCTTGTGGTCAAACCATTCAAGGAGAACTGCAAGTATCTGCACCTCGTCGCTGACGTTGGTGTAAATCAGGCGCCAGCCTTCCGGCATGTCATACTTCCAGAGGTTGTCCACACCGTATTTCTGGAAGTATATTTTCGGAATTATGTCTTTTGGTATTTCGATGCCGCAGAATGGATTTTCCTTCAGCTTGTCCACCGCATCGTCTATGCGCGCGAGCAGCTCCTTGTCCTCGCCATATTTCGACTTCTTCAGCTTCAGATATGCCGCATTGACCTTTTTGTCTGCAAAGACGACCTTTACTGCCTTGGAAGTCTCGCGCCTCATCTTGCCACGACCCCCTGCTTCAGGAACTTCTGCACAAGCTTTGGATTGTATATCCACCCGATTTTGCCCTTCCTGTCTGTGGAAACCTTCGAAGACGACACAAGATAGTCGAGGATGACCAGGAATGTCTGGTACATTGTCCTTTTCGGAAGCTGCCTCCACGCCTGCGTGCGGG
This sequence comes from Microcaldota archaeon, assembly GCA_964650545.1. Lineage (GTDB taxonomy): Archaea > Micrarchaeota > Micrarchaeia > Anstonellales > Anstonellaceae > UBA10161. Next base: position 5,903 of record CAZYTZ010000019.1, on the reverse strand, counting down.
TGTACTGGCCTGAGTTTTTCCTTATGAAATCCTCCACCATAAGGACAGTGTCAAGGCGCGGGTAATGAAGAATGTCATTGTTTTTCATAGTTATATAAGTGTATATAACTAGTATTTATTCCTTTCGCCTCACTTGAAAATTTCCCCGGTTTCCTCTGCCCAGAAAAGGAGGTCAAGGCGCGCAAGCGGAATTCCTGCCTTTTTGCAGAACTTTTCCATTTCTTTCTCTATTTCCAAATAGCGCTTTTCCGTCAGGCTTGCGGGCGCTTTCTCAATCGCGCCGCACTTTACGAGGTTCTTCATTATGTGCCTGTCCAGTATTGCAAGCGTTTTTCCGCGCCCGACGTTCCTTAAGTAGTGGCTGGCTTCCTTCAGCCCCAATCCCTTCACTTCGCGCAGGAAATACTCGCGCGCGCGCCTTTCTGTGCCGGAAAATGTGGTGTGTAGCAGAAGGGCAAAGCCATTTGCCTCAAATTTCTTGCGCGCTTCAACAATGTATCGCGCCTTGTTGTTGTGGAAGCGCGTTTTTCCGGAAAGCACGCGCGCAACTGCAGCAGCGTTGCCTGAAAACAGCAATTTCTTTTCCTTAAGCTCATGGATGGCTGAATCACACGAGCGCGCCTTGCTCTGGGGCGTGAGAAGGCAGAAGCAAAGCTCCTCGAAAAGAGCGCGCCCTCCTTTCTTGCCAACCGAATCGAAGTGGGCAAGCCGCGCTGCAATGTCGCGCCGCTGCCGCGCGTATTTTGCAAGCAGTTCCTCATGCTTCATTTTTTCTCCTCTGTTTCACCGTGTCCGGGGCACAGGAGTTTGTACGGAATCTTATCAATCAGCGCCAGGCTTTTTTCCATCTCCTCGTCGCTTCCCATGAGGTCCGTCCTCCCATACCCTCCCTGTGCGAACTTGGTATCGCCTGAGAAAAGCAAGCCGGTTTTCCTGTCAAGAATGCAAATGCTGCCATCTGTGTGCCCAGGGGTGTGGAAGAATTCAAGCAGGTGCGGGCCGAAAGAAAGAGGCACCATGGAATTCGCTTGTGCGTTTTTAGGCACTTCTATGTGCGAGCCGCCAAACTTGAACTCTGCAGGATGCAGAAGCACAGTTTTCCAATCTGGCTTGACGCCGCGCGTGTGGTCAAAGTGCCCATGCGTGAGGATGCATACATCTGGAACGAAATCAAGCACAACTTGCCCATCTCCCGAATCAATGAGCAGCTTCTTGCCATTTTCCTCAATCATGTAAACAGTGCTGCAAGTCCTCTCATCAGTGCGCAGCATAAACGTATGCAATGCGATTTCCTCATTGAATCGCAATTTTGACAAATTGCGATTGCTGAAAAAATTTTGCGAAATTTTTTCAAAACCAGCCACTAGCCTCGCCTCTTTATGGCAAACTTTCCGGATGGCAGCGCAAGCAGCACTTCATCAGAGTTTGCTCCCAGCGCTTTTGCCAGCTCTTTTGCAGCCGCGCCCTTTTCCTTTGCTCCCTGGAATATTTCATACTGAAAATTCGCGGCGCCAGGGTGCACAAGCGGCAGGCAAGTCACAATTCCGTCTTTAACGCCAACTACCAAGCCAAGCGGAGTTGCGCGGAACCACTCGCGCGAGCCTGCAATTGCAAACCCCCCGGTTCCAACATAGCCGCCCTGCGCGTGCTTGCTCAATTGGTTTTTCTCAACAGCATAAACATCTACCCCCGCAGCGCCTGTTTTCCAGGCAGAGGAATAAGAAGCAGCAAACTGCGCAGCCTCTTTTTTCTCCTGCGCGCTTGCCTTCTTCCCATCCTGCAAAATGGTGGCGGGCGCGCCCTGGATGTCTGCATGGAAGAACAGGTCAGCATCTACCATCACCTTGGCAACCAGCAAGTCGTTCTGCTTTGCGTCCCTGCCTGCCACCACAAGCCTTCCACCTGATGTGTAGAACCAGCGGTGTTTTTCGTGCCACTCCTTCTTCCTTTTCATGGCTGGCGCTTTTGAAGCCTCGACGTCCACACGCTCCTTTTCCTTCCCGGCGGCAGCTATCTCTTTCTTGGTCTCCTCAATGGCCTTGCGCGCTCCCTCCGCCTTTTTCGCAAGCTCCTTTGATAGCAAGTAGTGCGCCTCAACGTTCTCCCGCGCGCCCTTGCGCCAGTCTAGCGTGATTTTCATGAGCTGATTTCGCGGGCAAGAGTTTAAAGAAGATTACTTCTGCTCAAAATAAACGTAGATTCCGCAGTCAAGCCAGCCGGCTACAGCAATCTCCCTTTCCTTGCCGGACAGGGGCAGCCCAAGCCCAAGCGCATCGCCTTCATTCAAGCCCAAACAGCCAGATGTCGGCTTGCTGTAGGTGTCTGAAATCCTGTTCGGTGTATTCCAGGAATGAATGAGTATTGCGCGATCAAAGACGTTTGAGTTTCTCTCTTTCAACCCATCAAGCGTCCAGCCTTCCAACTTGCCCCTGCCCACTCCACGTATTTTCAAGAGCCCGGCAGGTGTTGCCCACGACTGCTTCCTGCTGGAAACACTGTCCACTCTTTCCGTGAACCCATTGCCTATGCCATGCGACACCTTTATTGCGCCCATCAGCCTGTTTTTTGAAAAATCAAACAAGTAAAAGCGGTTCTTGTCAGAAGTCTGCGTATAGTCGACCAAAATGAATTTTCCACATTTTATTTTTCCAGCAGCAACCGCTTTTTTGTAAGCGCCATAGCCTTCCGCAAAGGCATCGAGCGTCAGCCCGCCAAGGTCTCCCATTGACTTGTAAAGGGCCTTCACCTCGTCAGGGCATGTCCTGGAAAACGCCCCCTGTCCCTCAACCCTGTCTTTTGCCACGTCAAACGCCTTGCGCTCCTGGGGCGCGCTTGCAGCCGCTTCTACTTGGGGTTGTTGTGATGCGATTGGCTTTTTCGAGTCTCCATCCTTGAGCATGAAGGCAAACACAGAAATAGCGACCAACGGGACAGCCACTGCCGTTATTATGACTTTCTTGCTGACTGGGACTCGTGAGAATGCCATCTTTTTCACATCAGGCGGCTTGTTTTTTTATATGTGTCAATTTGTTGGTGCTTGTGTTTATAAATGTTTGTTGCTCCGAGAGGAGTTGCCTTAAATTCCTTTCTTGGCAAAATACAAAATAGGGGTCATGTAATGTTCATCTTCCAAGCAGAAGCACAGGCTAACTCGAAAAAAACCGCCGAACAGGCCAGCCAGCCGCAAAGAAAGCGCTCTGACATTTACGGGCCAAAGCCCACCCCAGTTGAAATCCGCATAATGCTTGGGCCAGCTGCCAACATCTACTGCTCCTCTGGGCTTGTGGAAAGGCTCAGCCAAATGGATAACGCAGAGGACAGAATCAACAAAATCAAGGAAATACAAAGCGCCATTAACATCATGAAGAACGCAATGCCCAGGGCCAAGCTGCTCGATATTACTGCCACTTCTCTCTTTTTCGCCAGGCCCGCCAAATGCGCAGAGCTGTCACAAGCATGCATTGGGGTTGGTGAAAAGCAATTCTCTTCAGATGTGTTTTTTCAACTGAGCGTTAACCCCTTCCTTACAAACGAGTTTGCGCGCGACCCGCAAAAGGTAATCTGGTTCTTTTCAGATTTGATAAAAAAAGCAGGGACGGAGGCAACGGTAGCAATCTCCACCATCTCTTTGGAAAAAGGCGATGACCTGAATGCCGCTGCATGCCTGATAGACTTGTTCAAGAACGCGGGCATGACCAAAAGGGCAACTGAAAATATCCAAAAGCCGGAACCCGCGCTTGAGAAAAGGATTCACAACGACGACAAGCTTGCGGTTTGGGAGTGGAAGAAAGTGCGGGAGGACGAAATATCCCATTTCTCAGATCTGCAGATAATCGGCATCCTGATTTCAGACCAGGAATTCGAATACGGGAGCACCTTCAACTACCTTTTCAACCAGCTTGACAGGATAATGAAGAAAAAAACCCTCTCGCTTGTCGAACTGTTCAAGAGCCACGGCATTGCTGAGCCTGAAAAATCGGACGCTTTCAGGCAGATTGTCTTTGCTTCAATAAACCAGGGAAACTTCTGCTCTGCAACGTCAATCGTGCGCAAGGAGGATCGAGCATCTGTGCTCAAGATGCTTGCCAAGCCGCTTTTCACAAACCCCTTGGAGGTCAACACTGACAATCTCATTTATCTTGACAAGGCTCTTGGAGTGCTTAAGGAAAACAAGGACACAAAGAGCCTACAGGCAGTCTACACAGAGGCTGCTTCCTACTACCTGGCGCTGAAGGGCAAGGCAGCCTCCTTCAAGGGAAACAACGATTATGCAAAAACAATGGATGCCCTCAAATATTTAGCAGTCAGGTCAAACGAGAAAACAGACTTGTTTGACGAGCGCGAAAAGCAGGAAATTGCAGGCTTTGCTCCAAAGAGCCTGTTCAATCTGGAAAGCCACAGGGCTGAAGACGGCGTCCTGCGGGTAATCCAAGTGTTTGACTACGGCGACACCTATGAAAGCGGGCACTGGGGCAGGGCAATTGCATATTGCAAAAGCGCATTCAAAAACAAGCCGGTGGTGGAAAAGGCCGCAGGCAAATACGAAAAGTACACCTTCAAAGACGGGGATAGGGAAATGGTCCTTTTCCTGGGCCATCACGAGCTGGAAAGCCAGAAATTTGTTTCTGGTTACATGGGCAAAAACCGCAATGCAATATGGGTTTACCGCGGGCACACAGGCACCCTGACGAATAACATGCCTCCGGAAAGGCTTGGCAACAAGCCGGGCAATGTCACATGCGTGTTTGGCAACTGCAAAAGCACTCAATTCATCCTGGGCTATGTCGCGACAAACCCACGGACCAATCTGAACATCATCGCCAACAGCGGCACTGGCCGGGGCGACGTGACAAACGAGATAGCGATGGCGCTTCTTTACTCTAAAGGGACCATTGCGTACAAAGACCTGCTCAAAAGCAAGCAGGAAGAAATCGCCGCAAGCAAAGGCAGTATCGACACGCTTGCAGTGGGCGGCGGTGGCGGGGTTTTCGGCTATATATACCGCGAAGGAAAAGGATAGGCGCTGCAACGGGCCCTCGCGCGTGCGCGCGTGCGCGTTCGGAGAAGCGAAAGGATTTAATACCCTTCCCAGTTTAACCCTCATTCGCGCTTTGTATGCTATATGTATGCAAGTAGTATTGTAAATGCGCTCTCGGAGATGATTGGATGAAGATAAGTGAATTGAAGGCAGGAACAGGCAGTGCGAACATCGAGGCTGAAATCGTCAGCATGGAGGAGCCCCGCGAAGTGATGGGCAAATTCGGAAAGCGCCTGCGCGTTGCATCTGCAAACCTCAAGGACGACTCGGGCGAGATAGTGCTCTCCCTTTGGAATGATGATGCTGACAAGTTCGTGAGCGGCGACAAGGTGAAAATCACCGAAGGCTGGGTGTCAGAGTACAAGGGGCAGCTTCGCATCTCCGCTGGAAGGAGCGGCAAGATCGAGAAGCTCTGAGGAGCTTCTCTCTCGCAAACGCCTGGTGGCGTTGTGCGATTGAGGAGGTTTAAGGGTTTCAAAAATTGGGCGCACGCGCGCCCTATTCATTTTTCTGTTCCATATTTCGTTCCCAAGCTTTGGGCTGGCAATATACTTATTGAGGTGGTTTGAATGGCAAAGAATCTAGAAGGGCAACAAGTTATGGTCCTGCCTGAAGGCAGCAACCGCATACTGGGCCGGGACGCGCAGCGCACCAACATCGCCGTGGCATATGCCGTGGCAAACATAGTGCGCACAACGCTTGGCCCCAAGGGAATGGACAAGATGCTTGTTTCCGAGCTTGGCGACATCGTGATAACAAACGACGGGGCGACCATACTTGAAGAGATGAATGTCGAGCACCCTGCGGCAAAGATAATGGTAGAAATCGCCAAGACGCAGGACAAGGAAGTGGGCGACGGCACCAC
>CAZYTZ010000018.1:0-19360 GCA_964650545.1 Microcaldota archaeon | reverse complement strand
TCCCCCCGCTTGTCGAGCTGGTGGTGCGCATTTGCCGGTCGGAAACCCCATACATCCAATACCCGATGTATTTCTCCTCGCCCGGCCCAAGGTAGTAATAGTCGGTCATGTTCAGGGTGCTGGCACCGCTCATGAATTGCGTTGCCTTGCCGCCGTCCGCGCCCACCACTCCAGTTATCCTTATCGCGTATGCTGCATTGTTCCTGAGCCTAAAATAAGGGTAGGTGAGGCCGCTTCCTGCATATGCTGCTGCCTGCCATTCCGTAATCGCAATGGGCTGCGCGCCCCTCCAATATGCCTGCGACTGAGTTATCTGCGCGTCGGACGCCATGCCGGGGAAAAAGCCGAGAAGCGCAACGGAAACAAGAGCGACAATCAGTACAACCGCTAACAGAACAAGATATTCCGTTGCTCCCTGTGCCTTGTTTCCCATCTCTTCACCACGCAGGCGGGCCGCACTTCACTACAAGGGGCGCGGTGCCGATTTGCCGCTTTGTCACGCTCTGCCCCTCCACCCTCTCAACATACTCAAAGCCGAAATTCTTCACAACCACCGTTCCGTATGGCTGCGTGGGCAGGCAGTCGCTTGCAACGTTGTACAGCCAGTTGCTGCTGCTTGTGCCTGAAGCCTTGGCAAAATTTATCTGCCTGCACCCGCTGCTTGACCCAATTGGATATCCTATGTAGCTTTCTTCACCGGGTGCGATAGCAAGCACGGATGAAATATTGGTGCGATTCGCTGTCTCGCACAAATACATGTCAGTCATGTAATTCGTGCTTGTGGTGCCGATTATCTTCGTTATGGTTATGGGGTACGCTCCGTTGTTCCTCAGGCGCAGGTACATCACCCCCCTGCCCGTCGGCACATTGGTGGTACCCCACGCCATCCACTCGGTGATTGCGATTGGCGATGTGCCGGACCAATATGCCTTTGACTGTGTTTCCTGCGCGTCGGACGCCATGCCGGGGAAAAAGCCGAGAAGCGCAACGGAAACAAGAGCGACAATCAGTACAACCGCTAACAGAACAAGATATTCCGTTGCTCCCTGTGCCTTGTTTCCCATCTCTTCACCACGCAGGCGGGCCGCACTTCACTACAAGGGGCGCGGTGCCGATTTGCCGCTTTGTCACGCTCTGCCCCTCCACCCTCTCAACATACTCAAAGCCGAAATTCTTCACAACCACCGTTCCGTATGGCTGCGTGGGCAGGCAGTCGCTTGCAACGTTGTACAGCCAGTTGCTGCTGCTTGTGCCTGAAGCCTTGGCAAAATTTATCTGCCTGCACCCGCTGCTTGACCCAATTGGATATCCTATGTAGCTTTCTTCACCGGGTGCGATAGCAAGCACGGATGAAATATTGGTGCGATTCGCTGTCTCGCACAAATACATGTCAGTCATGTAATTCGTGCTTGTGGTGCCGATTATCTTCGTTATGGTTATGGGGTACGCTCCGTTGTTCCTCAGGCGCAGGTACATCACCCCCCTGCCCGTCGGCACATTGGTGGTACCCCACGCCATCCACTCGGTGATTGCGATTGGCGATGTGCCGGACCAATATGCCTTTGACTGTGTTTCCTGCGCGTCGGACGCCATGCCGGGGAAAAAGCCGAGAAGCGCAACGGAAACAAGCGCCACGATTAGCACGACTGCCAGAAGAACCAAGTACTCGGTTGCCCCTTGGCCGACCAAGGGGCAATAAATCGTGCCAGAGCACGATTGTGTGGCACCCTGCCCTTTATGGCATTCTGGAAAATTCCACATGCCTATTGCGGGGGGGGGAGAATCTTTTATTCTTATGCGTAGCCGCTTCCAATGCCAATTAAATATCAGTTTTCTGTAAAATATATTTACAGCAAATACATATATAAATCTTGGCAGCCATATACCTTCATGGAACAGCAGTTCTCCAAAAAGTGGGCATTCCTCCGCCAATACTGCGACGTTTTGGCGGAAAAGGCGATAGGCAAGATGGGGCGCAGGATGCGAAAATCCCTCGTCTTCACCGGCGGCACCTCATTGCACCTGTATTCCGCGCGGCTCATTTTCGGCGATGCACCTGTCAGGGCGTCGGAGGACCTGGACTTTTTCAACAGGGACAGCCTGCTTTTGGAAAACCCGGGCGGCATCGGTGAGGAAGAGATTGCCAAGGCATACTCGCAGGCGCTTCGGGGGCTCGGGTTCGAGTCCGGGCAAAAGGGCAGCATCGTGCTGGTAAGCCCCCACAGCATAAAGGTCGAGTTTTTCTACGATTCGCGCGCATTCCCGTCAAAGGCGTATGCCCACAAGGGGCTCTCAATCATCCATCCCGAAGAGCTTTTCAGGATAAAGATAAGCATGCTTTCCTCGCGCGAAAGCACAAGCATCCGGGACATCATAGACGTGCTCTACCTTTCGACGAAATATCCGCTTCCTAACAGGGTCATCACAAGGGAAAAAATCGGCGCGCTTTTGGAATGGGGCGCCGTTGAGGATTACCTGACCGAAGAAGGCGAAGAATATTTCAAGAGGAACGGTTACCAGAAAATCGCAGGCAAGCTTGCCGCGAGGGTGGAAGTGCATGAAAAGGATTGACGGAGTGCCATGCGTCATTTTGAAGGGCGGGGAATGCGACGCTGAAAAGAAAAGGTTCGCCTACCTAAAGACGCCAATCAAGGGGCTTTACTACCTGCCATCGGACGTGGAAAGGAAGAGCAGGACACTGCTGCAGGAGCGGTTCATCCCAGCGCTGCTTGGCGCGCTGCAGAAGGGGAAGCGCTTCAGGCTCCACTATGGCATCCTGGCCAGCGCACGGAACTGCGGGCTGGGCTGGCGCCCTGCCCGGTTCGTGGAAGTGTTCAACGACAAAAAGACATTCGAGGTGGATTTTGGCAGGTTCGCTGCAAGGTACGGCGCCCTTCACTCTTACTATTCAAAGGCAATTTCGCACTTCTACGCCTCGCTTCCAGTCAAGCGCCTGCTCTTCAGGAAGGTTGCGCTTTTGCCCCCGCGGTGCATTGCCTATGACGACCGGTACCTTGCGGGGTTCTACATACGCAAAAAATGCATCCTGGAGAACGCGAGGAGGTATGCGCCCAGGCACGCAAAAAGGCTACTGTTCCTGAAAAACGAGTACGCACAGCTCCTTTCCGACATGGGAAAGACCGGATAACTTTTAGAGGTTTGCGCGCGAACTTCCAGCGGTGGTAAAATGCTCACGCTTGACAATTACAACTTCAAAGGGAAAACCGCGTTCGTGCGCGTGGATTTGAACTCCCCTGTCGACGAAAAGACGCTTGCAGTGGAGAAAGGCGCGCGCATAACCAGGCATGCGAATACCGTGCGTGAATTGTCTGACAAGGGTGCGCGCGTGGTGGTGCTTGCACACCAAGGCAGGAAAGGCGATTATGATTGCATCTCGCTCTCCCAACACGCACTGTTTCTCGGAAGCGAGGTGAAAAAGCCGGTCAAGTTTGTGGATGATGTGTGCAGCCAGAAGGCAAAGGACGCCATCCGCGCGATGAAAGACGGCGACATCTTATTGCTTGACAATGTGCGCTTCCTGGACGATGAAACCAAGTACAAAACCATTGAGGAAAACGCAAACACCACGCTTGTAAAGGAACTTTCCCCCTACTGCGACGTGTTTGTGCTTGACGGCTTTTCTGTATCGCATCGCGCGCAGGCGTCAGTGGTGGGCTTTTACAAAAAACCCGTGGTTGCAGGCAGGGTGATGGAACACGAGCTCAATGCGCTTAACAAGCTTCACACTCCTTCGCACCCAGCAGTTTTCATCTTTGGCGGCGCAAAGGCAGACGACTCCATCGCCATAATGGAAAACTGGCTGTCAGAAGGCAAAATAGACCTTGTGCTCACCTGCGGCGTGCTGGGCGAGCTTTTCATCCTGGCATCAGGGGTGGAGCTGGGAAAGACTCTTGATTTTCTGAAGGAGAAAAAAACAATCAACCACCTGCCTAAAGCGCGCGAGCTACTTGGGAAATACAAGGGCAAGATACTATTCCCCAAAGACGTGGCAGTTGATGCTGGTGGCAAGCGCACAGAGCTGCCAATATCCTCCCTTCCCTCGCAGGGAAGCATAATGGACATTGGCAAGGAAACAGCAAAGATCTACTGCGAAAAAATTGCAGGCGCTGCAACCGTGATGATGAACGGACCTGCCGGCGTGTATGAAAAGGACGAGTTTGCCTATGGCACGCACGAGCTTCTCAAGGCAATTGAGGCAAGCAGCGCATTCTCAGTATTCGGCGGCGGCCACACGCTCTCCGCGCTTGACAAGTTCAAGATAGACAAAAGCAGGCTAGGCTACGTCTCGCTTGCAGGAAAAGCACTCATCGAGTATCTATCGGGCGAGGAGTTGCCAGGCGTGAAAATAGTGGAGGACAACACTCCTGAAGGGCACGGTTGTGGGTGTTGTTAGCTTGCTCTAGGGAAAAAGAAAAATAGCTAGCGCTCGCTAGCTGGAAAATAAAAAATAAAGAAAAAGAGAACCTGCTTAAACCCTGTTGCGGTTGGCAAAGCCAGTGTGGCTGCGGTTGGCAAACACTGCGTTTGGCCTGAAGCCCTGCTGCAGCGCCTTGCCTGCGCGGACCATGTCCTTGTGGGTCTTGGCATCCATGCCCTGGCTGTTGAACGTGGTCCCATCCTTCATGAGGGTGTTCTGCCTGTCAATGTTCTCATAAGGCACTCCCTTGGAGATTATCACTTGGCCGACAATGCTGATGTCGTCCGCGCCCCACAAGGTGATGTAGATGTCCCCGTCCTTTTCAGAGTGGACTATCCTGCTCACGCCAGCCATGCCCATCTTGACGTTTATCACGTCCCCGTCGTTTTCGCGCATAATGCAAAGCTCCACGGTGTCCTTTTTGCCAGGCACGTTGGTAGTGAATGAGAAGTGGCCATGGCCCTCCCCAATCACCGGGTTGAACACTTCCTGCCTGCTGTTGTCCTTGTTGCAGCTCGGAAGCACTTCCAGTCCAGGCACGAACTTGGTCAGCGGAAGCATTACCACTGAGGTTGACTCATAAAGCGCCAGCTTGTCGCCGCTGCGCCTGACAGAGTAGCTGGTGCCGTTCAGGTACACTTCAGCCACCTTGCCATCTGCAAGGCCGAAGATGCTTTGGGCATCATCATCCTTGAGCTTCGGCAGCCTGTTGCTGGTCAATGCCTGCTTGAACTCAACAAGCGCATCATCCCTCTTGGCGCTGAAAACCTGGGTGGAATCCTTGGCATCCGACTTTATCAGGCGGTAATAGGTGGCAAAAACACCGGTCCTTGTCACTATCATCCCCAAACCAGCCCTGTTCACATTGCCAAGCGCATCTGACACCTTGCAGCCTTTTGCAATGTCCACTGTGCCAAGCGCAATTGCAGTGTCGCCAAGCGCCTTGCTCATCATTTCGCGCCCAATCGCGTAGTTCACCGCGGTGTCGCTTGCGTAAATCGCGTTGCTTGGCGTGTAGATGATGTTCTGATCGTCTGAATAGCCAAACGCACTGGTGTTCTTTGTGCTTCTGACAAAGTCGCGCACAGATGCCTCTGGCTTGACCGGGGTCTCCTCAACTATGGCAACTTGCACCTGGCGGGCGCCGTTGCTGGAATAGGCAAAGAAATTGCTGTCCAGCTTTATCGCAGCATCCCCCTCAGGCCTTATCCCGAACGGGATCTTTATTGAGTAAGTGCTCTTGTTCTCAGGAATGACCCACAGGGCAAACTGCGTGGAGTCGCGGTCGTTCTGCCAAATCCCTGCAAGCCCATACCCTGTCCTGTTGATTACGTAGCTGCTCTGGGTGGCGTAGCCTGTGTGGTTCTTGGTAAAGAGATGCTTGCCGTTGTATTTCACCAGCCTGGCATAGCCGCCGCTCACATCAACGATGTTCGCGTTTGTCAAAAACTCCAAAAGCTGGTTGCATGCAACAATTCCGACGTTGATGCTGTCCTTTTCCCCGAATTTGCTGATTCCAGAAACGCGGTACTCGTAGGCAGCAGCCTCCTTCAGCCTGTTCTTGCCATAAAGGGCGCCTGCCTCTTCCCTGGACGGCACATAGTAATATGTCTCAGGGTTGTTCGGCTGCCCGTTGTTGTTGATTGACATTCCAAGCGGGCTCGGGGTGGCACTCTTTGAGCCTCCAGGCTTGGCATCCTTTATCTCGTAATTCGAAATGTCGCGCGGGGCGACCTCAGTCACGGGCTTCTTGGAAATCTGAACCTGTTCAGGCCCCTTGCAGGCATTTATAATGAGCCCGCCTGCCACTATGGTGCCGCCTATGCCCAGCGTGCGCCTCGAGGGCACAGCCCGCTTGGCCATCTCTTTGAGATGGGCAGCCGTATTTGCATTTTTCATCTTCATATTATCCACCCCTTAAACACAATTATATTCTTTCTATCACCATATATTTAAAAACATATGTTTCAATTTCCTGAAACATCTACTGTTCGCTCCTGCCTGAAAACCTCTCGCAGGCGCCAGAAAAATACTCCTTGAGGTGGCGCAGCTTGTACTCTGCCCACACATCTCCCACTGGGAGGCCCCTACTCATTATTGCCCCTATTTCGCCAATCGCCTCTGCAATTGCCGCGCTGTCTGCTGCAAACGTTCCCTCGCTCATCAGGTTGATTCTGTCCTGGCAGGCGCTTATTGCATCCTGCAGGCTGTCCTTGAGGGTAGAAAGGTACTTTGGCGCTGTTTCTGCAACCTTTTCAACAGGCTTAACAGATGGCTCAATTTTCACTTCTACTGGAACAAGCGTTTCCACGGGCTTGGTTTTCTCGCTCTCAACGTTTTCTGCCTCGTTGGAAAGCTGAGATATCTCTTCAACTGCACTGTCTGTCCTTGCAGGCTCTGTGGCTGCCTCAGGCTTTACAATCTCCACTGGAGCCGCATTCTTCTTGACTTTAGTGTAATAGCCAATCAAGCTTGCATTGCCGCTTTCCATAACCTTGGCATCAAGCTCTGCCCTCTCATCCGCATCAAGCCTGGAATAGCCATTCACCTGGTCGTAAAGCGCGCCAATGTCAACTCCTACTGCCTTTTCAGGAACGCTGGCAGCAGAAGGCTGTGCTTCAGGCGTCTTCGTTGCGGTGGGCGTCTCGCCTGTGTCAACAGGGACAGCAATTTCCTCTGCTGGCGCAGGTGCGCCGTATATCTTTTTGGCGCTGTTGTAGCGCGAAACCAAGCCAGCATCGCCGTTTTCCAGCACTTTCTCCCCAAGCTTTGCCCTCTCAGAGGCAGTAAGGTCACTGTACTTGTTTATCTGATCATTAAGTTCGTCTATTGCGTTAGTATTGCTTGCCAGCGGTGCAGCATCCTCCTCACGCACCTCTGCTTTTGGCACAGGCGGGCCGGAGAGCTCCTCGTTTTTGCTCGTTTCTTTGCTTTTGAAAAGCACAGCAAGGGGCTGCAGGCAGGATGCCACGTATTCCTTCGAATAGCCGGTGTTCTTTGAAAATTCTTCAATCACTCTGGCTTCTATTTTGAGGGTATCCCTGCCTGTAAGGGGGCTTCTCAATGCAAAGCTGCTCTTAGGCGTTAACAGAAATGCTGCTGTCACGAGTATAGGGACTGCATATTTGGCTTTCATATCCACACCAATCTTCTTTTTACAACAAATACTTTATAAAGCTTATGTATGAAAGTGAGAAATCGAGGGGGGTCCTTTCCCTACGGTTTCTGCCGAAAATGCGTGGCTTTCCCCGTTTTTCCACCAGCGATTTTATAAACAGTTTCAGGCAATAAAAACCAAGGTGCGTCCATGCCTTCCTCTGATAAAGCAAACATGCAAAAACTAACTCCCATACAACAGTTAAACCTGCACAACAAGAATTTGGAGGCAAGCCTTTCTGACTGGCGTTCCAATTTAACAGATAGGAATTTAGCTGAAACGTGCGCCCAACGTACCCTCACTGCCATGGGCGCTGCTGTTGGCATTCTAGAATCTGAAACCAACAAGCTCTCTCCCAGAGCACAGCTCGCGCTTCGCACAATACGGCTTGCCAAGCGGACATTTGAGGAGCTCAAGAATCAGAAGTTTGGAGACATGCAGATTCCACCGCAAGAGTCAGCTGGCGATCAGTTCACAACCCCTGCAGCAGCTCTCGAGCTTTTTGACAAAAACGAAAGGTTCAAAGGCACAAACACCGCCACCAACGCCGCCTATCAGGACATGTACTTCAAGCACTATTTCGCGCTCCTTTTCTCGGACTCCTTCTCACGCTACGGGCAGCTTGACATAGTCAGGCTTGCAAACACCATCACCAACGCCGCGCTCCAGGGGGCAGTCACAATAAAAATGCCCTTCCAAAATAAAGATGATGCAGACAAATTCGTAGAGTTTGCCAAAAGCGGTGGCATACCGTTTTGCAGCGTGGCTGGCGGGTCGCAGGAAGCGGGGTTCATCGAAGGGGGCAGGCAAATAGCAGTGTTGTCCCTAAGGTACGATGGCAGCAAAGCCGCAGTCAAAGGGGCCGCGCCTGCCGCGCCTTCAACAATCAGGGAATACACTCTCACAAAAATCACGCACCCCTCAGTCTTCGAGCCATTGCAAGGCGGCGTTTATGGCACTGCGCCAACGCTGCAGCAGATGCAGCAACTCCATTCTTCGTCAGAGCAGACCAAAAAGAGCGCCTACACCTACTTCAAGGAGCTCCAGTACGCGGAAAAGTTCAACGAGGCAAACCTTGAAAGCAAGGCAGCTGCAAAAGATGTTTTCATCGACCTTATCAACGACTACATGCAGTACATGGGCTATTCGATAGATGCATACGACCCGCCTGAGCTGCAAACTTTCTTCAATAGCGACAAGGGCAAGGAATTTCTTGCCGAGTTCAAAAAATTCTATGAAAGCGGCACCTTGGCAGGCTCTGCCTCGGTGGAAAAGAAAAGCCAGCTTGCGCAAAACGAGGAGCTTGGCCTGAAAAGGGCAAAGCTTTTCCAAACGGCTGCCAACGAGGAACTGGAAAAAGCCTATGGCGTGGCGGCAGAATACCTGCTTGGCGACCCCAGCAGCGTGGGCGGCAGAGCAGTCTCAGCCTGGGAAAACGAAAACGAAGCGATAAAATCATGGGCGGGCAGGCTTGACAAGCTTGAGAACTCGAACAAGACCAACTATCGCGAATATTCCCAGCTGGCGCGTGCACTGCTGTTTGGCGACTATGTGAAGGCCAAAGAGCTCAACGGCGAGCTCAAAGTCTTTGGCAGAGCTTTCTTCGACGAAATCTCCAGCCAAAAAGCCGCCCTGGTGCAAAACGAGGATGGCACCTACAGCATCAGCAATTCAGCGTTTCTTGAAAAGCTCATTAGCCGGAACGACACAAAGCTTGGGCTGCGTTTCGAGGGCACGCTCACTGGCGCCAGCAAGCCCCGCGACAGGTTCGGGGCATTTTTCGTGGACGCATTGCTTGAGCCTGACAGGCAGATAGAATTCACCACGGGCAAGCTGGACACAAGGCTGGCAGTGGAAATCTCCCCGCCAACGCGCGACGGCAGCAAAGTCACTGCGCAGGTGACGGTGTTTGTCGACATCGAGCGCAAGGACAGGGACTTCATCAGAAACCACGCCAACATCCTTGACGTGTCCGGAGTGCTTGCCAATGGCACGAAGCTGGAGCCGGTCTTTGCCAAAGAGGACGGGGAGCACACGAAGGTGAATGGAAGGAAGGCAACAGTCTTTACAGTCACCTTCAACACCGGCGAGGAGATTTACATAACGGCAAACGCGCACAAGGGCGACCTGGAGTCCGGCTGGGCATGGCAGACTGTCGAGGTGGAGAAAACAGAGAAGGTCGAATACCTGCCGATAGTGAAAGCATACAACACAAATGTGACTCGCGGCGCGACCCAAAACATGAAGCTCTCAGGCACGCTTGAGAAAACCCATGCCGACGGCAAAAAAGAGGAAGGAACGGTCGACGTGCGCGTTGCATTCGGGCTGCGGCTTTCCAGCAGCGATCAGGTCAAGCTTTTCTTCTCGCCGAGCCCTGACGCCAGAGTCAGGAAAGAGCTGGTCTACCCAATTGAGGTCCGCGGGGAGAAAAAAGAAATCGCCATCGACCGCGGGCTTGTCGTAGGCGACAAAACATACTCAAAGGACGAGCTATTGTCATTGGCGCGCTCAGGGGTCGTGGGCATAAAAAGCAGCGGCAGGGGCGGCTGGATCACATTGGATGGGCAGGAAGCCATCCGGCCATCAGACGTCGAAAGCCAGTCGCTTGAGGGGGCGCCAGATGGCATGCTTTACACCACCAAGCCAAAATACTCGGAAAAGAGAGTGCTTTCCACCGCCAAGCCAGAAGTGCCAAACATCGCATTCAACAACCCGGAAGAGGTCACGCTGGAGGACGGGAGCAAGATAATAGACGTGCCAACCAACAGGCGCTCATCACAAATTCCGCTTGCAATCCCGCTTCCTGAAAGCGGAACAGTGAAATTCGGCAACGAAAGCTACACCGCAAAGGAGCTGAAAAGGCTTGCAGAGCAGAACATAATCGCAATAATTGCCGACAAAAAGGAGGCCGGCAGGGTCATCCGCACAGTGTACAGGATTGATGGAGCTGAAATCTGCCCGCTCAAAGACTTCATGACGGGACGTCTGCCGCGCGTTGACGACTTGTTTGTCACAAGGCAGAATGTCAACGGGAATTTCACGGTCAAAACATACATCCCGAACGTGTCTGGCTTCAGGATAGGGGGGCAGGCAGTCAAGCAAGGCAAGACTCTTAAGGCCGGGCAGTACAATACAAGCAACACCGGCGAAGTGGTCCTTCTCATATATCCCGAACAAGCAGGGGGCGCAATCGAGGTTCCAAAGGCAAAGGAGGAGTGATTTCCATGTTCCTGTTCCAAACAACCCAAAGTTTCGTGCCCGTCCAGAAAACGGACAGCCAAACCGTGGAAGCGTTCATGAGCTATGTAAGGTCGCACGCAGACGGGGCGATTCTGGTCGATTTGCAGCGCATGCCAAATGAAATGGGCGCATGGCGCTCAGAGCTTGTCAAGGTGGCTGGCGGGGAAAAGGAGTATCTCGGGCTTCTTAGGGAACTGCTTTCCAGGGCAAAGGAGATGCGGCTGCAGCTTCGCGACCACCTTCCCGAAGCACAGGTGTTGGGCTTTTTCTATGGCTATGAAATGAGGCTCCAGCTCAACTCCCAGGCAAGCCTTGGAGGGGGGGCAAAGCCGGACACAGAAGCCCTCAAAAGAATCTCACGCTTGGACATGGGGCAGTTCATCAGCGAGTCTCCAGTGCTGTCTGCTGCGGCCGAGAGCGCTTCGCTTGCAGTCAAGCTGGCCAACCAAACTGGTGAGCAAAGGGCAAGCGCACGGATGGACTACAAGAGGCGCTTCGACAAAAAAGGCGTTGATGTCGGCATTGGCGGCGCGCCGGCAAAATCCGGGTCGCGAATATGGCAGCCTGAGAATGTCAACATATTCTACAGCGCTCCAAGGGTAGTCAATGTAGGGTTCGACATCTACAACACTGTGGTGGCTTCCAACATGCCCGGCGCCACGAAATTCCAGGAAACCATTGACAATGCCAATACGCTGATTGGAATCACTCGCAATGGCGGAACATTCACTCAGGCTGGGGACATCTCAGGCGCGGGATATCTTGCATACCGGAACAACCTATTCGAGGGGTTCCGCCTTTCCAATGATACAGGATGGTTCAACACAGAGGATTACGATGACCATGGCAATCTATATATCGTCAAGGACGTTGTGGCAAGGGACCTGGTAGTGGGAGCTAGCCTTGAGCAAGTTGCAGCCAAGCTTCAGACTGGCGACTGGCTGGATGCCCAGGCATTGTTTGTTCCTGGCAGTCCAACATACAAGGCATTTGGAGACCAGAGCAGCTTCAAAAAAGCAATCTCAGTTCTCGATGAAACATCGCTTCTTCGGCTGATGAGCTTCAGCATGTCAACAGGGGCTGGCGTATCTTACAGACTTGGCGAATCAGACCAATCCCCTGTTTTCCATATAGTTGCAACCGGCACGCGCGACTTTTTGGTGACCAACCAGAGGCTTGACAACCTTAGTCTGGGTGCATGGACTGTGATGACCATCAAGCCGACCAAGACAAAACTGCGCATTGGCGGAGGGGTGCAGCTATCCAGCTCAAAACCATCATTCTACCTTGCGGTCGGGGCTGAGCAGAACATTCCGATCAACAAATTCCTCCGCGTGGTGCTGGATGGCACGGCTGCGGCAACATATTCCAAGTCCCTTGCCAAACCATTGTTGTACAATGCCGATATCGGGGCAGGCCTCAAGGCAAATTTCAAGCGAATAGAGGTGGGAATAAAATCAGACTTTTTCCTGGTAAGCAGGGGAGACGAGTTTTTCAAGGGCGCCAAGGGCGTGTTCACCTTTGACTACACTCCTGCAAACTGGGCGAAAATCGGGGTCTACGGGGAGATATATACTCCCTCTGAAAAGGCAAGTGGTTTCATAGGCGATCAGCAGTATGTCAGCAAGGACTGGCCTGCAGCAATCGGCCTGCGATTGAACTTCAGCCCAAGCTCTCTTTTCAGGGGCAGGGCCAAGCCAGGTGAACAGTGATGAAGCGTGCAATTGCATTTCTTTTTGCCATTGCCATGCTTAGCATGCTTGCCAATGCAAGCACGGTCACAAGGACATTCACAAATTACTACGGCTCTCCGCCTCTTGGCTATGTGACAACTGACCTGGAAGCAAATCCCAGCATCACTGCCCCTGATTATGCCTGCGTCGGCACTTCCGTCACGCCAACATTGCAAGTCCAAACAGATTGGTATTCTTCGGTTTATGATGCCAAGCTCAAGTCAAATGCAAACCTTGTCTCGTGTCTTACTCCCTCCTCCGCTGTAAACCAAAACCAGCCAATTTCCTGGCTTTCAAGCTACAGCTACAATTGCGCTTTCGGGCCCGGCACCCAAACATACTTTTCAGATTACACAGCTTTTGCCTTGTTCATGTCTGGCTGCGGTATTTCAAGCACGCCAGAATCAATTGAAAAGTCAAATTACTATGACTCTAGCGGTTCGGTCTACCCCGGCCTTTTCAAGGCAGGGATAGGCACATATTGCAACGGCACGGTGAGCGTCAATTCAACTGGGGCATATGGGTTTGGCCCAGCACAATACATGGGGAATGCACCATCTCTTCCTCCCCTCACCGCAAGCTCGCCTACTGATATAACCCTTCAGGCAAAGATTGATACCAAGTCGTGCGGCGTCATGAGCCATGCATATGTGGCAAGCGCCTGCAATGGCGACTCATACTACAAACACACAAATATAGCTGCCCCAAGTTTTATCGTATTGGGTGCGCCCAAAACAGTGCACTTCAGGAACCCGTTCGCCTGCTCGCTTTCCGCGCTGTCTTTTTCGCCAATGTCAATGAACACCAGCGCCACCTACAATTTCAACCTCGTGATAAAGAACAACGGCGACTCGGTTAACATCACAAACATAGCGCTTGTGGCTGGCAGCCTGTTCTCAAACCTTGTCGTTGGCGTGCCCACCCTGCCTTACACGCTTGGCGCAGGCGCACAGCAGTCGTTCTCAGGCTCTGTAAAGGCACCTTCCACTCCCGGCATGCACACGCTCACCCTCAATATAAACTCTGTCTCCACAGCGCCAAACTGCACAGGCACCACTGCAAACTGCAACCTACAGGCAAGTTTCACCATCAACGTTACTACTCCCCCGTCTTTAAACCCAGACTATGTCCCCCTCCTCTCCGCGCCCCTTCAGGTGCAGGTAAGCACCCAGTTCACTGCCAACGTAACCACGAAAAACATAGGCAACGCGGCGGCAGGCGTCTCCACAATAACCCGCCTGCGCTTCAGGAACATCGTGAACAACATTGGCGTTGCGCCGCTTGCTCCGCAGGGCACGCAGAACGACAGCAGGAACTTTGCTTGCCCCTCAACGCCCGGCCTTTACGAGCTCAACGCCACTGCGGACGCCACAGGGGTGCTCACAGAGGCAAACGAGAACAACAACTTCGCGTCAATGATGGTGAACTGCACATCTGCGCCGCCAGCCCAAAAACCAGACTATATATCAATCATCGTGGCTCCGGACAATGCCGCGGTCGGCACAACCTTCAACATCAACGTGAACACTGCCAACATAGGCAATGCGCCTGCAATCGCATTCTCTACCACGCAGTTCAACGTTACCGGGCAGCCCCCGCTTCTCTTCAGCGTGCCTCCGCTTGGCGTGCCAAACGGCTTTGTGACAAATACCACCACTGCCACCTGCCCCAATTACCCAACCACCATCATCCTCAGGTCATTTGCAGACCTTTACAACCAGACTGGCGAATCAAACCGCCTCAACAATGCCGACACTGAAACGGTTAACTGCTACATACCCTCAAACGCGCCAAACTATGTGCCAAACATCACAGCGCCATCCGTCGTGTTTGTCGGCTACCCATTCTCAGCCAACTTCACCACGAAAAACATCGGCACGGTGGCGGCAACTTCCTCCTCCACAACGCGCGCAGGCTTTCAAACATCAATCCCACCCTCCACATTCGATTTCACAGTCCCAGCGCTTCAGCCAAACGGCCAGCAGACCGACTCACACTCCTTCATATGCTCAGGCGCCGGCAACAAGATCCTGAACCAGACCGTGGACTACTTTGGCAACATAGCAGAGTCAAACGAGAATGACAATTTTGCCTCGAAAACCGTTGCCTGCTACCCTGTGCCCAACAATTGCACGCTTTCATTCTGGAACCATGCTGCCACTTTCGCGCAAAACGACTGGGCGCAGGTCAGGGCATCGTGCTTCAGCGGAGTGAACCCGACTGCCTGCCCGCCGTTCTTCTGGCAGCAAAACGCAGTTGGCGGCAGCATGAGCCCGCAAAACACGCCGTCCGCTTTCCAGCCCCACAGCACGCTTTCGCTCTCAAGCGCGCCCATACCGCAACTCAACAAGAAGGTGAGCGCAACCTCCACTCTTCCCTCCATTAACCTCTACTGCGAGCTTCTTTTCAACGTGAACGACGGCTCGTCAATCGGGCCAGACTACACAGTCACATCCATAACATCAAATCCACACCCCGCGCTCATCGACGATGTCGTCCACTTCACAGTGAAAGTGAAAAACATAGGCAATGTCAACGCAACCAATGACAGCACAAGCGAAGCGGTATTCTCAAGCGGCTGCACGCCTATCACGTCGGTCTATAAACTGCCTCCAATCAACGCAGGCGAATCCAACCTGAACAGCGACCTTAAATGCCAATGCAATGCTCCTGGCCAGCAGTCAATAACAGTGACTGCCAATCCCCCACCACACGCGCAGTGGGAAACCGACTTTGACAACAACGACCTAACCTACACGTTCCAGTGCCAGGCTGATGTGCAGCTGACTTGCGCCTACTTCATTTGATTGAGAAACGACACGCGTGACCACCCACCTCCACTCATTATTATAAAAACTGCCATCAAATACAACAGGTATGGCATCCCTTCTCGGAAATTTGATGAAGAAGCCTGAAAGCAAGTCTCCAGCGGCAGCCCCGCAGGCTGCGCCTACCGCGCCTTCCGACGAGCTGCGCCTGAGGCTTTACAAGCTCATAATTGAGCGCTATCGCGACGAAATAGAGGAGCACGAGAACAAGACTGTGGCTGACCTGAAAAGCATTATACAGCCCCATGAGCCAATAATCGCCAAAACGCGCGATTCCCTGCTGGAAGGCTTCCGCCCCTACATCTATGCCGAGAATTTCATTGAAGCAGCAAAAATGTGCTGCGAATACGTTGCCTCATTTGCCACAATCTCGCCCCCTGTCGCCTTCTGGCTCACATTTTCCGACATGCAGTCCATAATGGCGGGCGACGAGATAGACAAGTCCATACTGCTTTGCAGCCTGCTTCGAAGCATGGGCTCTGAAAGCGCGCGCGTGTTTGTCACAGACACCAAAAACTCATACGTGCTTTGCCAGTTTTCAGGCAAGTTCTACCTTTCCGGCCACTCAGGCGCTGAAACTGCGGTGTGCGCAAGCGAAGCGGAGGCAGTGCTTCGCATGTCAGGCAAGCCAATCTACTCGTTCAACGACCGCGATTACGTCAACCTCTCAGACGATGAGTAAAGGGTTAAAAAGGCGTGCCCACTACAACACCACGAAGTGGTACTTATGGCATCCCAGCTTAACAAGTTCGAGCTTGCGCGCATACTTGGCGCACGCTCGCTGCAAATCTCTTACGGCGCCCCCCCTCTCATGGAGGTCAAGCCGGGCGAGTCCTCAATAGACGTGGCACGCCACGAGCTTGAGGCAGGCATAATCCCGCTTGTTGTGCTGCGGTAATTCTTTTTTGCAGGCATTTTCCCTTAGCGCGAGCTACCATGCAGGCGGCCTGCACTTTACAATTAGCGGTGCAGTGCCAATCTGGCGCTTTGTCACGCTCTGCCCCTCTATCCTCTCAATGTACTCAAAGCCGAAATTCTTCACCTGCAGCGTGCCATAGGGCTGGTTGGGTGAGCAGTCGCTGGCAGCGTTGCGCAGCACATACTCGCCGCTCGTGCCGGATGCTTTGTAAAAGTCGATTTCGCGGTAAAGGTTGGCGCTTCCCGCTGCCGAGGTGCCAAACCCAATCGGTTTTTCCTCCCCTGGCGAAAGATAGTAGTAGTCACTTATGTTCCTGACACCTGACGGCGAGCCGCAGAACGCAGCTTCCACGCCGCTGTTGCAATAGAATATGCTTATGTAGTTCGTGCTCGTGGTTCCGATTATCTTCGTTATCGTTATCGGGTAATTCCCGTTGTTCTTCAGGCGGAAATACATCAGGCCCCTACCTGTTGGTTCGTTAGTGGTGCCTGCAGCGCCAGCCTCCACAATGGCGATTGGCGACGCGCTTTGCCAATAAGCCTGCGACTGCGTTATCTGCGCATCTGAGGCCATCCCGGGAAAGAAGCCAAGGAGCGCGACGGACACGAGCGCGACTATCAGCACTACTGCGAGCAACACTAGATACTCAGTTGCACCCTGCGCGCGCAATTCATCCATCAGCCTTCCCCTCTTCAAAGTCAAACAGCTTCTTCTGCGTCTCTGCCTTGAGCGTGGACCATTTTGTCCGAAGGTAAGGGGCAAGCGCCGGGAATTCTGCCCTCCGCTTTATGTATTCCTGGGTAATGGTGTCCGATGTGTAGCCAGAATTGAAGTCAATGCCAACTTCCTTCTTGATTTTCTCAATTTCGCGGTCGCGCGTGACTTTTGCGATAATGGACGCTGCGCCAACGATAAGGTGCAAGTCATCCGCCTTGTTTTCTGCCACCAGCCTGTGCTTCGTCTTCATATATTTCTCAATCCTTTTCGCGAACTTGGCAGGCACGTTGTCAGGCGAGTCCACATAGACTGTTGCGCCTGGCAGCGCAAGAGAGTCGATGAGGCCAGCTATTTTCATCGCCTCAATTTCATTGAGCGAGTACTTGTCCATGAGCACATTGAGCTCCTGTGCAGTGACTTTTGCGCATGCGTACTTGCACATGTGCGCAACTTTCGGGTAGAGCTTTTCGCGCTGCTTCGGCGAGAGCTTCTTCGAGTCCTTCACGCCCATTTCCTTCATCTTGTACTCGTCAAGAGGGTTGATTGCAGATGCGCAAATCACCATGGGGCCGATGATGCAGCCCCTTCCAGCTTCGTCCACGCCGATAATCATAGAAACCGCCTGAAAAACTACCCGACTTCAATTTCCTTCACAGTGGCGCTCCCCTTTGCTCCGCCATCCTGTATGTCAATGCTTGCGCCCGGGTATTTTTTCCCAAGCGCCTGCACTATTTCTTCTTTGGAAACCGACACTCCCTTTCCCAAAGCCAATTTTATGAGCGTGACTTTGTGCTTGCCAGCCGCGCCCTCAATGGTATTTTCTATCTCTGAAACGAGGCTGCGCGCTTCCATGCAGCACTTTCGCTGCTAAGCTTATTAAAAAGCGCACTCAAGCCCACTCTTCATTTACAGTAGCTTCACCGGAATCACCGGCATTCTACTTATGGAAGGGTTAAAAAGCGGGATTCTGAACGAAAAACATGGAAAATGGCCCCAACGAAGTCGGCACCAACAGTCTGGAAAGTCATGCCTTTATAAGGCAAATTCGATTAGAAGACGCTATGATTAAACACCGTCACGTGGGGAAAATTTTAAACCAATACGTAATTGGTGATTGCAAAGACGCCCTAAAAGAGGTTCCAGACTGTTCCGTCGACCTTATTGTCACTTCCCCTCCCTATGCGGATAGCAGAAAAAACACATACGGTGGGATTCCCCCCGACGAATACGTTGCCTGGTTTCTTCCGATGTCCAAAGAATTCTTGCGTGTTTTGAAGCCAAGCGGAACATTCATCCTTAATATCAAGGAGCGGGTGGAAAATGGAGAGCGCCACACCTATGTCTTGGATATGATTAAAGAACTCAGGAACCAGGGTTGGATCTGGACGGAAGAATTCATCTGGCACAAGAAGAATACTCATCCTGGCAAATGGCCAAACCGCTTCAGGGATGCGTGGGAACGGTGCCTCCAATTCAATAAGACAAAAAATTTCAACATGTATCAGGAAGAAGTAATGGTGCCAATTGGCGATTGGTCCAAAACACGCCTAAAAAATCTCAGCAAAACTGATTTGAGCCGCGCAACTTCCAGGGTTGGCAGCGGATTTGGGAAAAAAATATCCAACTGGGTTGGCAAATCCAAGGTCTATCCGCCAAATGTGCTATATCTGGCAACCGAATGCGGTAACAAAAACCACAGCGCTGTTTTTCCTGTCGAGCTGCCTGCATGGTTTATCCGCCTATTCACAAGAGAAGGTGACCTGATCTTGGACCCATTTGCCGGATCCGGAACCACCGCTGTGGCTTGCCACAGGCTCAAGAGAAACTATCTTATGGTGGATATAGCTCCAGAATATAAAAAAATAGCCGAGGAAAGGTTGTATTATGAAACCAATCAAAACAAGCGAAGTCCAAAGCTTCGTAAGGGAGCACATAGCCGAATTCCACAATGCGCGCTTGCGGAGTTTGGAGAAGACCAGCCTCAAAGAGCTTCTGAAACGAAAAAATCCATATCTATATAAAGCAAAGAATCTGGTGACTGCTGGAGAGCTGGTTTCATCTATCTTGGATGCCAAATTATCTTCATCCGAAGAAGAAATTTTTGGCGAATTTTTGGAGCATCTTGCAATTTTTGTAGCGCAAAAAACCCGCAGGGCAGCAAAGTCATCCGCGCCAGGAATCGACTTCGAATATCAGGAAAAAGACATCAGATACCTAGTTTCGGTGAAATCCGGGCTGAATTGGGGGAACAGTGGCCAGTGGAAAGCGTTGGAAGACAGCTTCAAAACAGCAATGAAAAGAATAAAGCAGAACAGGAATGTTTCTGAT
>CAZYTZ010000017.1:14883-21000 GCA_964650545.1 Microcaldota archaeon | reverse complement strand
GCTAAACCCCGCACGCAGTTTCCATTATCGTCCCGTCAGAGGAGATTGTGAGCGCCTGCTCCTCCCCGCCAATCTTGTAAAAGACGTTGTAGAACATGCTGTTGAGCTTCATTGCGCGGATTCCTGTTGGCGACAGCCCCCGGCTTTCAAGGTAGGAGGCAACGCCTGCTTTTGCGCTCTCTTCGCTTGTTATCTGCCTGCCCAGCCTGGCAAGCGCGCCGCTGTCAGGCGCGTCCTTGCACCAGCAGCTGCTCTCCATGCAGGAAAAGAGGTTGCAGTCCGTGAGCCCTTGGCACTTGGCAGGCACGCCTTCCTCCGCCGCAGGCCCGGGCAGCGCTGCACAGCCGAAAATGAGGAGCAGCGCAGCAATAAGCAAGATTGTGGGACGCATGCTGCATGTTCGTGAAGAAGCAATATAAATATATTCTCGGCCTGCCCGTTTGCTGCAGGCGCGTGGCTGGCAAATAGTGAAAAGCAGTCAAATTGCCGTCTTTTTCTGCTGGGGTTGCTGCTGCGCGCCTGAAGATGTCTTTTTTTATCGGGCCGTAGCCCCCCGAAGATTAAGGCAGGTGCCAAGCTCATTGGCGATTTTGGCGTTTATAGACGGCTTTTCTGCAAGAGGCAGCTTCCTTATTGCCAAGGGGCCGAATTCATCGGCACGCCAGTGAGGCAGAGTTTAAAGGGCTTGCCAAGCATAACGGTAAATGGTGGGTAAGACCAGGGAACCGCCGGGTGGCAACGCCTGGCGGCGCGGTGCCGCAAGGCAGCGCGGGGCGTGTACCGGAAGGGTGCACCTACAAAGCTCGCCTTGGGGCCGCCAAATTTTCAGCCATTAGCGCCAGCGCCAAACCCTTATTCTTTCCAGATCTCTTCCTTGCCCTGGTTCCTGATTTTAGGCCTAATTATGTCATAATAAGCTGAATCGCCGTGGGTGAATTTCCTGTTCACTGCCCAGGCTACAAAGTCAACTGCCTGCAGCTCATTTGAAGCAAAAGATTCCAGATGCCTTATTCTGACAACAAGGTCGGCTTTCCTGCCAAGTATTACGCAGGCAGTCCCATAGGGTTTTAAGGCCTGGATGCGTTTGGGTTGCATGAAATTATTTCTGGCTTTGCTTCTTGCGGCAGGCCTGGCTGCGGCAGGAACGGCATTTCCCGATGCTCTCCCAGGGGCGCTAAAGATAATCCCACAAGATACCGTGGGGGGTATTGGCGGCGGCACTGCCTACTATTCAAGCGATGATAAAGTTACAATGGGAATAATCAATGCCGAGAAAATGACTCAGTCTGAGTGGCAGGAAATTGCCTTTGATTATGAGGATGAAAATATCGTGAAAAAAAGCTCGACAAAGGGAATCGAGTATTATTACATATGCGAAGCAGATGTGGGGGAAATGCAGTGCTTCATTGACACTTATTTCAAAGGGACATACTATACCATGGACTTGTCTATTTTGGATGCCACGGAAAGCGCCACCATCAAGGTCGGGACTGATATAATCAGTGTGCTTGCCACTGCGAAGCCATCTGCCGGGGCTTCATCCGGCGATGGGGCTTCTTCCTGCGCACCAGTGGCAATGATTCTGCTTGCGTTGGGCGCTGCATTTGCAGGCAAGGGTTTTGCTTGAAGAGCGAAGACCACCAGAAACGTTTAAATTATAAGCCGTTTTATTGGTATTCATGATAGAGAGAATATTTGAAAAAACAAGCATGGGTGACGTTCTTGTCATAATCATCTCGTCATTGGCAATCGTGAGCTTCTGGCGGGGGCTTTGGGGGCTCATGGACCTGTACTTGTTTCCTGAAGATAAAACACTGAGCCTGACCGTTTCAACAGTCATGGGATTGCTGATGTTGTTTGCGATTGCTTTTTACAAGCGGGGAACCCTGCGGAAATTGCGAAAACTTGACATCACCTGATGGCCAGCGGCTGATTTGCGCGCAAGAGCGGTTATTAACCCCTGATGCGCAACCTTGTCCATGAATGCAAACACTCTTTTGGCACTGCCGCTCCTGCTTTCAGCCCTGCTGCTTTTTGGCTGCGCGCAGAAGCAAGCCATCCAGCTGGATGGCGTTGAGGTGAGGAATTACGAGGGAAAGGACCTGTCCTCTGTCAATGATTTCCGCGAGAACTCCATTGCAGGCCCCCAGTACGTGGATGAAGAAACTTACAGTCTCAACGTGCACGGGCTTGTGGAATCCCCGAGAAATTACACTTATGGTGAGGTGCTCTCGCACCAGGCATACACGAAAGTGGTAAGGCTGTACTGCGTTGAGGGCTGGAATGTGAATATCCTTTGGGAGGGTGTGCTGCTAAGCGATTTGATTGGCAATACAAAGCCGGGCGCTACCACCGTGATATTCCGCTCCTATGACGGGTACTCGTCCACTCTTCCGTTTGATTATGTGAAGGATAATAGCATTTTGCTTGCCTACAAGTTGAACAATGTAACGCTGCCGCCGGCACAGGGCTTCCCCTTCCAGGTAGTGGCAGAGGACAAGTACGGCTACAAGTGGGCAAAGTGGATTACCGAGATAGAGATTGGCAACGACCCTGCCTTCCTGGGCTATTGGGAAAGCAGGGGCTATAGCCAGAATGGGAGCCTGAACGGGCCCATACGCGAGTGAAAGCAGACCACGCTATAACCTTTTTAAGCACTTATATGCATAATGGAAGCATGGAAAAACTACAACTTATCAACAGGACTGGCCCGGGGCACTCTCCGCGCGCTCTTTTCACGAACAGGGAAGGCATGGCAGACCCGATTGCAGACAAGCTGCGCAATGATACGTTGAAAACTATCAGGCTGCGCAAGTCAGGCCATGTTATTCTGGCATACTTGAATACGCCAAAGGGGTTTGTCAAATACTGGGCAACGCCTGAGAACAAGAAAATTATCTGGAAAGTTGCCCAAAAGGAAGCAGCCAGGTCCGGGCAGGACATTCGAGCTGTCATGTCCGGCATAATCTCAAACAGGTGCAGCGTTGATAATGATGGAGTGGTCACTCCTTCCCAAGACCTCGGGAAAGAATAGCTGCCGCTTACTTTCAGGGCTTGCCTTTCCCGCCCGTTGCCTTTTTATCCTCTCTTGTGCGCGTATTTGGCATGACACGCCTCCATAAGCCCCGCCCGAAGCAAAAGGCCAGCTCGCAGAGCAGGCCAGAGCCTGAGAAAAAGCCGCGCCAGAACTCAAAGTACCTAGTGCATGCGCGGCGCAGGGCATTGCGGTCTAAGAAGGAAGATTCGCGGCGCTTGCCTGCCATCAATCTTAGGATGATTGCGCAAAACACAATGGAAAAATACGGCTTTGAACACAAGCTTACCATCGTGGTGAATGCAAAGGCAAATGCGCACGACGAATTCACACTAAACAAGGTGGGCTCGAAATTGCGCGACCTTAGGTACCTTCTTTGGTCTTCCATTGACAGCTACTACTCGCAGAACTTGGACCAGATTGAATATTGCGAGCGGGGGCAGGGCGGCGAGATACTTGTGAAAGTGGCGATTGCCGACGTGGATGCTTTTGTGCCAAAAGGCTCGATATTGGACGAGCATGCGAAAATAAATGCCACCTCTGTTTATCCGGGGAATGATATGTTTCCCATGCTGCCGGAACAGCTGTCCAGTGACTTGTCGGCATTTCCAATGGATTGCAACAGCCTGGCAATCGTGGTGGAATTTGCCGTGCTTCCGCGCGGGAATGTGCGGTTCGGGAAGGTTTACCGCGCATTCGTGAGGAACAAGGCGCAGCTTTCAAGTGGTGAAATTGGCGCGTGGCTTGAGAATAAGGAGATGTTGCCGGAAATATTTGAGGAAATGCCTGAGTTAGCCGAACAAATCAAGCTCCAGGAAGAGGCATCGTTGCGGCTGAGCAAATTCAGGGAGCAGGGCGCCACGGATGCTGAGGGGGATAAGACGCTGGGGCTGTGTGTTGCTGAGAAAGACTGGGCGAAGATGATAGTTGAAAATTTCATGATTTGCGCGAACAAGGGAATGGTGAAATTGCTGGAAAATGCGCATCGCTCCCCTATCCGCAGAGTGGTGGCAGCCCCAAAGGATTGGAATGGGGTGGTGCAAGCCGCCGCTGCAAAAGGGGTTGCGCTGCCAGCTGAGCCTGATGCGAACGCACTAACTGACTTTTTGGCAAAGGAAAAGAAAGAAAACCCTGAGGGGTTTTCGGATTTGTCCTTGAAAATTGCCAAGCTGCTGGGACCCGGAGAGTATGCATTGTTTGACAAGCAAGAGCCAATTGAATACTTTTGCATTGCAGATATGGATTATCTTGTTGGCACCTCGCCCAATCAAAAATACATGGACCTCGTGGTCCTGCGGCTTGTGAAAGCGGCAGCTGCGCAAACCCACATGCCTTACAGCAAGGCGGAATTGGCTGAGCTTGCTGCGTGGTGCACTGAAAGGGAGAATGCAGCAAAGAAGGTGGAAAGGACGGTAAAGTTTGCCGAAGCCTCTGAGAAGCCGTAACTTCTTCAGAGCTTGTGCTTCCCAATCGGAACAATCTTTGCGCGCGGCAATCCCTTCTTCTTGTGCTTCTGCCAGTCCTTGAGGGGGTAGAGGCGGTACATTGACTTGCCGATGCGCAGCGTCCAGCGCTGGTCTCCCTTTTTCACCACGTACTTGGTGGCAGCTCCGACCTTGACTAGCGTGTACAGCCCCTTGCTGTTGTGCTGCCATTGCGCGACCACAAAAATAGGCGTTTTCTTCACCATTTCATCACCTGTATTTATTTGGGGCAGGGGGTTTATACGGGTATGGCACCGTCCGTTGCAGGTTGCTTAATACACCCATAGGGTGTAATACGGGTGGCTTATTTCTCAATGGCAAGCACAGGCTGCGAAAAGCATTGGCAAATGGCTTAGGTGAAACAATGGAATCATACTGCTGCGGCTATTGCTGGCAGAAATACAGATCGAAGATAAAGAAGTGCGCTTGCGGCAAAAGCAGGAACCAGGTTTTGCAGCGGTAAGGAACCGCTGGCTTGATTTTCAGGAAGGAAATGTATCAGCATATCTGCTGCTTTTTTATTCCCTGCGCGCGAATTCCTTTTATGTGCGCAATGGAAATTGCTTTGAAGGGAATGCTTGCTTATTTTGGCGGGCTTTTGATAATCGGGGCAATGCTTTTTGTGCCTGCGGGCACGCTTGACTATTGGCAGGCATGGGCGTATCTGGCCGTTCTTTTCATCCCAATGGCGTTCGTGCTGGTTTATTTCCTTGCTGCTGACCCTGATTTCCTGGAGCGCAGGTTCCATATGAAGGAGAAAGAAAAGGAGCAGCAGCTTGTTGTGAAGCTAAGCTCGCTGGTTATGCTTGCTGGTTTTCTGCTTCCAGGGCTGGACATCAGGTTTGGCTGGTCGAATATGCCGCCAGAGGTGTGCGTGCTCGGGCTGGTGCTGGTTTTCCTCTCCTATTTCGGCATTTTCTGGGTTTTCCATGAGAACAGCTGGGCTGGAAGGACTGTGCGGGTGGAAAAGGGGCAGAAGGCCATCTCAACCGGCCCTTATGCAGTTGTGAGGCACCCTATGTATGTTGCAGTGGTGGTGTTCACGCTTGCAACCCCTTTGGCGCTGGGCTCGTACGTTGCACTTGTGCCCTACCTGCTCGTCGTGCCGCTTCTTGCCATGAGAATAAAGAATGAGGAGGAAGTCTTGGGAAGGGAATTGGAAGGGTATGACGAATATTGCGCGAAAGTTAAGTACAGGCTAATGCCTGGAATTTGGTGAGGTGGAACTATGGGATTCTGGAAATGGGCTGATGCGAAAGCCGGGAAAATAGACGCGATTGACATGGGGCTGGTGAAAATCAGCGTTTTCTTCCTTGCGCTCGCGCTTGCGGTGCTTTGGCCGCCGCTGCTGTCGCTTGGCTGGGAAACGTACGCGGCAATATTCGTGCTTGCTGCGATCAAGCCAACTTATGACGTGCTTGTGAAAAAATAGCTACTGCTTTTCCGCAGCAAGCAGCAGAGCCGGCTTGCCGTTCTTTTCCTCAGCGGCTTTGCTGTCGCCGCCTGCCGCAGCAGGGGTCCGACTTGTCGGCGCACCGACAAGTGGCCCACTCGTCCTCGAGGACGAGTCGGGCGAATTGCGCCCGAGCGCATGTTCGC
>CAZYTZ010000017.1:0-14783 GCA_964650545.1 Microcaldota archaeon | reverse complement strand
GGCCCACTCGTCCTCGAGGACGAGTCGGGCGAATTGCGCCCGAGCGCATGTTCGCCGCCAGGCTTTATGTCATTGGCAGCCTTGTCGTTCTTGCCATTATCCAGCTTGTCTGGTTTGTTTTCCGCCTTTCCATTGCCAGCGTCGTTCTCGGAGTTATGCAGTATGAGCACCGCAGCCGCAAGCACAGAGGTCCATTCGCCCTGCTTGTCCACCACCACTGACTGTGTGATGTTCGTTGTCTTCACGAATTTCCCGCTCACCTTGAAAAGCGTCTCCTTCTCGTCCCAGCCCTGGTTCACGTCGAACTCGATGCCGAGCGTGGAGGCAAGCATGGATGCTGCCAAATCCTCCGCGTAGTCGCCTGCCGTATCATCAGTCTCTCCAAACGAGTGGTATTCGCTCAAATAGCCGTACTGCGAGCGGTCTGCAGGCACTGCTGCGCCAACAGATGCTGAAATCAGCCTGTTGTGCTCGTTTGACTCGTTTCGCGACATCACTACAAAAACGATTTCGCCGTCGTTAAGCATGGTGAGACCCTTTGCTTTCGGGATCACCTCGCAAAACGGAGGCATTATGGATGACACCGTGACAAGATTGAACTTCTCAATGCCTGCGCTGCGAAGCGCAAGC
Source organism: Microcaldota archaeon (assembly GCA_964650545.1). Taxonomy (GTDB): domain Archaea; phylum Micrarchaeota; class Micrarchaeia; order Anstonellales; family Anstonellaceae; genus UBA10161. The sequence goes on along the minus strand of CAZYTZ010000017.1, from coordinate 14,153 downwards.
TCGAACGACGTGAGCTTGTCCTTGTGGGTTCCTACCCCTTTCGTGAAAAATACTTTTTTTGGTACGTGGCTTGTTTCTCCCATGGCAGTATTCGCAATGCACTGTTTAATATTCTATGTGTTTGCGCGCGCAGCAGCAGGTATTTAATCTGTACAGGAGTATTTTATTTATGGGAAAGACAATCGGCCTGAAAAGAAACAATGAGTGGCCGGAAGGCACAACCGCAGAGGAAGCATTGGAAAAAATTGCAGGAATGCTGGATGATTGCAGCGTCGACTTGCCATTTAAAAAAAACAAGGAGGGCTTCGAATATTCAGTTGCAAAACAATTCGCAGGGGGAGTCATCCTCATCCTGATTGTGATTGCCCTTTTCTTCATTTTCCTGCGGGACTCGTGGCAAAAACCAGACATTCCTTCGGTACTGCTTTCTGCTCTGCCCTCAGTTGCGCTTCTGGCAGCCATCGTGCTCGTTGCCATTTTCACGTCTAATCTGCTAATGGTCAGAAAAATCAACGAAAAGGGAGTTAAAAAGGGGACATTGAGCATAATGTTTGGGCTTTCAGGCATATCTGACAATGAATCCGAAGAAGAAAAGAACTTCTACCTCATGCAGAATGGAATAACTATTGCGTCGTTCGGCATTGGGATAGCATTATTTTTGGTTGACAACAACCTGTTTGTGCCGGTTGCAATCGCAGTGACGCTGATTAACGGCGTACTGAGGGGTATGACACCCCCACCTGAAAAAACGGTGGCGTGCAAAAGATGTGCATTTGCATTTTCTCCCTTTGACAACAGGAAAGATTACTGGATAGTCCTTTCTGGAGCTCTGCCTGGTGACAAGGAGATTTCTTCCAGGCTCGGCGCTGACGGCAGTGGCGAATATGTAGCTCTTGACGCGGAACTGCTCGGGCCATTCTACCGCACCAAAGTCAAATTCCACGTGAACCACGAAGAATATTTTGAAGCATTGGACAAACTGAAGAAAAAAGAGGCGAAAAGCCTGAAGACTGGCAGTTGATTGCTTATGAACCGACGCAAAGGCAGGAAACACGGGCAGTGCGCATCAAGGCAGGGCGGCAGCAACCGGGCGCAAACGCCGAGGCAGGCGGGAAGCAGGCGGCAGGGAAGCAACCGCGCGCAGACGCGCGGGCATTCAGGATACCGGATCCGCGACCCTGGAAAGATAGCGCGCAGGTTCGAGAACATCGATCTTCATAAGGTTGCGCGCGACGCAATGCAGAAATACGGATTTTTGCCAGGTTTTTCCCCCCACGTGCAGCGCGAGGTGGATGCGCTTCAGTCAAGAGTGAGCCTGCGCGAAGGGAAAGGCGTGCAAGACATGAGGCAGCTTCTTTGGTCGTCAATTGACAATTACGACACCGAGGACTTGGACCAGATTGAATGCTGCGAGGCAGGCGCAAACGGAGAAATACTTGTGAAGGTGGGGGTTGCGGACGTTGATGCCTATGTTCCCAAAGGCTCGCGCGCAGACCAGCATGCGCTTGCCTGCACAACTTCTGTTTACACTGGCATTGAGACATTCCCCATGCTTCCTGACCAGCTCTCGAAAAACCTCTCCTCGCTTCCGGAAGGGCAGGACAGGCTCGCTGTTGTTGTGGAATTTGCAGTGCTTCAAAGCGGCGTGGTTCGCCCAGGCGGCATATACCGCGCAATAGTCCGCAACAAGGCAAAGCTGGTTTATGAGCAGGTGGCTGCGTGGCTGGACGGCACCGGCCCGATGCCAAAAAGGATTGCGGAAGTGAACGGCATGGAGGAGCAGATATTCCTGCAGGATAAGGCGGCACAGAGGCTTGAGGGGTTCAGGATGAGGATGGGTGCTCTTGAGCTTGAGTCCATGGAAGCGCGCGCAGTAATCAAAGATGACAAGGTGCTGGGGCTCGCAGTTGTGCAGGAGAACAGGGCAATGCACATTATTGAAAACTTCATGATTGGCGCAAACGGCGTGATGTCTGGCTTTCTTGAGAAGGCGAATATCCCTTCAATACACAGAGTGGTGAGGATACCGAAAGACTGGGAAGGCCTGCGCTTGCTTGCTTCCGGCAAGGGGTTTTCCCTGCCCGGAAAGCCTTCCGCAAAGGCGCTTTCACTTTTCCTTGCGAGCCAAAAGCAGATTGAGCCTGAAAGATTCGGCGATTTGTCGCTTGCGGTTGTGAAGCTTATTGGCGCAGGCGAGTATGTCATGCATGACAAAGAGCTTCCAATCGGGCACTTTTGCCTGGCGGTTACGCATTACACCCATGGCACTGCGCCAAACAGAAGGTATGTTGACCTGGTGATACAGCGGCTCATAAAAGCAACGCTCGCAGGCCAGCGCACGCCTTACGCAAGGAATGAGCTGTCAGGCATTGCGGTGCGCTGCACCGAGAGGGAAATGGCTGCCAAGCGCGTTGAGCGCTTCATGGTGAAAGCAGAGTCTGCCACGCTGCTTGCCGGCAAAGTAGGCGAAACATTCGATGCAATAATCACGGGCGCTTCGGAAAAGGGCTTTTACGCGCGATTGCTGGTCCCGCCTGTCGAGGGAAGAATGGTACGCGCAGTTCCCGGCGCAAGGGTGGGGCAGAAAATCCGCGTGAGATTGGTGAACCTTGACCCCAGGCGCGGATTTGTGGATTTTGATTTGGCAGGCTAGAGCACCCACTATATTATATGCAGTTGCGCGCAAATAGATACGAATGGCCTTTTTCTTCTTATTTGGAGGATTGTTGCTCATTCAAAGGTGTTTTTATGGCAGATAAAGAAAGTGAGATATTGGAAACCGAGCATGACAGGCACGTAAAGTACCGCAAGTTCCGCGAGGCAGGCAAGAGCGACGCGCAGGCGCGCGAGGAAGTCTGGCCTTCCACGAGCGGAGGAGTAAAAAAGAACGCGGACGACAAGGCGCGCGCAGACACGGAGAAAGCAGAGAAAAAGGCGGCTGCTTCTGAAGGGAAATGAAACCGCTAATAGCCATAAAAATCATTTTATAAACACTTCTGCGCAAATTTGGTGCGATGACCTTCAGCATATATGGCAACAGCAGGCTGGCATCCGCGCTGGACGCACCGGCTGCGCCTCAAAAAAAGAGGGTGCCGTGCGGCGAAGCCAAAATAGTGCCCGTGACGGATGCGCAGCAATCGCCCCAGGGCAGGAAAGTACAGCCCGGCCCGCTTTCAAGATTTTCCCGGCACGAGCTTTCGCTGCCTTTTGCAGAGCGCTATTTCAGGGATATTGTGCGGTGCAGGCAATTCATGGTGGTTGCAAAAAATCCGATTGCATCCCTTGAAAAAATCGGCAGGGATGCCCCAAAAAGCCCGAAAAACCCGGAAAGCGGCTATTGGAAATCCGTGCTGAACAGGGAAATAACCGGGCTTGCGGAAAGGAACGAATGGGGAAAAATCGAGCTTTTGAAAGGCGACATTGGCTACAAGGTCACAGAGCAATACTCCGATGATGATGGGAACCGCGGCTATTGGTGGGGCGAACTGCAAAAGGAAATCGAGGCAATGGGCAGGGAAAGGGCAAGCAAGCAGCTTCTCGGCGAACTAAAAATGGCATGGCTCATCAACTATTACGGCTCAGTGCACGGCCCGGCGGAGGAATTCTCGAGGGATAACTCGCGCAAGGTGATGCGCTACAACCAAGTCATGGGAAACGACAGGCTCATGCTCATGCAGGCGTGCGACGAATTCCACGAGGCGCTGCGGAAACAGGATGGCATCCTCTCGCCTGATGAGGAAGTGGTGCTCTGCAAGCTTCGGGAAGGGCATGCCCCCAATGCGCACGATGCCGCCATTATGAGGCAGGTATACTGCAACCCTGCAAGCTGGAAAACCCATGACTTCAGCGATGCAAATTACACAACGTTGTTTTCAAGGTTCGGGAGAAGCGCATACGGGGTTGCAAAATTCCAGTGCTCAAAGTGGTTCGAGCTTTTCACGTCAATGCCAGACATTCCTGCGCTTTGCCACGCTGCCCAAAAATATTGCGCGGAAACCGGCAAGAAAATCCCCCTTCAAATCACCCCTGGCCAGGAAAGGGCGCTGCGGAAGGACAAGGCAATGGTGGAAATCGGGAAATACAAGGTCAGGAACAGGAATGGGGCATGGGAGGCCCACAAGACGATTTTCCCGTGGGAAATGGAATTCTCGCCGCATGGCTGGCACCTTAACAAGCTGCTCTTCGAGTTCGGCGCGTTGGAGCCCAAGCCGCCGGCGCTTGGGGCCTGGCTTGACGGGCTGCCTCCGGAGCTTCGCACCAGCGTGCTTGGGCTGAAGGCCGGGAAGAACATCTATTTCCGGCACGGCGGGATGGAAATCCACGCCACGCGCAGGTTAAGCAAAATAAGGATATCAGAGGACAATAGGAAGGGCGGGATAGTGGAATTCGTGAATTGGGCGCAGGAAGAGAAGGGCATAACGCCCTACAAGCTTTACGGAAGGAAAATGCATTTTCTTGCGCCAGCCCTTGAATCATACATCAACAACGCATTCATAATCGTGAAGATGGCTGTGCCTGAAATTATGCCAGGGGACATGGCAAAGCCCTCGACGCTCAGCAATGATGAGATGAGAAAAAAGGCGATCAGGATTTACCCTGACTGGGATGACTGGTTCTTGCACCATTACCCTGAGCAAGCAGGCAGGAACGACGGGATTGTGAAGTTCGGCAAGGGCTGCGGCCCCGTGCAAATGCCGAAGGAAAAGCCCGCACCCATCCAATGGAAAGGCAAGCCGCAGGACGCGGGCGCAATTCCGCTTCCGTGTTTTGTTGGTGGGGATGCGCGCCTTCCCCTCAGGCGCAAAGTGGAAAAGTTCTTCATAGAAAAAATAGGCTCCTACTCCGTTCACCTTGCAGAGGCTGCGAGGACAGGCTATGCCGTGCAGGCGCTTGCGGATGCCGAAAGGGAGGCAAAGAGAAAGGGGTTTGCATTCAGCGCCAAGGCAAGGAATGCCGTGATAAGGGAAGCGGTCCGGAAAATGATTGATGATGGCAAATGCCTGCGCCTTGTGATAGCAGGCGCAATAACACACAACATACCGGAATGGTATGCGGGGAATGCCGAGCACGGCAGGTTCTGGATGCAGGCGCTTGCGGATGAGGCGCATGGCGGGGACGTTTGCCTGAACAACAGCGGAGACATAAACAGGGCAGGGCTGGGAAGGTACCTGAAAGTAAACAGAATGTCGCCAAGAATTGTCTTTGGGCGCTATTTTGCCGAGAAGGCAGGCTAGCCGGCCACGTTGTAGCTGGCGCTCACGGATGCGCGCACGCGCAGCAGCCCCGCGGAAATCGAGACCTCGGGCGAGGGCACGCCGCCCGCAAGCGAATCCGCGCTCACGCGGTATGCGGAGTTTGCCATCGGCTCGGTGTAAGTGTAGCCTTCGGACATCTGGCTAAGGCCTGTGAGCTGAACGCCCGCCGCGGATGCCATTGACGCGGCTTTTGCCTTTGCCTGCGAAGCGGCCTGCGAAAGCAGCTGGCCATAAACCTCCTTCTGCTTTGCATCGGAAAGCATGAAGCTTATCCCTGAAACGTCGTTCGCGCCGTTCTGCACGGCTTCCTTTGCTATGCTGCCTGCAAGCGACACGTCGTAGCTCACCACGCGCAGCGTGTTCCGAAGCTCGTACCCCCTGTCTTCGTATCCTCCGCTTGTCTTGTTGTATTCCTGCACCTTGTCAAGCGAGTAGCCGGTTGTCTTTATGTTGCTCTCAGGCACGCCAAGCGAAACAATCCTTGACTGCACGGCGCGCAGCTTCGCGTCGTTTTCTTCCTGCAGCACGGACGGGTCGCTGCCGCGGCTTATTACGGAAAGGGTTATTTCCACCTTGTCGGGCGCAACCTCCTGCATGGCGTCAGCAGTTACCGAAAGCGTGTGCTGCTGCTCGTTTTGGTATTGGAACGTGCTTTTCCCTGGCGAAAAGTAAAATGCCGCTGAAAATACCAGTGCAGCAACCATTATTGCAAATGCTATTGGCGCGTACGCGCTTTGTGGGCTGTTTTTCCCTGCCATTCAAATCACCGAGGTAAAAATGCAGCCGGTGCTTATAAAATGCTATTGTTTTGCAAGGCTTTGGGAAAATTCCGCGCGGATTTTCCTGCGCGCGAATGAAACTATTATATATGGGAAGTGCGAATTAGGTGCAGGTGATCAGTTTGGCAAAGAAAAAAATGAAGAAAAGGAAAATCACGAAGAGGAAAGTGAAGAAGACCGTGAAGAAAAAAGCCAAGAGAAGGAGATAGTCTTTTTTTTAGGGCGGCTAAACGCCGCCCGCTTGTTATTTTTCGGGATTTTTACGCCGGCTTTTTATGCCATGTGCTCAGCCTAAAACCAGTATTGCCACCGCCATTGCAAGCGCGAGAAGCAGTATGAGCGCGATTCCAGCAATCTTATTCATATCTTAACGCCTCCACTGGCGCGACCGATGATGCGTTCCTCGCGGGTATGAGGCCCGAGATTGCGCCCATTGCAAGCGAAAAGCCCAGGCCCAAAAGCACGAGATCAAGCGTTATCTTGGAGGGCAGCCCGAAATATGAGAGCGCAACCGAGGCGACAAAGGAAAGCGCAACGCCTATTATGCCGCCGACCAGCCCCACCATGCAAGCCTCGTAAAGGAAGAGCTTCATTATGGTACGCCTGCGCGCACCCAATGACTTGAGCAAGCCTATGTAGCGCGTCTGCTCGAGAACAGAGGTGAACATCGCGTTCGCCACGCCTATGCCGCCCACTATGAGCGAGATGCTTGCAATCCCCCCGAGGAAAATCCCAAGCGTGTTCGTGATGCTGGAAATCGCCTCCTGCATGCTTGTCGCGGTGGTGACTGTGAAATCCTGCTTTGCTTCCGTGAGCCTGCGGAGCGCGAGCAGCTTTTCGGTGACTGCGGTTGCTACCTCATCAGGGTCGGCACCGTCCTTGGCAATCACCACTATCTTGCTGACAGAGTCCGTTTGGTTGAAAAACGTCTTGGCGCGCTTCTGCGTGATGTAAATGGTCCTGTCGGACGAGCCTGAAAGCGAGGTGCCGGTCTTGTTCAGTATGCCGACCACGCGGAAGGTGGAGCCGCCTATCTTTATCTGCTTGTTCAGCATGCTAACGTTTCCGAACGACTCCTCCTGCACGGAATAGCCTATCACTGCGGTGGAAAGGTCGCTTGTTGCAAGCGACTTGCCCGTCATTATCGCGCTTCCCACGCTGTCAGGGAATGCCTGGGGGTCTGTGCCAACGATTGTGAGTGAGGAGTTCCGGTTCTTGAACACCACTGTGGCTCGGCTGGTGATTTGCGCGTCCACTTTCCACACGCCCTCCACGCTTGACAGCTTGTCCGCCTCGTCGAAGGTTAGCACGCTGCTGGTGGTTGTCCTGCCAAGCCCGCTTGAGCTGAACGCCATGCGCTGCCCTCCGTCAGAAGGGGCGCCCCCTCCAAATCCCATGCCGGTTGCGCGCGAGCCGCCGGGGCTGACCGTGATTATGTTTGCGCCCACTCCGCTCAGGCTGCCTGAGACCTGCGAGTTCATGCCCACGCTTATGGAGATGAGCGAAACCACGGAAGCAACGCCTATCACGATGCCCAGCACGGCTAGCCAGCTCCTGAGGCTCCTGTAGCGGAGCGAATTTAATGCAAGCTCGGCAAGCTCGATGTCGCTCATCGCGCCGCCGCGCTGCCTTGGCGGAGGAGTTTCCTTCATCGTTTCCCTCATTTCGGTTATTTTTTCTTCCTGCCTTTCCAGAATTTCCTGTATGCGTAAAAGCCGACTCCGCCCACTATCACGATTACCACTATTCCCGCTATCACGAGCGTGGTGGTGTCAGCGCCCGCGCTGCCGCCCGGCCCCGTCAGGAAGCCCAGCGGGCCCCTGTTGTTGCGCTGGAAGCCGGAGGTCGCATTTGCTGCGGCGCTTGCGCCCGCCATCCTGCCGCCGCCCACGAACGAGGAATTCCCGCCTGTGGCCTGCAGCGTCTTTGTTATGGTGTGCTCCGCATTCCTGCTGTCGCGGAAGGAAAGCTCCACCTCCACGCTGTTTGCGGCGCTGCCAAGCGAAACGGAGGTCGAGTCGTCCACGTCCAGCGTGCCTATGAAGCTCTTTGTCGGCGTGGATGAGCCGGCAGGAGTGATCGACGCATAAAGGCTCCGTATCTGCGAGTTGCCAGTATTTGCTATCTCAACGGACGGGCTGGTGCCGCTCTGGTCAAGCGTGACCGTGATTTCCGGCGTCGCCTCCACAATCAGCCCCACGTCGTACTCGAGCTCCTGCCCAGTGCTGGGGGTGAGCTTGAGCGGCAGCGTGTAGTAGCCTGCGCTTGCGGACGAGCCCACGCCAAGCATTATCTCCTTGCTTGCGGTCTTCCCCGCGGGCACGGAATCGAAGTAAATCCTCTGCATGCCGATTGGCGTGAACACGCTGGTGGCGTCTATTTCCACCACCCCGGAAATCGGGTAGGTGCCCTTGTTCTGCAGCGAAAGGTCAAAAGGCACCTCGGCCCCTATCTCAACCGTCTCCTTGGGCGTGAGGGTGAGCCTGTACTGCACGGACGTGTCAAGCACGCTTATTGGCCCTATTGAAAGCGTCTTGGTGGTGGGCTGCCTTGCCATATCCTGGTAGGTGAAGATGAGCGGCAGGCTGTAGGTGCCCGTTTTCGTGCTGGTGCCGGAAACCAGGTGCAGCGTGGCGTCCACCGTGGAATTCGACGGCACCGTGCCCACGTTCACCTGCGTGGAGCCGTCGATGTAGAAGGTGGAGTTCTCGGGCATGGTTACCACGAGGTTGTTCACCACGCCGCCCGTGTTGGTGATCGAAAGGTCGAATGCCAGGGCCTCGCCCGCGGATATCTGCGTCTTGTCAACCGAAAGGGTGCGCACCACGAGAGGGGAGTACTGCTGCACAGTCAGCGGTATGGAAAGCGAGGTCTTCTTGGAGACCACGCTCGAGCTGCTGGTGTAGCTGTAGAATATGTCCACGTTGAAAAGCTGTATTGTGCCTGCTTGCCCCTCGCCTATCTTGAAGGGCAGCGACACCTGCGCCGTGGACTTGGAGCCGATATCGCCAATCGAGGCGGACATGGACAGCCCATTCACGGTGTAGCGCGGGTTCACGCCTAGTGCAGACGTGTCCCCGGAGTTGTAGAGCGTGACCTGCACGTAGCCCACCGTGCCGGCGTATATTTCCGACGGCGATGTGACATAGTCCGTGATCTGCAGAATCGGCTCTGCGAATGCGAGGCCAGATGCGAGCAGCACGAATGCCGCAAGCGCGAAAATTGCATTGGATTTTTTCATGTCAACCCCCCTTTTTCCTCTGGTCCTTCTCTATCTTGCCGTCCATTATGCTGACTATCCTGTCCGCCTTCTGCGCAAGGTGCGCGTCGTGCGTGACTATTATCACCGTGATGCCCATTTTCCTGTTCAGCGAGATTATGTGCCCCATGACCTCCTCGCTTGACTTGCTGTCAAGGTTGCCCGTGGGCTCGTCCGCCATTATTATCTTGGGGCTGTTGGCAAGCGCGCGGGCGATTGCGGCGCGCTGCTTCTGCCCGCCGGAAAGCTGGCTCGGGCGGTTTTGCGCCTTGTCCTGCATCCCCACCGCCTTGAGGTTCTCCCGCACTATGCGCTCCCTTTCCGCCTTTGGCATCCCGCGTATCATGAGGGGAAGCTCCACGTTCTTGAAGACAGTTAGCGTGGGCGCGAGGTTGAACGCCTGGAAGACAAAGCCTATGGTGTCGCGGCGCGCGTCCGCCACCTCGTCATCGTTCATCTGCGACACTTTCCTCCCCGCAATCTCTATCTCTCCGCCTGTAGGCGTGTCAAGGCAGCCGAGCATGTGCAAAAGTGTTGATTTTCCGCTGCCTGAAGGCCCCATTATCGCAAGGAGCTCGCCCCCGCGGATGTCAAGGCTGACCTTGTCAAGCGCGAGGAAAGGCGTTTCCCCGTCGTAAAGCTTGGAGACCTCCCTAAGCCTCAGCACGCTTTGGGCTTTTGCCATGGAAGCCTATCGCTGCCGTGAGGTATATAAACGAACGCCAAAACAACCCCCAAATCGGGGCGCGCGGCATTCGGAATGAATTTGGGGGATAGATTGGGGATTGCTTTTATAAGCCGCTGAATTCATCAGAGGCAGGTGATTGAATGAACAACAAAATGCTGCTGAGTGCATTTGCAGTGCTCGCGCTTGCGGGCTCGGTTTTTGCCTTCAGCGGATTTGGAATGGGCTTTGGCGAAAAGGCGGCCAACGTGGCAGACTCCGTGAGAATGGAGTTCATGAAGGCAATGCACGAGGGCGACTACGCCTCCGCAAAAAGCCTGAATGAGGAATACGGACTAGGCGGAAGGATGCTGCAGGATGAGGAAACTTTCAACCTGCGCCACCAGATGATGGAGGCAATGGATGACGGCGACTATGCGCAGGCGCTTGATCTGCAAAAGCAGATGGGCGAGCTGGGCAGGCAGAAAATGGAGCAGATGAGGGAGAAAGCGCCGCAGTTCGGCAAGGGCTTCCAGAAGGCAAACAGGGCAGGCGGCTGCCAAATGGCACAGGAGGCAGGGTAACTGCCCCTGTTTTTTATTTTTATGCATCGGAATTGGTCCAATGGACGCAAAAGACAGGCTGCTTTTCTGGCTCCTTTCAGCAACAAAGGGGGGGCCGACGAGAGTGAGGCTACTTTTGGAGCTGGACAGGCGGCCGATGAACCTGCGGCAGCTGTCAATGGCGCTTGGCATGGACTACAAGTCCGTGCAGGCGCACACGGAGCTTTTGGTGAAGAACGGCGTGCTGGACTCGCAGGGAAAGTACGGCGCGATATATTTCATCTCCCCTCAGTGGGAGCAAAGCGAATACCTGAAGGAACTATTGGGTGGTAAGCATGGCAAAAAAAAGCGTTAGGAAGCACGACGGGAAAAACGGGTTTTCCAAGAAAGCGCTCATGGGGACCGTAATCATCGTAGCCGCCGCGCTGCTTTCGTTCGTGGCATTCGACGTGCTCGTGCCCTTCAAGCGCGGCATGCCAGGCATGATGGACATGGGCGCGCTTTTGGGCAGCCTTTCCTTCCTCATAATCGCGTTCTCCATAATCCTCATCTACACTTACCTGAAGGATTACCTGGAGCTCAAGAGCAGCTTCACCCTTGCGCTTCTGCTTGCAATAGTGGCATTCCTGATGTTCGGCATCTCGTCAAACCCGCTTGTGCAGACCTTTTTCGGCGCGTATGGCAGGCCGGGGTTCTTCATCTTCCTGCCTTACCTGTTTGCCGCGCTCGCGCTTGGCATTTTGGCGTGGATCTCAAATAAATAGCAACAATTGACGGGGGTTTTGGGCGGTCAGCATCAAGCTTCGCTCGATGACTTGTCGAGCCCAGCTCGACAATTGTTGAACGCTTGCGCGTTCAACATCTGATGCATTTTGCTTTGGCAAAATGCACATGCCGGACTAAGGGGGTGCAACCCCCCTTGGGCTGGCATTCGAACAAGTAGCAAAAACTATTTAAAGAAAGCATGAGAATAGCCCTTGGGCGACAGGTTGAGGGCAGTTCCATACTAGTATCCAGTAATGCCCTCTGATGAACGCCCGGGGGAAATTGTATGGGGCACTATATGTATGCAAAAGTGTTGATGATACTGGCAGGGCTTGCGCTCATCGGCGGAAGCATGGGCTATTTCATGCTTGACCCATGGCTGCTCGTGGGCGTGCTGATGCTGCTTTTCGGGATTATGCCGTTCGTGTGCAAGGACGACTGCATGAAGAAGTAAGCAATCTGCTTTTTTCTTTTTTTTCCCTTTTGCCCAAGCCCGGCTGCGGGCTGTTATATAACCCTTGTGAGCAAATTATTGCAGGTGGAACCATGTCTGCAAGAGCACTGGCGGCATTGACGCTGATTTGTTTGCTTCTTGTTTTCGGCTGCACAGGCAACGAAAGCGCACCTGGCAGCAGCCAGGCAACCATCATGCCTTCAACTCCAATTCCGCCTGCCGCCCCTGATGAGCCATCCGCCCAGCCAAGCGGGGAAACTGCTGAGAATATCAGCGCCGCGCCAATTGCCCCGCTGCAGCAGCCCACGTACGTAAACTACTGCTATCCGACTTTCTGGAGAGGGAGCCTTGAAGGCAGGGGGCACAACGATTTCAGCAACGACGGCTGCGGTAATTACGACTATTCGGTGAAAATCGACGTGGTATTCACCATGCCGTTTGACATGGCAGCGTATCTCAACGGCACGGATTTCAACTTCAACGATTGCCCCGGCATAAGCCCGGCAGCCCAAGAAGGCACGGGAGACATTAGCATGGGAGGCAGCTTCACCAGCGTAAGGGCAATCACTTCCACAGTGACGGGAATGGTGGACAAAAGGCCTGACAATGTTGCCACTTCGTCAGGCGCGCTTTACACCAGCCTGGACAGCGGCATCATGCTTTCATCTTTCCCGCAATCAGACCGGCTGGCTTCGCTGGATGGAAAAAAATACCCGCACATTGTGCCTGGCCGGTGCACCTGGGAAAACGGGATTTACACCCATGGGGATGATTCAGTTATCCTGTACATGGGCACGGTTAAGCCCCTGCCTTTCCAGGGCGGAAGAAGCATTGGCGGCAAATGGGGAGTGGGAAGCCGCGAGATGGGAAACTTCACCCTGTCCAGGACTAACTAGCTTTTGCTTCTTCAGCAAACTAAGCAACCGCCTTGCCTATCCGTATGCCCTCTCTTTTCTTCAGCACACGACGTCAGGGTCTGGGCACACAGGGTTCTGCCCTGGGCAGTCCGTGCATGCATGCTCCACTTTCCATGCAGCCACAGGCCCTGTGCAGCAGCAGCCAAACGTCACCTGGTTGTTCATGCTTATTGTCATGTAGGTGCTGTTCGTTGATGAGTACTTGCAGGTCGTGAAGCATGTCCGCGTGGTCAGGCCATTGAGGGCTGCCTGCATGTCTGCATCTATTTTTGCATTGCAGGCAGCCTGGTTGTTCTGCCCGAGCGCGTAGTTTGCAAGCCCTGCAGAGCATTCCGACGGGCAGTCCACTGGCACCGTGTCGCACACGTCGCCAATCCCGTCGCCGTCATAATCTCCCTGCCCGGGATTGTAGTCGTTCGGGCAGTTGTCAATGGAATCGCATGCCTGGTCGGAATCTGAGTCAGTGCAGGCGCATGCACAGCCTATGCATGAGTAGCCCGCCCCGCAGCCTGATGCATCCTCGCACTCCTCGCCGGCTTCAATTATCTGGTTGCCGCAGACCGATTGCTGCTGCACGGTCTGGCAAAGGCAGTTCTGGTTGCAAGTCTGGCTTGAAGTGCATGCTGTGCGGTCCGTGCCGTCGCACTGCTCGGCGCCTTCTTTCACGTTGTTTCCGCAGGTTGCCTGCGCCACATTCTGGCACACACAATTGATTGCGCATGTCTGCGTGGAAGTGCAGGTGCCGTGGTCGGTTCCGTCGCACGCTTCAGTGGCTTCGCGAACGTTGTTGCCGCACACCGATGTAGCAACGCCTGCCACGCACACGCAGCTGGTTGAGCATACCTGGTCTGCTGCGCAAAGCGCCTTGTCAGCCCCGTCGCATTGCTCATTCACCTGCTTCACTCCGTCGCCGCACACGCCGCGCGTGCCTTTCACGCAGGCGCAGTCAGTGCTGCATACTTCATCGGACTTGCACCACGAGTCGTCATAGCCGTCGCATTCTTCGTTCGTGCTTTCCTTGAAGTTGTTCCCGCAGGTGTGAGAAGTCACGCTTTTTGGCATGCAGGTGCAGGTGGTAAGGTCGCACTTGTAGTCAAGCCCGTAGATGTCCGAGCAGTCGTCCCCGCACACCGGCAATGTGGTATACATGAAATTGTTAAGCCCTGTTGAGAGGTAATACTTGTGGTTTGCCTTGCAGCTTATGGGCTGCGCGGCAGTGTAGCACTTGCAGCTGCTGCAGTACTGTCCTGACGGGCAGCTGTTGTCTGCAGGCGCGTTTTTTGTGCCAACGTCGCACACCTCGCCAGGGTCAAGATTGCCGTCGCCGCAGAATGGCGCGGCCTTCTGGACCGGCTGCTGCGTCTGGTTTTGCTTCTGCGTCTGGTTTTGGGCCTGGTTTTGCGCAGGTGGAGCTGCAGGCGGGGTTGTTGGCTCAGGTGCAGGCGGCGCTTTTGCTTTCAGGCATGGCGTTTGCGTCCATAAACCCCAAGGTGCAGC
>CAZYTZ010000016.1:0-23750 GCA_964650545.1 Microcaldota archaeon | reverse complement strand
CTCGGCAATGGTTTATTTAGCCACTGCAAGCAGTGGGGAGCTAACCCCAACTACTGTAAAAATTCCAAATAGGCAGTTCCAGCTAATCCATCGTATTCTTATCTCTGTCTTTTTATCGGTGCCCGCCTTATCTCAATCCCTTCCCCGTCTTTGTCTCGAAAAGCAGTAATCAGCCCTTCTTCTTCGCCAGCTCTCTCACCGCTCCTTTCAATACTGAGATGGCTTTCTTGTAATCCGCGATGCCTATCGCTTCGTGGAGGGTGTGGTCGAGCGCGCAGGCCCTTCTCCCTGCCTTTTTCTTCTTTCGCGCTTTTCGTCTTCTTTTTCTTTGTTTTTTGCGAAAATAGCTAGTGTAAGTGCTATCTGCGCGCGATTTCGTTGCAAATTGGCGATTGGTTTATAAATAAATGCCACAGGAAAAAAGGCAGGCAATTAGGCAGTTGATTTGGATGGCATTGCAGCAGATTGCATTGAACAGCGGCAAGGTGGGCAGCATAGGCGCGTCCTGGCCGCCGTCGTTTGATTCCAACAACGCGAGGATAAAGGGGTTCTGCCCGACGGTCATCAGGAACAGGCGGCAGCTTTACCAGGATGCGTTTGCGCCCGCGGACAGCGCGCGAAGGAGGGGGCCAGAAGCCACGCGCACCACGTTCCGCGCGTTTGTGAGGCGTGGCCTTGTCGAGGATATTGCCAAGGAGAACGGTAGGATGGGCTTTGGCGTGGAGGCGGTTGTGCCTGCGGACAATTTCATGCCCGGCTTTGACATGGCCTATTTCGGCAGGAATGACTTTGTGCGCATGCCGCCTGCGGAGCTGCGCCGCGAGGAGAACGCCATTGTCTCGGGCGTGAGGAAAAGCGTGCCGCGCGTGATTAGGGAGGTGGCAATGGCAAGGCTCACCTCCGAGGGCTACCAGATAACCATGCCCCGAAACGGGGACGTGCACAACGAGCGCGATGTCGAGGTTCTCCTCAGGCTTTACCAGGAGGCATACCAGCTCTACACCTTCCCGATAAACGAAACCACAATACAGGTCATGCTTGGCAACGGCAACCGCGTGGTGATTGCGCGCGACTCCGAAAGGAACATTGCGTCCGCCCTGATTGCAGAGGAGTGCGAACTCAGGCTTGGCAATGGACAGGTGGCAATGATGTACGAGCTTTCCGATTTTGCCACGTTCAACAGGGACAGGGGGCAGGGGCTCATGACCGCGCTTCAGATAGAGGCGGTGAGGCTCATCCGCAGCCTGCCCGGCGG
Source organism: Microcaldota archaeon (assembly GCA_964650545.1). Taxonomy (GTDB): domain Archaea; phylum Micrarchaeota; class Micrarchaeia; order Anstonellales; family Anstonellaceae; genus UBA10161. The sequence goes on along the minus strand of CAZYTZ010000016.1, from coordinate 22,495 downwards.
GGAGCGCGCGATAATTTACGCCGAGGACAGGGCGCCGTGGCTACCCGTGAACAAGTCCTCGCAGCAGGCAGGCCTTTGCTATGCGGGCACGCTGCCGTGGCACTGCACGCTCATGAGCGACAGGAACATCAATTACGCAGGCGAGTACGAGAGCCTGAATGTGTGGTACGCGCTTTAGGCGGGCGAATCTATGGAGCCGTTGGCACTTCTGGAAAAGCTTGTTTCGATAAATTCCGTTTTCGGCAGCGAGAGGGAGATGGGGGAGTTTCTTGAGGCAGAGCTTGGCAGGCTTGGCTTTGCGGTGAAGCGCATCGAGATTGCGCCCGGAAGGTTCAATGTTGTAGGCGAGCGGGGCAGCCGCGGAAAGCCAATCCTCCTTTACGGGCACATGGACACCGTTCCGCCCTACGGCGAGTGGGGGAGCGGCGGCCCTTTTGCGCTCCGCGAGGAAGGAGACAGGCTTTCAGGGCTTGGCGTTTTTGACATGAAATCAGGCCTGGCCGCATTGCTTTGCGCGTGCGATGAGAAGACCGACAGGCGGCTGCGCGTTGCTTTTTGCGTGGATGAGGAGAATGATTCCGAAGGCGCGCACGCCGTTGCCGCGTCGGGGTTTTTTGGCGGCGTGGAAGCTGCGCTTTCCACGGAGATTGCCGCGGGCATTGGAGAATGCCGTGGGCCGCGCGAGATAACGCTTGGCAGGCGCGGCAGGTGCGTCATAGGCATAACCGTGCCGGGGAAGTCTGCACACGGGGCGACTGCGGCAAGGGGCGTCAATGCCATTTCTGAGGCTGCGCGCCTTGCCCTTGAGCTTGAGAGGATGAATGGCATGATGGGAAAGCACCCCTTTTTGCCCCCGCCCACGCTTTTCGTGAGGAAAATAGCGGGCGAGAGCACGTCTTTGTCTGTGCCGGAGGAGGCAATGCTTGAGCTGGATGTCCATCTGGTGGTGCCGCAGACTCCGGAAAGCGTGCTTGATGATGTAAGGAAGTTCATTGGTGCGCTTTATGCGGAAGGCAGGTTTTCGGAAATCGGCGGGAGGAGGGCGGAAGCAAAACTGAAGGAAAGGAAAGTGCCTTACCTTGCCCCTTATGCCACTTCTGAGGAAACCCCGTGCGTGCAGCTCCTGTCAGGCATTGTGAAGAGGAGGCTCGGCGATATCCATTATTCTTATGGCGCGTCGGTTGCGGATGACAATGTGCTTGCAGCGCACGCGCCCACCTTTTCCATAGGCCCGCTCGGCGGGAATGAGCATACGTGCAATGAGTGGGCATCAAAGGAGAGCTATTTGCAGCTGGTCAAGATAGTGCGGGAATTTGTAAGAAGCCTGTAAGCGGAAAAACTAGTCGTCCTCTGAATCATCCTGTCCCTTTTCCTCGTCCCAAACGAATTGCATGCCATCTTGCAGGGCAAACAGTTTAAATAGGTTTCGCTGGTTTGGCGGTTTTGCAACTAAAATGAACAGATTTGGCTAAAAGATAGGCTAAAAGCGGCAAAAAGAACAGAAAGAATGGCGAAAAACGCAGCTTACTTCCACTTCTTCAGCACCATGCTGGTTTTGGTGGCTGTTACCTCTGGGTGGTGCCTTATTGCGTCGATGCGGCGGTTGAGCTCGTCCATGTCAGGCGCTGCCAGGCGCACCACGAGGTCCGAGTCGCCTGAGATTTCGAAAAGCGCCGTCACGCCATTTGAGCGCATGAGCTCCTTTAGTATCTTGTCCGAGACCGCAGAGGGAAGGAGGGTGACGTGCACTATTGCCTGGACTGCGCCTCCTTCCTCAACATCTATTGTGAAGCGGCGTATCACCCCGCGCGTGGCCAGGTTGGCAACGCGGCGGCGCGCGGCAGGCTCGGAAAGCCCGACCTTTTTCCCAAGCGCAACGTTTGCAATCCTTGCGTCCTCGCGCAGTATTTCCAGGATTTTGCGGTCAATTTCGTCCATTTTCCATGCCATGAGAAGAATTCGACAGCAAGGGATTTAAGTGTGGCGGGTGCAAGGAATTGGACGTGGGAGCCATGAAATTGCCAAAAGTCAGAAGGGAGGACATCGCTGGAAAGGCCAAAGTATATGCCGCGCTCCTGTTTTTCGGCCTGGCGCTCCTGCTGTTCTTCTCGGTCTTCCGCGCGAGCATATTCACTGAGGTGTCGGAAGAGAAGAAAATCTGGTTTGAGCTTTCTTTCCTGCTCCTTGCGGCAATTACCGCTGAAATGCTTGTCAACCACCTCAAGCAGCCCTTTGTGATGGTGCTTCTGCTTGTGGGAGTGGCGATTTCGCCCTCCGTGATTGGCATCCTCTATCCGTTTTTCGGCGGCATTGCCCTGCAGTTTGGCGTGCTGCTCCCCGCCCACGCCCCTGTGCTTGTTGAGACAGGCGAGCTTGTGATGATATTTGCCAAGCTTGGCTCAATCCTGCTTCTTTTCAAGATTGGGCTGCACTCGGAAACGACCAAGATATTCAACCTGAAGAACCTGGTGATTGCGCTTTTGGGCGTGATTGTGCCGTTCCTGGGAGGCTACCTGTTTGCAATCGCAGGCGGGCATGGCTTTTACTATGCGATGTTTTTGGGTGCTGCGCTCACCGCCACAAGCGTGGGAATCACGGTTGCAGTGCTTGAAGAGCTGCGCATGATGCAGTCCGACATGGCGCAGGCGCTTTTGGGAGCCGCGGTGATCGACGACATACTCGCGCTTCTGGTGCTTTCCTTCGTGGTGCAGTCGCCAGAAGGCATGGGCGTGGACGCGCTTGTCATGATTGCGAAAATCGCAGGCACGGCGTTCGTGTTCGTGGTGGGCGGCATTGTGTTTGGCAGGTTCATAGTCACCAGTTACTTCGACCCGATGGTGAATGGCAAGGACAGCAACAAGCGCGGCTTTTTGGCAATGCTGATGTTCCTGCTTTTCTACGCCTATGTGGCAGAGTACATTGGCCTGTCGGCCATTGTGGGCGCGTTTGTCGCAGGCATAACAATGAACTACAGCAGGAAAGTCGGGGAGCTTCACAACCTGTTCTTCCCGCTCGAGGCGCTTTTCACCCCTGTTTTCTTCATATCACTCGGCCTGCTGGTGGACGTGAATGCGCTAATGGAAAATATTGTGCCCATACTTGCAATCACCCTGATTGCAATTGTCACAAAGATATTTGGCTGCGGCGCAGGCGCAATTGCACTGGGCATGAAGGTGAAGGACAGCCTGGCAATAGGCGTGGGGATGGTGCCGCGCGGCGAGATTGCGCTCATCATTGGCTTGTATGGGCTGACTGCCCTTACCCCTGCCGGCCTGCCTGTGATTGGCGCTGCAGAGTATGCAATCATTGCCTCCATGGCATTCCTCACCACAATCATTGCGCCCTCTGCGCTGCAGATGGCTGTGAGAAGGCTTTGACATTCTGGCAAGGCGCGTGCCTTAGCGGGCGCGCCAATATCATGCTAACAGAGGTGATTTGATGGCTGAAAAAAATTCCCCGGGCGGCAAGCTGAGCGCAGGCAGGATGCTGAAGGAGGATATCAAAGGGCTCGCAGCAGAGCTTTGGAAGGCAGACCCCATGCTCCTTAGGATACTGCGCAGGAGCAAAAGCAGGGAAAAGGCAAGGGATGCGCTGTTTGAGTATATCAATTCCGTCGAGCGCTCGCTTTACAACGTGCATGCGCGCACAGAGGCGCAGTTTTTGCACCCGATTGAGAAGAACAATGCCAAGCACTGCACGCGCGTGCTGAAGAACATACTGAGGACGGAGTATGAGGCTGCCGCAGGCGCATCCGCGCTTGGCTGCCTGCTCGCGCTTTCGCGCAAGCAATATGCAGGGATTGGCAAGGGGTTTGTGTGCGAGATGCTTGCGCTTTTTTCAGGCATGGACGGCAAGTCTGGCATTTACGCGCGCGGCCAGCCAAAGTTCATGGAAATGGAGGGGAGGAAGGCTGCGCTTGAGCGCTCGCGCTTCCTGGACGAGTATTCGGATTTGATGGAGGGGAAGATGGCACGCTTTGGCAGGGGGCTTGACCCGGGGCTTTCGCGCATCAGGAAGAATGCGAAGATGAGGATAATGCGCCACTTTGGCGCAAGTGAGAAGGACTGGCAGAACTACCGCTGGCACCTGTCGCACGCAATCACGGACGCGGCGACCCTGAAAAAGCTCGTGCCGCTGTCAGCAGAGGAGGAGAAGGGAGTTCTGCTTGCGGAAAAGCACGGCATACCTTTCCAGATAACCCCGCACTACCTTTCGCTTTTCCTCCCGCAAAACAAGCTTAGGATGGGCAGGGCGGTGCGCGCGCAGGTGCTGCCAAGCCCGCACTACTGCAAGGCATATGTGGAGGCGAGGAAAACAGGCGCTTCGCTTGACTTTATGGAAGAGGGTTCCACAAGCCCGAAGACGTGCATAACAAGGCGCTACCCTGAAATAGTGATACTCAAGCCTTATGACTCGTGCCCGCAGATATGCGTGTACTGCCAGAGGAACTGGGAGATAAAGAACATGTGCGAGGCGGAAATCACGCGCGAAAGCGTGGCTGAGGCAATGAAGTGGATAGGGAGGAACCGCCACATACGCGAGGTGCTGGTGACAGGCGGCGACCCGCTCACCTTGCCTGACGATTACATCGAGTGGGTGATGGAGTCGCTGTCGAAAATCCCGCACGTGGCAAGGATACGGATTGGCACGCGCACTTTAGTCACTGTGCCCTTCAGGATAACTCAGAAGCTTGTTTCAATTCTGGAGAAATACCGCGAGCCTGGCAGGCGAGACGTGTGCGTGGTGACGCATGTGGAGCACCCTACCGAGCTTGTGCAAGACGTGCTTGAGGCGTGTTCCAGGCTGCGCAAGGCAGGGATAAGCATCTACAACCAGCAGGTGTTCACCTACTTCAACAGCAAGCGCTTTGAGAGCTGCTGCCTGCGCCGCGAGCTCAAGCAGTTCGGAATTGACCCGTATTATGCCTTCAATGCAAAGGGCAAGGAGGAGACTGCGGACTTCCGCGTGCCAATCGCAAGGCTTGCGCAGGAAAGGAAGGAGGAGGCAAGGCTGCAGCCGGGCCTGGAGAGGACGGACGAGCCTGTGTTCAACGTGCCGCGGCTTGGCAAGTCGCATTTGCGCGCATGGCAGGACCATGAGCTCATCATGGTGCTTCCAGACGGCAGGAGGATGTACAGGTTCTACCCGTGGGAGTCAAAGCTTGAGCTCATACCGCCGTACGATTACGTTGACGTGCCGATTTACGGCTACCTCAAAAAGCTCAAGGAGGACGGAGAGGATGTGGACGATTACAGGACGATTTGGTATTATTTCTAGATGAGGTGTTTTGATGGAAGATTTGCTTGCGGATTTGGGGAATGTTGGCGTGGAGAGCGTCCTGCCTTTCCTGCTGGTGCTCGTGGTCGCGGTTGCAGTGGCAAAGGTGGCAAACGAGATTTTCAAAAGAATTGCAAGGATGCTCGTTGGCAAGACAGAGACAAAGCTTGACGACTTGCTGCTTGAAGCGCTTGACTTGCCCCTCACGCTTTTCTTCACAGGCGCAGGCATCTACATTGCCGCGTGGCTGTCCGGCTTTGCCAGCATGGCCCTTTTTGACCTGGCGGTAAGGGAGTTTGTGATACTGGTTGGCGCGTACGCCGTCTACAAGGCATATACCGCGCTCCTGCGCTGGTACGTGGTGGAAATCGCGGAAGTGCACAAGCTCCCGCTTGCGGACATGGAAACCACCATGAAGCGCCTTGGCGGGCTGTTCATATTCGCCCTTGGCGGCATAATGGCGCTTGGCGTCGCTGGCATTGAGGTCAGCCCGCTTGTGGCGTCCCTGGGAATTGCGGGATTGGCAGTTGCGCTTGCTTTCCAGGACACGCTTTCGAATTTCTTCGCAGGCGTTTACATTTCGGTTGACAGGCCCGTTCGCGAGGGGGACTATGTGCAGTTTGAGGGCGGCTACGAAGGGTATGTGCGCAAGATAGGCTGGCGGAGCACGCAGATACGCCTTCTTGGGAACAACATCGTGGTGGTGCCCAATGCCAAGCTCGCCTCAAGCGTGATAACGAACTACTATGCGCCTGACAAGGCGCTTTCCGTCCTGGTGCCGGTGTCCGTGGCATACGAGTCAGACCTGGCACGCGTGGAGGAAGTGACTTGCGAGGTTGCGGCAAAGGTGCAAAAAAACGTGGACGGCGCCGTTAAGGATTTCAAGCCTTTCGTGCGCTACAATGCGTTTGGGGACTCGGGAATATCCTTCAACGTGATACTGCGCGCAAGCGAGTACACGGACAAGTACCTGCTTTCGCACGAATTTGTAAAAGCGCTGCATGCGCGCTATGCCAAAGAGGGAATTGAGATACCATACCCGAAGAGGCACGTCTATGTGGAGAACCTGCACAAGGCGAAAAAAAGGGCGAAGTGATCAAGCGCCTTGCGCGTGCACAAGCTCCACGTAGTTGACATTGAGGTCCAGCTCAATATCCTGCTTGAGGTTCTTCTCAAGCGCGAGCCTCATCTCCTCTGCCTTTTCCGCGCTGATTTCCTTTGAGGAGTCCACGTTTGCAGCTATCATGAGAACCCCCCGGCTGTGCTCGAAGATGAAGCCTGTGAGCCTTGAGCCCTGGATCCCGTCAAGCTGGGAGCTTAGCACGTCGTCCACCACCGCAGTTATGTTTGCAGCCTCCACGCTTTGCCACATCAGGTAGGCAAGCGGCAATAGTATGAGCAGGAGAAGCGCTGCCGAAGTCTGCAGCTTTTTCACAGTCTCCTCCTCTGCAAACGACCACTGCGGGGAAAACTCCAACAGCCAGAAGACCGCGGATGCTGCAAAATTTATCGCCACTATGTTTGCAAGGAATGAGAGCGCGCCGCCAAGGGCGATTTCCGGGAGCTTGAGCGCAAAGCCTATGCCCACCACTGAGAGGGGAGGCATGACTGCCACTGCAACTGCCACGCCAGGCAATGTCGCGCCGATGTTTTTCTTTGTGAGCGCATATGCGGCGGCTGCGCCGCTTGCAAGCGCAACCATGAGGTCAAGCGGGGTTGGCTTGGTGCGCAGCAGTATTTCGCTTGTCACAGTCGCATTTGGCACCAGAAGCGTGAGAAGTGTCACGAGCACTATCACAAGCACCACGCCTTTCACTTCCGCCTCTATTGCGCTTGAGAAAAGCTCTATGTCCCCCTTTACCGCGCCAAGCGAGATTCCGATGACGGGAATCATGAGCGGGGAGACAAGCATTGCCCCGATTATCACGGCGACGTTGTTGGTAAGAAGGCCGATTGTGGCTATTATTGCCGAGATGACAAGCATGATGAAGTATTCGTTCGAGGGGTGGGAACCGAGACTGATTTCCGCGCTTATCTCGTCCTTTTCCTTCTGGCTGATGCTGCCGAAGTAATTCTTCAGGGATCCGATGACGTCCATGCTGACAACTTCTTCCTGAACCTATTTATTGGTTGCGCCTGGCTCGCATCATTAGGAGCAGGTATTAAAAAGAATCTTGGAGAAGCGACTGTCGGTGATGCAATGGATAAGTTTTATGCAGGGCTTATGGTCGGGTTCTTCCTGGCATTTTCAATGGTATTTGGATTTGTGCAGGTGAACCTTGGACCATATTACAAGGACATAGTGGCAATCAAGCCCGCCGTTGACGAGGCCTACCAGGTGACGCACTCGGAGAAATTCGCAGATGTGCGCGGGCTTGTGGTGGACGTGAAGGCTGCAAGCGAGAAGCTTGCCACGCTGCCGATCATTGGCGACGGCATTAGCTCGCTTGGCATACAGGACTATGCGCAGCAGGCAATAGGCCTCATGGACAATGCAAAGGACATAAGCGAGGGAATGGTTCCCCTTGTCAACAACGCCATACTGGCAATCGAGGTGTCTGCCTGGGCATTATGGGTCTCGCTGATCCTCGTGCTTGCAGGCATCTATTCTGCATACGGGGGCAAGAAGATGCTCAAGAAGGCACCCGCGCGCGCAGCGAAGAAAGCCAGGAAGAGGAAGAAGCGCTGATTTCTTTGTTTTTTAACAGGCGCCCTTTTCAGGGCGCCGTCTGATTTTTTTACATTGGAGAAAAAGAAATGCGGCGCTATTTTCCTCACGGAAAATGCGCCCCAAATTTTCTGAAAAAGAAAATTTGCGGCGGTCGTCGACTTGCAGCCGACGTGCCGACCTTTTTTGTGGAACAAAAAATGCGGATGCTCGTTGGCTGCCCACTTTTTCGCCCTGCGAAAAAGGGGTTTCTTTTTGCCGCGCAAAAAGAGGACGGCAACGTATCCTCATTTTTATAAATAAAAATGCGGATGCCGGGATTGTCAGCCCTTTTTGGTGGAGCTTTTTAGGCAGCCCAAAAAAGGTCCTTTGAACCCGGACCTTTGACTATCTTCGAATAACCGTCCACGCTTTCCGTGAACGCTTTTGCGAGCGTCCCCATCTGGAGCGAGCAAAAGGGTTCGTGGAAGGCCAAAATACTAGCCAGGTTATACTACATCCGCAATAATCTGTAGTATGGGGGCATAGTTTTAAATCCTCCTTCCGCCATAACCTTTTGTGGGGGTCCTGAAGGCAATTTGATTGCACTAGCCTGAGGGCTTTTTCTCACTTTTTGGAGTTGAGGCGCCGGCCTCAACTGCTGAAAAATTCCGAGGAATTTTTCACGGAGGTTTTCACATGGCCGTGTCGCCCATCGAAAGCAGGTACAAAACCGAGATGAACGCGCTTTTTGACGAAAAGGCGCGCATAGACTCCTGGATGGAAGTCGAAGTGGCCCTGGCGCGCGCGCATGCCAAGCTTGGCGACATGCCGCCTGCGGCGGCAGACGAGATTGCTGCTGGCGCAAAAAAGGTTTCGCTTTCGCGCGTGAACGAGATTGAGGCAGAGATACACCATGACCTGATGGCACTGGTGAAAGCGTTGGCGGAGCAGTGCCCGAAATATGGCGGCTTTGTGCATCTGGGCGCAACTTCTTATGACATTGAGGACACGGCAACAGGCCTGACCATGAAGCGCGCAATACAATGGCTGAGGCAGAGGCTGCTTGCCACCAAGGAAATCCTGAGGAAGAGGGCGCGCGAGACAAAGGCGCTTGTGTGCATTGGCAGGACTCACGGGCAGCACGCAGTGCCCACCACTTATGGCATGAAGTTCGCAATCTGGTACACCGAGGTGAAGCGCGACCTGGTTAGGCTTCAGCAGTCAGAGGAAATGATTTCTGTTGGCAAGATGGCAGGCGCCACAGGCACCATGGCGACTTTTGGCGGCAAGGGAAGGAAGCTGCAGCAGCTTGTGATGGATGAGCTTGGCTTGAAGAGCGCAGAGGTGTCAAACCAGGTGGTGCAGCGAGACAGGCATGCGCAGGTGGTGTTCACGCTTGCGCTGGTGGCATCAACGCTTGAGAAGATGGCAAAGGAAATCAGAAACCTCCAGAGAAACGAGATTGGGGAGGTGGCTGAGCCTTTTGGCAAGAAGCAGGTCGGCTCCTCCACCATGCCGCAAAAGAGGAATCCGCACAAGTCGGAGCGCGTTTGCTCGCTTGCGCGCCTTGTGAGGGCGAACGTGGCGGTTGCAATGGAGAACATTGCGCTGGAGCATGAGCGTGACCTGACCAATTCCGCAAACGAGCGGTTCATCTTCCCGGACAGCTTCATAATCACGGATTACATGGCGTCCGAGATGAACAAGATATTGGAGGGGCTGGCCTTTTACCCTGAAAGCATCGAGAGGAACCTGGCGCTCACGCGCGGAGCAGTGCTGTCCGAGCGCGTGATGATTGAGCTGACGAAGCGCGGAATGGGAAGGCAGGCGGCGCATGAGCTCATGAGGGCTGCCAACATGGAGGCGTTTGAGGGGAAGAAAAACTTGCCGGACGTGCTTGCAGCAAGGAAGGAAGTTGCCAAGCTTTTCAAGAAGGGCGAGCTGGAAAAGCTGTTCGATCCAAAAACTTACATTGGCGAATCAGTGGAAATTGTCGAGGCTGCAATAAAGGAATAGGGGGAGACCATGAGCTTTTTGCAAAAAGTTGACCCGGAAATATACGGAATCACGCGCGACGAGCTTAAGCGCCAGCGCGAGGGGCTTGAGCTTATTCCCTCGGAGAACTTTGCCTCGCTTGCGGTGATGGAAGCGGAAGGCTCGGTGCTCACAAACAAGTATTCGGAAGGCTACCCCGGCAAGCGCTACTACGGCGGGAATGAATTCATTGACAAGTCTGAGACGCTTGCCATTGAGCGCGCGAAGAAGATATTCTCAGCAGACCATGCAAACGTGCAGCCGCACGCCGGCTCGCAGGCAAACATGGCGGTGTATTTTGCGCTTTTGCAGCCTGGCGACAAGGTGATGGGGCTCAATTTGTCCTCTGGCGGGCATTTGACCCACGGCTCGCCCGTGAATTTCTCGGGAAAGATGTACAGCGTGGTTGCCTACAATGTGGATCCCAAAACGCACTTGCTTGACTTTGACGCAATGGAAAAGCAGGCAAAGGAGGAAAAGCCCAAGCTCATTGTGGCTGGCTTTACCGCTTACCCCCGCCAAGTGGACTTCAAGCGCTTCCGCGAGATTGCCGATGCATGCGGCGCGAAACTTTTGGTGGACATGGCGCACATTGCTGGCTTGATTGCAGGAGGTGCGCACATGCAGCCTTTCCCTTACGCAGATATTGCCACAACAACGACTCACAAGACGCTGCGCGGCCCGCGCGGCGCAATAATATTGTGCAGGCAGGAATACCAAATGCCTATTGACAAGGCGGTGTTCCCAGGAATGCAGGGGGGCCCGTTCGACCACACCATTGCAGCAAAGGCAGTGTGCTTCCACGAGGCAATGCAGCCGGAGTTTTCAGATTATGCGCACCAGATTGTGAAGAATGCAAGGGCGATGGCTGATGAGCTCATGGCGCAGGGGATGACTTTGGTGTCTGGCGGCACTGACACGCACTTGCTGCTGGTTGACCTGAGGAACATGAACATCACCGGAAAGGAGGCGCAACTCGCACTGGAAGAAGCTTGCATTACGTGCAACAAGAACACCATTCCTTACGATACGCAGTCACCGTTTGTTACAAGCGGCATCAGGCTGGGCACGCCTGCACTTGCCACGCGCGGCATGTTGGAGGGCGAGATGAAGGAAATCGCGCGCATGATAAAGAGCGTGTGCTCATCGCATACCGATGCTGGGCTGAAAAAGAAGGTGAGGCAGGAAGTGCTTGCAATGACCTCGCGCTTCCCGCTTTACCCGGAGCTTGGTTGAATGGCCGCAAAAATCATTGACGGGAAGAAGATGGCAGACGCGCTGCTTGAGAAGGCGGCGGAAAAAGTAGCTGCGCTCCAGTTCAAGCCATGCATTGCAATTGTGCTTGTGGGCGACGACCCGGCATCGCAGACCTACACGCGGAAAAAGCACGAGGCTTGCGAGCGCGTGGGGATGAAGTCGAGGAATGTTGCCATGCCGGAAAGCTCAAGCCAGAAGGAGATAATCGCGCAGGTGAAAAAGCTCAATGATGATGCTGAAGTGGATGCCATACTGGTGCAGCTGCCCTTGCCTTCCGGAGTGGATGAGGATGCCGTGCTTGGCGCGGTTGCGCGCGAAAAGGACGTGGACGGCTTTCACCCGGAGAATTTCGGCAAGCTTGCGCTGGGAACTGGAAGGATTGTGCCCTGCACCCCTGCGGGCGTGATGCACATGCTTGCCAAGAGCGGCGTTTCAGTTGCCGGCAAGAACGCAGTGGTGATTGGCAGGAGCAGGATCGTGGGAAAGCCCCTTGCGCTTCTGCTTCTTAACGCTGGCGCGACTGTCACTGTGTGCCATTCCAAAACAAGGGATGTTGCAATGCACACCAAGAATGCGGACATTGTCTTTTCTGCAGTCGGAAAGCCAAAAGTGGTCACCGAGGGCATGGTGAAAAGCGGCGCGGTTGTGATTGACATTGGCACAAGCAAGCAGGGGGATGTGCTGACAGGCGACGTGGATTTTGAGGGGGTTGCTAAGAAAGCCTCGCTCATCACCCCTGTGCCCGGCGGCGTGGGGCCCATGACCATTGCAATGCTGGTTGAGAACGCTTTGGTGTGCTATGAGGAGAGGCGAAAGAAGAGAAGGGAGTGACGTGGCTGCCCCCTACGCGCGCGTTTTGCAAAAAATCTACTCTTTGGATAAATTCGGAAGCAAGCTGGGGCTGGGAAGGATTCGCGCAATTTTGCGCGAGCTTGGCGAGCCGCAGAAAAAGTACAGGTGCGTGCTGGTGGCAGGCAGCAATGGCAAGGGCTCCACCGTTGAGTTCATTGGCGCGGCTTTGAAGGAGGAAGGCTGGAAAGCAGGGACTTATTTTTCGCCGCAGGTGCAGGAATTTGCCGAAAGGATAAGGGTAAACGGAAAAAATGCGGGAAAAAAGGAGATTGCGGCTTCTTATGAGCAGGTATCGCGCGCTGCTAGGAAGGTGGCGCCAAAAGCCACTTTTTTCGAGGTTGTAACTGCAATGGCGCTATTGATTTTTGCGAAAAGGGAAGTGGAAGTGGCTGTTCTTGAGGTTGGCCTTGGCGGCAGGCTGGATGCTGCAAATGCCGTTGAGCCTGAAGTGTCGGCAATAACAAGCATTTCGCTTGAGCACACGGATGTGCTGGGAAAAACAGTTGAGGCGATTGCGCGCGAAAAGTGCGGGATTGCAAGAAGGGGAAGGCTGCTTGTGTGCGGCAAGGAGGCAGGGCGCGCGGTGGAAAAGGAGTGCAGGAGGGTTGGCGCCATTGTGAAGTTTGCCGCGCCTTTCAACGTTCGCCTGGCTGCGCCAGGCGGGTTCCAGCGCAGGAATGCTGCGGTTGCTGCCGAAGTTTGCAAAGCGCTTGGTGTAAGCAGGGGCGCAATTGCGCGCGGCCTGCGAGGCTGCAGGCCAAAGTTCCGCCTTGAGAGAAGAGGGAATATGCTGCTTGACTGCTGCCACAACCCTGAAGCCGCCTCCGCTCTTGCAGCAGAGGTTGTGCGCATCAGGGTACGCGGGAAGAAAGTGCTTCTGTTTTCCGCAATGAAGGACAAGGATTATGCTGAAATGCTGCGAAGGCTTGCGCCAAAGTTTGGCGAGATTGTTGTTACAGAGGTGAAGCTGGCGCGCGGCGAGAGGGCGAGAAAGATTGCCAAAGCTGCCAGAAAAGCGGGCGCAAGCGCTGTAGTGGTGAAGGATGCGAAAAAAGCGCTGGCTTTTGCGAGGAAGAAGGCTGGAAAGCACGGGCTTTGCGTGGTGGCAGGCTCCATATACTTGCTTGCCGAGCTGTACGGAAGGGATAAAATAAGAGTGGCACAATAAACGGATGTGAGAGGATGAAAGAGGGCATGAGAAAGGAGATGATTGCAAAGCGCGAGTTCCACCACTCGTCTGGCGGGCACGTGAATTGCATCGAGATAATGGACAGGTTTTTGCATTTGCCGCGGTTCGAGTCTGCGCGCTGCCTGCTGCTTTACTCTGCCATCAGGGGAGAGGTGCACACCGACGGCATCATTCAGTCCGCGCTTTCGCTTGGCAAAAAGGTGGCGCTGCCAGTCACTGACAAGGAAACGCACTCGCTTGAGCTTTACGAGATAAAGGGCATGGACGAGCTTAAGCCTGGCGCATTCGGCATACCTGAGCCTGCGCGCAGCCCGGAGAGGCGCGTGCAGCCAGAGGAGATAGAGCTGGCAGTGGTGCCTGGCGTGTCGTTTGACAGGCGCGGCCACAGGCTGGGCTATGGAATGGGCTACTATGACTCCCTTTTGAAGAAAGTGCGCGGCTGCAAGATAGGCTTTGCGTATGACATGCAGATAGTTGAGCACGTGCCTGATGAGCCGCACGACGTTGCAGTGGATGTTATTGTCACACAGAGCGCGGTAATTCAGTGCGGCAAGGAAAATGAGGAAGGGTACAGGAAGTTCCGCGTCGCAGTGCTGGCTTCCGGCAGGGGAAGCGACTTTGAGTCCATAATTGCAGGGGTAAAGTCAGGCGCAGTGGATGCGCTGATTGTGGGGCTGCTGACCGACAACCCGGATGCAAAGGCGATTGAGAAGGCGCACGAAAGCGGAATACCGGCATTTTACCTGCCGCATTCTTCCAGAGAGGAGCTGGACAATGGCATTGTGAAAAAGCTCTCCGAGCTTGACCCGGACTTGGTGGTGCTTGCAGGCTACATGAAAGTCATCAAAAACAAGGAGCTTTTATCGCGCTATGCAGGCAAGATGATAAACATCCACCCCTCTCTTCTCCCAAAGTACCCTGGCGCGCACGCGCAGAAGGACGCTTTTGAGGCAGGAGAGAAGGAATCCGGCTTTACCATACATTTTGTGGATGAAAGCCTTGACGGCGGAAAGACGATTTACCAGGAGAAAGTGGACATTTCAGGCTGCAAGACGTGGGAGGAGACAGCGGCCAAGATATTGGAGAGGGAGCATATAGGGCTGCCAATGGTTGTCGGGAAATTCGCAAAGGGGGAAATCAAGGGCTAGCCCCATTTACGCAATATGCTCTGTTCAGGATTTATATTTTTTTACCATGGAAAGGAAGCACACGCGTGATATGATGCTGAAAAGGATACTAGGGTGGCTGAAGGGCGCCTTCAGGAAGAAGAAGGCAGTGAGCCTTGGCATTTACGGAAGCCCCAACGTGGGCAAGACCACGCTTGCAAACAGGATTTGCGTGGATTTGTCAGACGAGCCCATGGGTGCTGTCAGCCCAGTGCCCCACGAGACTAGGCGCGTGCAGAAAAAGGATAATATGACTCTGAAGCTCAAGGGCTTTACGCTCACCATGAACCTGCTTGACATGCCAGGCATTGCGGTGAAAGTGGACTACCGCGACTTTTTGAGCCATGGGATTGACAAGCAGGAGGCGCAGAAAAGGGCGCGCGAGGCGACGCTCGGCGTGGTGGAGGCTGTGCGCAGCCTTGACAAGATAGACGCCGCGCTTTTCGTGATTGACGCCACCGAGGATCCTTACACGCAGGTGAACATCACGATAATCGGCAACATCGAGGCAAGGAACATTCCTATTGTAGTGGTGGCGAACAAGATAGACCTGCCCAATGCGAACACCAGGCGGATAATGGAGGCATTCCCCTCCTATGAATTTGTCGAGGTGTCCGCAATGACCGGCGAGAACCTGAATCGGCTCTACTCAACAATTGCCAACAAGCTCTCTTAGCTGCGGAACGGGAACAACATGCACAAATGCGCAAAATGCGGCAGGGCGGCAACCAGCCTTGAGGAAATAGACGCAGGGTGCCCTTGCGGCTCAAAGGTATTCACATTCGACAGGCAGATGGCGCACGCAGTGAGCGCTCCTGACGCGGTTGCATTCGAGGTGCCAAAGGAAGGCGGCAACGGAAAGGATGCGGATGGCGCAGAGGGGAAAACAGCCGCACAGGAGGGCAGGGTGCCGGAATCCTATTTCGCGCGCATGAGCTTCACGAACGAGGACATTGAGAACATCAAGGTGCTCACGCAGGGAGTTTTCCTTCTTGACGTCCGCGCAATCGGGAAAAACCCGGTCGTGCTCAAAGACGAGGACGAGATATATTACGTAAAGCTGCCCCTCGAGCAGAAAAAGGCGGCGAAGAAGGAAGCGCCCGCGCAGAAGGGAAGCGGAAACAACGGGAAGAAGTAATCAAACGTCCAGCAACACGCGAATCGTCCAGCCTTCCTTGTCCTCTTTTACCATGAGCTCATGGTAAGTGACTGCTTTTACCGTGTCGCGCGGGCGCTTTTTCTCGCCGTGCGCGATGAATGAGAGGCTTTTCTTTGCCTCGTCGAACGAGGCGACTTCCACTTTTGAAAAGACAATCTCGTGCGTGTCCATGTAGGCAAGCATGTCTGCCAGCGCCTGCACCGTGAGCTCCTGTAGATTGTGCGCGGAGAGAGAGAACGGCACTGCTTCCTTTTCCCCAGCCGTGCCGAAGATGGAGAGCATTGCGTGCGCGGAGTTTTCAAAAGCCTCGGAGTAGGTTTTGCCGTAGGCTTCGAAGAGTATGTCTGCCGTGTGCTCCAGGAAGATGTACGGCTTTTCATTCATCATATCACAAGCAGAATGGGGAGAGAAAATTAAAAAATACAGGGAAAAGTCAGGAGATTTCCACTTCTGTGCCGATTGCCTGGCCCGGGAGCCCCTTGTCAAAGCGGCAAAGCACTGCGCCGGAGTTGCCGTGCGCCTTGCTTATCTTGCCCACTATCTCCTTGCCGGTGATGGTCTTCCAGACCACGCGCCTGCCAATCACGCCGTTCGCGCTTGCCCTGTCTGCCACGCCATCTATCTCCACGACGTATTGGTTGGTGTATTCTGTATGCACGCCGCGCCTGTAGTTTGATAATCTGCCTTTCATGAGACAACCCCCTGTAAAATGACCTCGATAACCTCATCTATTGGAGCAAGTATATTTAAACCTCGCCTTTTCACTGCGACGGCGGCAGGGGAGGAAGAGGCGGCGGTGGCCGCCTTGCAGAGCGCAGCATGAACGAATAAACGAGCGCCGCGGCAATGATGATTGCCGCGACCCAGGCAAAATCAGGCACGGTTGCTGGCTGCTGCGTTGATGGCAGATCAAGGGCAGTGGAGTTGCCTGCCTGCACTGCCTTTGCGGCGATTTCCCCCCTGAGCGCCTCGTCGAGCCCGAGAAGCGTGGCATTCGCCCCATAGATTTGGGGAAGCGTGAGCGGCGCGGTGTAATTGACTTTTAGTGCTGAGAGCCTTTTGAGGTGCTCTGCCGCGGAAAAGTTGCCGATTAGCCAGGAGCTGCTTTGTATCTCTCCTGAAAGCGCATCCATGCCGCTTTCAAGCCCGTTGTAGGCCGCGCTGTCGGATGCCATGCGGAAAGAGGTTGCGTTTGAGAGCGACTCGAACTGCGGCCTCAGGGAAAGCGCATTGCGGTAATATCCCCCGTCAGAATAGTTTTTAGAGCGCGCGGAGATGCTTTCCAGCTGCCCAATCATCATATTTACCTGCGGGTCCAGCACGGTTTTGTTAAGCTCGTCGCTTTGCTTTTGCAGGTTGCGCAGGTCGTTTTGCATCCTTATCCTGAAGTCAGCATAATCCCTGCCGCGGAATGCCACATACTCGCTGTTCTGGGAGCTTTTTTCCAGTATTGCCCCGGCACGGTCCTGCTGCTGCGCGATTTTGGAAAGCAGCAGCTTGAGAGATGCAAGGCTTTGGGATTGCGATGCAATAAGGGACGGTGAATAGTCTATCCAGGGGCAGTATTCATAGCAGCGCTTTGTGGCATTGAATCCAATGCAGCCGGGCACTTCCTTTTCCAGGAAAATGCCGTTCTGGCTCATGTTTGAGGCAAGGTCGGACAGGTTGGCGAGTATTCCAATTTTGGCGTCGATTGCGCGCGGGTCAAAGCTTATGGCCTCAATGCCGCTTGAGAAGGCGGCAAGAAGCGAATCGTACTCCTTGCGCTTGCTGTTCCAGTCCATTGTGGACTCGAGAAAGCCGCTTGACTGCACGATGATTTCGCACTGGGGCACTGAAAAGCATGAGACAAGGCATGATTCCTTGCTAAAGCATCCAGGGTCGCCATCATCCCCGATGTACTGCACGCATTTGTCCTCGTTCACTTTCTTTGCAGCCCTCACTTTGTCCGGGAATTCCAGAGCGGATGTGATTTTTTCATCATAGCCTTCCCGGTTGCGGGCGTCCTGCAAGAGGATTTCCTGGAGAAGCGCGCTGCCAAGCACAGCTGTGCCGTCTGAGGCATCCACCACATATGTCTCCTCGCCTGCCAAGCTCACAAGGTAGTAGTTGCCCTCAGCAAGAAGCGGCGTTGTCTGCACTGATTGGTCAGGCTCGAATGATGATGAGACGAATTTTGCAAGCAGCGACTGCTCAGCGGCTGATGCCAGGCAGGCTGCTGCCAGGATTGCAAGGAAAACCGCCAGGAACCGCATGAGTGCACTTTGCCAGCAACGGTTTTAATCCTTGGCGTAGCAAACTGTGCGGAGTGGATGATATGAGGTTCGTGTTTCTGTTTTCAGTGCTTGCAGCGCTTTTCGCCTGCGTGGCAGCAGTGAGCGTGCTTTCCCCGGTTTTTGCCCAGGTTGAGCAGGGCTCCGAAATAATCATCGGCAATGTTGGGCCAGGCCAGACTTTTTCCGTTGTGGTTGACCCGAAGGTGGCAACAGGGGGGGCGTACGGGACCGGCGGCGCCTATGACCAGCTTTCAGCAAGCTCGCTTCCAGAGGGCTGGGCATCTGCCCCGTCCAAGCTTTATGCCAATCCGCTGCAATCAGACATCACGGTTCCAAAAGATGCGTCTGATGGGGACTATGTTGTGGCGCTAAGGCTCTGGGACGAGGCAGGCAACAAGGGGCTTGGCAATGATGTTGAATTCACTGCCAAGGTGACAATTACGCACGACGTGATGGACATGACGGTGGTTCCCACGAAAATCACCACTGGCGCAGGGCAGCCTGCAAGGTACGCGATAACCATTGTGAACAAGGGAATGGCAAACGACGTTTTCACAGTTGGCTCGTCCGGCGTGAGGAACTGGGAATTCAGGAGGAGCATCTACATACCCTCGCAGACCACCAAGGTGATAAATTACGAGGTGGTGGGCGATGATGAAGCGGACTACGACGTTAAAATCTGGGCGCGCTCGTCCTCAAGCGACAACATAGGGGCAGAGGTGCCGGTGTCGCTTCGCGTGAATACTGATTTGTTCTCCGACTTCAAGGCAATGAACAAGGGCGTGCTGCTGTTCCCTGCGACCGAGGCGCCGCTTTACTTCATTGTGGGCCTGCTTTCGAACTTCTTTGCCTGAGGTGTGGATTTGGCTGCCAAAGCAAGCAACGCGCGCGCAGCCGCCAGGCTGATGGAGGAAAGCGGCAGCCTTCCCTCTTTTTCCCCGAAGAAGAAAAGCTTCAGCAAGAGCATTGAGGCTGCAAGGGAGGCTGCACGCTTGCTTGCCCTGCACCCCAGGCAGGACGTTGCAAGGCTGAAAAATCGCCTTGCCGTGAAGTATAAAATCCCGTATTTGAGGAATTCGGAGATACTTGCCTTTGTGCCGCGCAAATCCGCCGCGCTTCGGCGCAGCCTTCTCAAGTCCCCAACGCGCACGCTTTCCGGCGTGTCGCCCATTGCGCTCATGCCCCCTCCTTCCCCATGCCCAGGCAGGTGCATCTACTGCCCAAAAGGGGAAAATGCGCCGCAGTCCTACACTGGCTTTGAGCCCACCACCATGAGGGCGATACAGTGCGGCTATTCTGCAAAAAAGCAGATTGATGCTCGTTTGTCGCAATACGCTGCACAGGGGCATGCGACTGACAAGTGCCATCTCATTGTGATGGGCGGCACTTTCCTCTGCTCGCCGTCTGAGCGCCAGCAGGAGTTCATGAAGGAAACTTTCGATGCGCTGAACAAGAAGAAATCAAGCAGCCTTGCAGCTTCGATAAATGCCAACGAGTTTGCAGCCCACCGCGCAATAGGCGTGACTTTTGAGACCCGGCCTGACTTTGGCTTTGAAAAAGAGGCAGACGCCATGCTTGCCATGGGCGGCACGCAAGTCGAGCTTGGCGTTCAGACGCTTTCAGACCTGGTCTACAGGAAAGTGAGGCGCGGGCACACTGTTGCAGACGTGGTGCGCTCCACGCGCACTCTTCGCGACCGCGGCTTCAAGCTTTGCTACCACATGATGCCAGGCCTTTTTGCCACGCCGGCGCAGGATGTAGGCTACTTCAGCCAGCTGTTTTCCGACTCGCGCTTCAGGCCCGACATGGTTAAGATTTATCCGGTGTTGGTGATGCAAGGAACGCCGCTTTACGATATGTGGAAGCGCGGGGAATTCAAGCCTTACTCAACTGAGGAAGCCGCAGAAGTGATTGCCGATGCCATCCGCTTTGTGCCCCCGTACGTTCGCATACCGCGCATACAGCGCGACATCCCTTCCCCGCTTGTTGCTGCCGGCGTGAAAAACTCGAATTTGAGGCAGATAGTTGACAAGCTGCTCGAAGAGCGGGGGCAGAAGTGCAGGTGCATACGCTGCCGCGAGATAGGGAGCGTTGAGCGCGCTGGCAAGAAGGCAGGGAAACTGTCGCTGTCCCTAACGCGCATCAACTATGATGCGTCCGGCGGGAAGGAAATTTTCCTGTCGTTTGAGGACAAGGAAAAGGACTTGCTTGCAGGCTTCCTGAGGCTTCGCATCCCCAACAGGCCGCACCGCAGCGAGCTTGATGGCTCGGCAATCGTGCGCGAACTCCATGTCTACGGGCAGGAAGCTTCAATTGGCGAGAAAAGCGCGCAGAAAATGCAGCACAAGGGGCTTGGCGAAAAGCTTTTGCGCGAGGCAGAGGGAATCGCGCGCGAGAACGGGATGGGAAAACTGTCCGTGCTTTCAGGCCCTGGCGCGCGCGGCTACTATCGGAAGCTTGGCTACGCGCTTGTGGGCGCGTACATGCAGAAAAAGGCCTAGGCACGGGAGCCCGAAGTATTACCAGACACCGTACTAATTCGGACAGATACATTTAAATACACTTCTAGACACCTTAAAACATGATATAGGTCATAAATATGCTATCCACGCTCAAACAGCATAAAATCAAAAAACTCTTCAAGGACCCAGAAAAAATACCGGGCAGCCTGGCATTGAGGAGAAAGTTTCTAGAGAAGATTACTCAGCCTTATTACGGGAGAAAGCTTATCGATCCTGATTTTTTTGCATTCTATGACCGCAGTTTTTTCGAAGACACCCGCGAAGCTTCAAGAACAGTCCTTGCCCCAAACACAGTCAAAATACACCGCAAGGAAATAGACGTGCTTCCGTTGCTTGATGGCAAATTGGCAGAAGTCGGCATACCTAAGTTTTATGGTGGGTATTGGCAGAAACGCAAATATTTCAATACTGCTGAGTTGCATGAAAACATGGCGTATGGAAGCTCATCCGCTGCTGCGTATTTTGTTGGCAACGGGCTCTTTTCAAACGCCGTTGCTTTGTATGGCACACAGCAACAGAAATGGATGTGGCTGCCGCAGATAGCTAAGGGGAGAAAAATTGGCTGTTTTGGGCTCACTGGAAACGATGGCGGGTCAAATCCTGCGTTCGCCCGCTCCTTAAGATATGCCAAACAAGGCGATAATTTCATCCTAAACGGCTCAAAATCCTTCATCACAAACGGGCCGATTGCAAACATATCATTGGTTTTCGCAACAGGAGAAAACAACAAAATAACCGCATTTATCGTTCCTTCAAAAATAGAAGGCAGGGGAACCGGATTCGTAGCTGGCAAACCAGAGGACTATTCTGGGTGGCGCGGATCAAAGACATCGGACATTTTCTTTGACGATGTGCCAGTTGCCCCTGAAAATGTTTTGGGCAGCGTTGACCATGGCCTTAAGATAGCGTTCCATGCACTTTTCCATATGAGAACCAACATCCAGGCGCAGATGCTTGGGCTGATTGAGCGCGCATACGATGAATCGTTGACGTATGTTAGGACAAGAAAATTCAGGGATAAACCACTGATAGAAATTCCTGGCGTAAAGGACAAGATCATGAGGATGGCTTCGATAATTGATGAGTTGCAGGAAAAAATTTACAGTAATGCTATTGCGGGGGAAGATTCCGATCGTGTAATGGTTCTTGACACAAAAAACGATCGTTTCGTTTCGTCCGTTATGTCTGCCGGAATTTCAAGATTAAAAATCCTTGCGTGTGAGAGACTGAATGAGGTCGCCAAGATTGCAACGGGACTTCAGGGCGCGCAGGCCCTGCAGGAAGAACATTCCGTGGTTTCTGTCATTCGTGCAGATGCTTCGGTTTATCAAATTGTCGCGGGTTCCAATGATGTCCTGCAAGAGCAAGTAAAGCAAAACGATCGTTGGTGGTAAAGGAATACAACGGATATCATTACTGACTAGGGAATTATCCTCACTATTTTCGCGCTCCCAATCGCGCGCGGCATTGCCTCTGGGAGGAAAAGCTGCACTGTTTCTCCTGCGCGGATGTTAAGCGGTGATGAGAGCTCGATTTCGAATTTGCTTCCCTCTAGCTTTTTCGCCTTGCATGCAACGTACTTCAGGCCAGATAGGATGAAGAACTGAAGGGAAGTGATATCGCCCTTGTAGAATTTCGTGAGGGACACGTCCGCCTCAATCTTGTTTGCCGGCGGGAATTTCTCCCCCACAGCCAGGTCGCCCTTGCCGACCTCCTCTGCGTTCAGGTCGCGAAGCGACAGCCCGACGCGGCTGCCCACTTCGGCTTCCTTCACGTCAACGTCCTGCACCTGGATGGATTTGACATCGGACTCCTTGCCTGATGGGAGGAAAGTGAGCTTCTGGTGCACATGCACGCTGCCCTGCTGCACGATGCCAAGCGCAACCGTGCCAATGCCCTTCACAGGGAAGCAGGCATCGATGACCACCTCTGTGTTGCCCTCGCTTTTGCGCGTGGAGGGATAGGTGAACAGCTTTTCGCGCAGCGCGTTCTCGTCGCCATCGAAGAATTCGTACTTTTGCACTCCGGCTGATTTCAGCAGGGGCTCGATTTCCTCGCGCGACACGCGGTCGGTCATGACAAGCACTGGCTTTCCGAAGATGGCCGCGGCGAC